>JAHBWU010000027.1 GCA_019636835.1 Nitrospira sp.
GCCTCCTGGGAGAGCCGTTCAAGCCTGGCGATCAACGCAGTTTCTTCAGCATTAGGCGTACGTAAAATGGATTTCATCGCCCGCATGGGCGGAATAAAGGGTGTCGAGTAGGGCTCTGTGTAGACGATCCCGTACGTGACTTCACCTTCGACCTCGATCAAGACCGGGTCACCGGTGCGCAATGTGGCGCCGGCTGAGTCCATCTTCTTGACCTCCCCTCGGTTCCTGACCTTCAGTCCAACCAGGCGAACCGACTTGGGATAGGCATGGATGAATTCTTCAGCAAGGGTAGATTCCATAAGCGGATCATACACAAATTTCGGCGATGGGGGAACTGCTAAGAGAGGTGCAGCGGTCCAAAGTGGCCTGAGCAGTTCCAGGATAAAGAATTATATAAGACACGGAAAAATATAAAGAAAATGGTCAATACTCGGCCTGCCTTGTTATGGTAGGCTAAGTCAGCGGTTGGGAGGAGGATGGGGTGAACGATGGCGACAATGGTCAGAGAACGAAAGAAGATGTTGCGCATCCCCAATCAAGTTGTCCTTCCGTTCGGCTACCGGATTTCGGTTCGGCAGTTATCCGACGCGGAAATGGACAAGCGGGACGAAAATGCCGATGGAATTTGGGATGATGATACGAAGACCATCTACGTACGGAAGCGACTTCCTGTAACTCGCCGTCGATATATTCTCGCGCACGAACTGGGTCATGCCTGGTTGGACTGGCAACATCGGTATATGGACGATGGAAAGGCCAGTACCTAATCGGTGAACGACTAGGCCTCACACTAGGCTCGTGATGTGCTTCCACTCCAGCTGAGTGACCGGCTGAACTGAGAGCCGTGAGCCCTTTCGCAACAAGACCATTCCTTTCAGCTTGCTGTGTTTCCGCAATTCGTCCAAGGTCAAGGCGCGGGCAAATTTCCGAACATACCTGATGTCGACCATGTCCCACCTGGGCTCGGATGGTTTGCTCTCCGGGTCGTAGTGCTTGTCTTTCTTGTCGAATTGTGTCGGATCAGAGTAGGCGGTTTTGACGATTTCCGCGATACCCACGACCGTCGGTGGATCAGCGCTGCTGTGGTAGAACAGGACATGATCACCGACGGCCATGCTGCGCATGAAATTACGAGCTTGATAGTTGCGTACTCCGTCCCAACTGGTTGTCTGGTTGGGGGATCGTTGCAAGTCATCGATCGAGAATGTGGAGGGTTCCGATTTCATCAACCAATACCCTTTTGTTGCCATTCCGTCCTCTTCTTTCTGAACCTAGAAGTAGCCGCCTAGAATAGGGGTGTACCAATCTCCTATGGGGCTGAGAGACGATAGATTCCTCCTTTATGATCCAGCACATAGAGCTCCCCGGCAGAATCCTCCCCAAAGGAAGAAATCTGCAACGAACTCTTGAATATCTGATGCGGCCCGTTGACCGTCTCGCCTTTATTTAGCGCAAAGATCTCTCCGCTACAAAAGTCTCCATACACATATGTTCCGACGAGACTCGGAAGTATTCGACCGCGATAGACATAGCCACCGGTAATCGAACAGCGTCCTTTTTCATGAAAATACTCTGAAACCGGCAAGCTGAACGTGGTGGTCCGGCAATCGGTGGATGGATGAAAACAATGTGTCCCTTCCATTACGCGCCAGCCGTAATTGCCGCCTCGGGTGACCATGTTGATTTCTTCCCAGTTGTATTGTCCGACATCAGCGACCCAGAGGTGTTTTGTCTGGACGTCGAATGAAAAGCGCCAAGGGTTTCGTAACCCAAAGGCATAAATTTCCGGACGACCACCTCCCTTGGCGAATGGGTTGTCCATCGGTATGCCATATGGATCACCTCGATCCACATCGATTCGGAGAATCTTTCCGAGCAAGTCCTCAAGATTTTGCGCACGGTTGTCGGGATCGCCTTTTGATCCACCATCGCCGAGGCCGACGTACAAGTAGCCATCGGGCCCAAAGGCAACCATGCCGCCATTGTGATTGGGATAGGGTTGCGGCACGATCAGCAAAATCCGTTCTTCCGGAGAGGCCGACGTTGCCGTTGTCCCCCTACGGTACTCAGCCAATACAGTCGCGCCATCCGGTTTCCTCGTGTAGTTGACGAAGAACCGTCCGTTGTGACGATAGTCCGGATGAAACGCGAGTCCTAATAAACCGCGCTCTCCACCGGACAGAACGTGTTTTGTGATGTCGAGAAATGCAGCGGGAAGTAGCGCGCGTCCTTCCAGCACACGAATGCGACCAGGCTGCTCGACAACGAAGAGTCGCCCGGTCTCATCACCGGCTTGTGTGAGAAAGAGTGGATTCTCAAGGCCTTCGGTCACAACTGGAACTAATGTGACGAGAGGTCGTTCGTCTGTGCTCTTTGGCGGTTCGGCCCACCCTGTGCCGACCTGCAGGCTGTAGACTTGGATCAGGATGAATGCCAAGGACCATGATAACCAGGGAAGCATACATTAACTTCTTTCTCGTGAACGGGATTCAATAAACTCGATCAACGCCTGGTAGGTCATCTCCCTTGTGCGAGCTTTGGACAGGTTCCGACCCTCAAGGTTTCCTTCCAGCCAGACGCGTGTAGAGATGGGTTCAACTGCTTCGTTACAGAGACTCCACATGTCATGGAGGAAAGATTCCGGCAAGCCTACTTGGATACCTTCCGATTCGATGCGATCGTCCAGCAGGGCGAGGAGGTCGGAAAAGGCTTGATCGGGACGGTAAGGCACGGGAGTAAAGCCGAACTGTTCTTGGGAATGCTGATCTTGCGTTGCCTGATCCACTAGGTCCCGCATGTACTCTTTGAGCAGACCAATGACGTGGCCGGAAAACACGATGGGCTGTCCCATGCGCTATTATCGAGGTTCTTCACGGAAGGAGCAAGATCGGCCGACCCTATTGAGCGGATCATGCAAGGTCGCGAAGATCGCAATCGGCGAGGATCATTTTGTGTGGGTCAGAGGAGAGGCGTGATTGGGCGGGGGTACACCTCGCTGACTCGGTATGAGCGACGACCTCTCGTTGGCTACCTCATGTTCGGCAGGGTCGGTGTACCCGCGCACCATAAACTCTACACCTTTTCATGAGACGCGCAAGGCCCAAAGATGGCCTTATGTGTGAGTCCATTTGGGGGTAGCGCAAACGAACCGGTAGGATCTGTCGTGGGCTGGTCCTCCGCATAGATCAGGATGTGAGCCATAGCGACGGGGGTGAACCGGATGTTCAACAAATGGAGATGTGCCATAGCGTCAGAGCCATGGAACCAAGACCCTTGATTCATCGTGCATCGGCATATTAGTTTCTATCCGCTATCAAGGGAACACTAAATAAGCCATTTCAAACCCCTCGAAAAGATCCCCCGTACAACCGATGGGTAAGGTAAGGCGTTTTATGAGTCAATCGTTTTCAGGAGGTCGCAGGGACCCTGCCTCCTGATGGCACAGTGGGGCGGTTCATTGAGTGACGAAGAGGAGAGATCGCATGCAGAAGTCCGCGGTGGTGTGTTTGGATCTGGAAGGGGTGCTTGTACCGGAGATCTGGATCAATGTCGCAGTGAAGACGGGGATTGACGACTTGAAGATCACGACCCGGGAGATGCCGGATTATGACAAGCTCATGAGGCAGCGGTTGAACATTCTCGATCGGCAGGCGTTGAAGATCGGCGACATTCAAGATGTGATTGCAAAAATGGGTCCTTTAGAAGGGGCAACTGACTTCCTCGCCTGGCTGCGGGAGCGCTATCAGGTCATTATTTTGTCGGACACGTTCTATCAGTTCGCTCAGCCACTTATGCGACAGCTGGGTTTCCCGACTCTCTTCTGCAATCAGCTGGAAATCGACAGGAACGGCCGTATTGTGAACTACCACATGAGAATGCAGGACCCCAAGAAGCATGCGGTAGCTGCGCTCAAATCTCTGAACTTCTTTACGATGGCTGCCGGTGATTCGTACAACGATACCGCGATGCTGGGCGAAGCCGACGCCGGATTTTTCTTTCGGCCGCCGGAGCATCTACCGAAAGAGTTCCCGAAATTTCCTGTGACTCAGCACTATGGCGAACTTCAGGAGCGGTTTGCCCAGGTAGGGAGTGGATTGAGTTAGGATAAAAAAAGGGCGCTCTCGGTCGGCGACAAACTGGGTGGGGGAGTCTAGAAGTTTATCCAGAGCTGAGCGTAGGCCCAATCTTGCCCCACAGCCCGGCGCCCCAGATTGTGGGAAATGTATGATCCAGGCCAGAGGTGACCATAGCCGGCTTGAAAGGCGACGATGCCGTTCATAAAAAAATGGGTCCAAACGACATCAAGTTCGTCACCGATATGGGTCTCGGTGTTGTCCGGCCGTGAGAAGACATAGACGCCCTGGCTTGCGCGATACCAATTATCTCGAGCATTGGCCAGGTGGAGATTCGTGTACCAGATTTCGATGTGGTCATTGGATGAGGGTCTGGCTTGGAAGTTGCCGGAGAAGCTCATCATGTTCTTCCACGCCATGACATCCATATACCCCATGTGGATGTGATTCGTCGGAAAGAAGTTTTCAAAGGTATTGGCGGTCTTACAATCGCCATAGGCGGCGTCTAACGTACAGTTCGCACGGCCGTCGCCAGAGGCATAGTCAAAATTGAAGGCGATGCGGGGTTTTCCCGGTAAGTTGAAGGCGGTATAGCCGAACCAGTTTCTGGTGGCCCAGGCATTGATATGGAGACATTTTCCCTCGCCTCCAGTATCCCCGCAGAGGCTGCTTGCGTTGGCGGCGGTATCCCCCATCTGTCCGAATTGATAGACCACTTCGCTGGAGGCATCGAAGTAACCTTTCTTCATGGCCACCCGTCCCCCGACGGTATGGCGGGTTTGATTGCCGTGCTTTGGGGTGCCGAGACCCTGAGAAGAAATATCGCCTCCCCCAAGATTGCTTTTGTAATAGGCATAGAAGGGTTCGATGAGAAATCCAGGGACCGACTTGATTTGATTGTAAATGATGAACAAATCGGCATCACCGGCGGCGTTTCTCGCCTGACCTGTCCCTCCGATGTTTGGGCTTCCGCTACCAACTGGTGCCCCTTGTACAAGGTCGGTTTCAGCGGTCCGAAACCAACCGGCATGGGTATCCATGATATGGTTGCTGTACTGCACCATGACGCCGTCAAACGAGAATCCTGTGTTGGCCCAATCAAAGTGGCCAAACAGGCTCTGATCGCCGAATACGATATATTGCCGACCGGCCTTGAGACCCAACCCCTGTATACCGGCAAAGTTCCGGATCAGCATGTACCCGGCCCGTATACCGAGTGAACAGACGGGTCTTCCGCCCTGGCTTGGCGTAGAACCGCATGTATGGATAATGGGGTCTCCGTTATTCCCTGCGCCTCCGGCGCCGACGGGCGTACCGTTTCCGCCCCAGGTCCGAGAATCAATGAATTCGAGGTAAAAATTGACATCCGGTGACAGGTCGTAGCCGATGCCCAAGCGGGTCATCTGCTGGACGAATTGATCGTTGGCCTTACCGGTCAGGCTGTTTGGAACAATACCGGGAGCGTTACATTCTCCAGCCGTTCCTATCCCTCCGCCGAAACAGACGTTGTTGCGGTATTCGGGGCGTACGCGGAGATCGGCGCGCATCCAGAGGTTTCTGAGATCGAAGTTTCTGCCGATCTTGGGGTCGAACGGTTCATAGGCTTCCTTTTGAGGAATCCCACGCCCGATGACGATAGGATTGGTAATCTTTTCCCCTTCGGGCAATTCGAAGGCGCTCTCGGCTGGACCGGAGAAGGTGACTAATCCGACCACCGCCGTCATGGCCGTGAGGAAGACCATCCTCCACGGTTTTCGAACTGTCGGTTTAGGTCTCTTCGTTACGGCATTCATTCTCTGAAGAGGTAAGGAGTTGAGTCGCGCCAGGCCTTTCAACAGGAGGAAAAAAGGTAACGAGATGCCCGCATGTCATCAACGAGAGGGTTCGATGAGAGAGGGAAAATAGAGAGGAATCTATGTCGCCCGTGTCCTCTTCGTGAAACCACCGCACTGATCATTTCCGGTTATAGCTGACCCGACTTGCTAAGAGACTGAGGGGTCTCCTCCGATTGTTTACCGGCGGCAGTGATTTCTTCTTCGGCTTCTTTCATGGAAGCTTGAAAGTCCTGTTCGACCATTTTGACTTCTTGCTGAATCATGTTGAGCTCAGGCTCCACCGACTTGCGGAGATCATCGGCCGTATCTTTAAAGCCCTTAATGGCTTTGCCGACTTGGCGTCCGACTTCAGGGAGTTGTTTTGGACCGAATAGGAGAAAGGCTATCACCAGAATAATTAAGATCTCGCTGGCGCCCAATCCAAACATGATTCAGGGTAGTAATGATAAGGCCGTTAATTTCCACGCTATCTTGTCGTCACAGCAGTCTCAGACCGGTTACCCTTGTTTCACATGGCTCGGTTGCGTCGCTTGGGGAGCGGGCGATGGTGCGGCTTCTGATTGGGCGTTGACCTGATTGGATGAAGGGGCTTGCGACTGGGCCTGCTGAGACTGTTCGGCCGGTGTCACATCAATAGCATCGGCCTCGTGTACGGATTTCTTGAAGCCTTTGATGGCTTTACCGAGGCCTTCTCCCAATTGGGGAAGTTTCCCGGCGCCGAAAATGATCAAGACAATGATCAAAATCAGCATTAATTCCATCCATCCAAATGAACCGAACATAAGAAACCTCAGATGAATGCGATGAGCATGGACTTGGACTGGCTATGGTACCGAACCGGAGGCGCTCCTCCTCGTTCTAGTAAGTGTGGAGGCTATAGGAAGATCACAGGACAAGTCAAGAAGAGAAGCGTCGGACGGCGTTAGAACGGTTGGATAATTCCACCTCCGAGCACATGGTCTCCTTGATAGAAGACGGCGGATTGGCCTGGACTTAGTGCCCGTTGAGCCTCGCGAAACTGAATACGGATGCTTGAGGAGGTCAGTGGTGACAGGATGGCAGGTGTCGGGGGTGTTGCGTAGCGAACTTTGACGTGAGTTTCAATTGGGCTTTCCAATAAATGAGAGGCAAAGATATTGAGGTCGCTCACCGTACACTCATGTCTGCGCAGGGATTCCTCCGGGCCGAGTATGACGGTATTGGTCGCGGGGCGCACTTGTTGAACATAGAGCCGCTGTCCTGTGGCAATGCCAAGTCCCCGGCGTTGGCCTGGTGTGTAGAACGCAATTCCGTCGTGTTGGCCCAGTGGCTGCCCGGCCTCATCGATAAAGGTGCCGGGTCTCTTGGCTTCGGGAACCTCTTTTTCGATGAAAGTACGGTAGTCTCCCTGAGAGACAAAGCAGATCTCCTGACTTTCCTTCAGCTCATCGGCCGGGAGCCCCAAGGCCTCGGCTTCTCTCCAGACGTCCGATTTGGCCAGGTTACCCAGAGGGAAGAGCAGTCTGGGCAGCCAGTGAGGATTGAGGCGGTAGAGAAAGTAGGTTTGATCCTTGCGATGATCAGTGGCACGCGCGAGGAGCGGAGTACCATGATTGCTTTGGAGACGAGCGTAATGTCCCGTTGCTACGTAATTGAGGTCTCGCGAGGCCGCGAGATCCATGAGCCCCCGGATCTTCACTCTTTCGTTACAGCGGACACAGGGATTCGGTGTCGTGCCGGTGGTATAGCCGTGAAGAAAATCGTCAATGACTCCTTTCCGAAAGGAGTCGCGAGTATCGATGACTTCGTGGGAGATATTCAGAAGTTTGGCGACGTGCTTGGCGATGCCGACCTTACAACATCCTCGTTCTTGCCACTTTTTGGAGGCTGATACGGTTTCGTCCTCGTGTTCCCATACTTGAAGGGTAATGCCGTGCACGTCGTAGCCCTGGCGAACGAGCAAAGCGGCGGCGACGGAGCTATCAACTCCGCCGCTCATACCAAGAAGGACGGTTGGTCGAGGCATGGGACCGGTAGTGTACCGGGAAGTGTTGAGAAAGTGCTAGAGGTCTGCCGCCCGAGCTTTACTCCGATGGAAAGCCAAATCGTGAACATTCTTGGGTGACGATGGGTTTTCGTCGACCCATTTCTGAGCTCCCATGTCACACATGCCATGGAAGTGAGCGCCGTCCTCGATCGAAATACCCGGTGTGCGAATATCACCGATGAGAATGCCAGGCTTCAGGATTTGAATTTTGTCGGTGGCTGTTACCGTGCCGTTGATCTTCCCGCTGGTCATCAGGGTGCCGGCTGAAAGAATGCCTTTAATAATCGCTTGTTCTCCAATAATGATGGTCCCGGTGGTGTGGACTTCGCCTTCAACGCGGCCGTCGATGCGGATGGTCCCATCAAAATTGAGAATGCCCTTGAAATCTGCTCCTTTTGCAAGGAACGTGAAATTATCGCTGTCGCTCGCGTCTTGAGCGTGTTTGTCGCCTAGAGCCCACATCAGCTTTCCTTTGCTCCTTGTGACAGAAACCGACGAGGCATTGTCCTCAAATGGGCCGGACAGGAGAGGAAGCTCGCTCGGTGAGAAAGAGCCTCCTCTCTTTGTTGTCTAGTGTATCACATGACTAAGCGGAGACCCTCCGGATGGCCGGCTCACTCGGACCTCCGATGGAATGAAGAGGTGTTGTGTCTCGTTGAGAGTGGGGGGCGACTTGTTCCATCTCTAAGGTTCCGTTAAAGAGGACCCCTTCTTCGATCGAGAGCATGGGTGTGGTGACTCCGCCGTTGATAATCGCAGGAGCACGCAACTTCATTTTGTCTCTGGCGTGAATATCCCCTGTAATCTTTCCCTTACAGACAATGGTGCCGGCAGTCACTTTGGCCGTAATGACAGCTTCCTCACCGACCAACAGGATGCCATCGGTGTGGATTTCTCCCTCGAGAGTCCCATCGATACGCACGGTTCCGTTGTAAGTGATGGTCCCCTTGAACACGACACCTTTCCCGACAAATGCGCTGACATCCTGTTGTCCGGGGTCGTGTCGCATAGGTTCCAGGCTCGATCCATTACCCTCAACATCGGCGTCGTCGGAACGCCTACCGTCTTGTTTGTCCTTCCACATACGCTCGCCTCCTCTCACGATTTGGGATAGGGGGGTCCGATTAAAGAGCGGAGTCCTTATCGTTAGGGAACATATCGGTCTGTTCCGGTGAGATATTTAGCGTTTATATGGTTAAAAGGCAAAAAGAACCGATTTTTTGGCGTGTACGAGACCGAGATGAGGGCTAACTCAGGAGAGCCTCCACGACTCCATCGAGTTCGTCCGGTGAAAAATAATGAATGACGACTTTCCCTCCTTGCTTGTGTGGGTGAATCGTCACTTTCGTACCAAGACGTTTCTGTAACCTGGCTTCGAGATCGGTCCAGGGTGAACTGCGGGGACCCTTGGATTGCCGCTTTTTTCCTACAAGGTTGAGCTCCACGAGTTTTTCTGTTTCTCTGACTGAAAGAGTTCCAGCGGCTACCATTTTTCCAATTCTGAGCTGGTCCTCCGGGGACTGGAGACCAAGCAGGGCTTTCGCATGGCCCGTGGTAAGAGTCCCCCCTTCGACGAGGTCCTGTACTTCGGGGTGAAGATGGATCAGTCGAACGAAGTTAGCGACGGAGGAACGATCACGACCGACTTTTACGGCAATCGCGTCTTGCGTAAGGCCGAATTCGTTTGTCATGCGCGAATAGGCTCGCGCGGTCTCCATCGGATTCAAGTCTTCTCGCTGGATATTCTCAACCAACGCCAGTAAGAGAGCCTCTTGATCACTGCAATTGCGAATGACGACCGGGATGGTTTCAAGACCGGCTTCCTTCGAGGCGCGCCATCGGCGTTCTCCGGCGATCAATTCGTAGATGCCGTCCCCCTTGCGGCGAACCATGATCGGCTGAAGAACTCCGCTCTCTTTGATGGACGCCGCCAGCTCAGCAAGTTCTTCCTGTGAGAAAGTATGCCGTGGTTGATAGCGATTGGGCACAATATTCTCGATCCGTATCCGCTGGACATCGGCCGGCTCCGTTGGCTGATTCACTTTGGAGGATGGCAGAAGGGCGCCGAGTCCTTTACCGAGGGCTTTTTTCTCCATGGGCTATAAACTCCTTAGCTAAAGTTACGTATGCTTGCGAGCCTGCAGATGCGACGTTGTACAGGATTCCAGGTCGGCCATAACTCGGAGCTTCCGCGAGCGAGACATTGCGCGGGATGACGGCTTGATAGACCTGATCGATGAAGTGAGACCGTATTTGTTCAGCTACCTGCCTGGATAAGGTATTGCGCGAGTCAAACATGGTCAAGACAATGCCTTCCAGGTCTAGGCTTGAGTTAAACGATTGACGGACTAGATCGATGCTTCCAATTAGCCTGGTCAGACCCTCCATCGCGTAATATTCACATTGGACCGGTATGAGAACCGAATCTGCCGCAGTAAGGGCATTGATAGTGAGAATCCCCAGTGCAGGAGGGCAATCTAGAAAAACAAAGTCATATTTCTTTCGGACATCAGCAATCAAATTTCGAAGATGGCCTTCTCGCCCTTCAACATTGACAAGCTCAACTTCAGCTCCTGCAAGGTCTGCGTTTGCCGGCAAGAGAGAGAGTCCTTCAACTGATGTCTGCGTTGAAGTTTCTTCGATTGTACTGGTTTTAACAAGGCAACTGTAAGTCGTGCTCTTCAAGCTTCCGTGATCAATGCCGAGGCCGCTCGTCGCATTTCCTTGTGGATCCATATCGATGAGCAGTACGGACCTTCCTTCTAGAGCAATGGAGGACGAAAGATTTATCGCCGTAGTAGTCTTTCCAACTCCACCTTTTTGATTTGCGACCGCAACAACCTTTCCCATCGAAGAGCTCCTACAACAAATTTGTTCCACGTGGAACATCGAAAACGTTTTGATTTAGGCTGGCAGGTATAGCAAGTGACACCACTCTCTGACCATATCCTTTCTGAAGCTGAAATGTGTATTCACTCATCAATAACCAGTTAGAAGAAAGATCTGATTGGTTAATCGGTTGTGACGAATAGAGAATGGCTTTTCCTCCTGGTCGAAGAAGCCTCGTGCCATTGTGCAGAATCAAGTCATGTTTCAATGCGCGGGTGGTCAAATAATCAAATGATCCATAGGGAAGACGTTCATTCAGGAATCTCTCTAAAGTCCCGTCAAATATGTCGACACTTTCAAGTCGAAGGAGACCGATGATGAAGTGCAGGAATGAGGATTTTTTTCTCGCCGGCTCAATGAGAGTAATATTCAGGTCCAATCTCGCAATTTTTAGCGGGATTCCAGGAAATCCAGCTCCCGTGCCGACATCGAGCACCTTGGATCCAGGGCGAATATCGTCGGCTCTGAGGGCGGCAAGAGAGTCTACAAAGTGCTTGATGATAATCTCATCATCTAGGGTAATGCTTGTGAGATTGAATGATTGATTCCAGAGTTGAAGCTGCTTTAGGTACACCATGAACCGTTGGACTTGTTCGATGCTAAGTGGAACGCCAATTTCTGCTGAACTTTCCTGCAGCAGTAAGGAGGGTGAGGTTGCTTGTTCCACGTGGAACAATTACGCTGATGCTTAATTGAGGTCAATAGGGAAGGTTAGGTCCAGATCGAATTTTACGGCACTATGTGTCGATAGTGGGGTGGAATTGGCGCCGATTCTTTTCTATCGCAACCAGAAGTAAGGATATGGCAGCTGGAGTCACGCCTGATATTCTTGATGCCTGACCCACGGTTTCCGGTCTTATACTATTGAACTTCTCTCGTACTTCTCTGGAAAATCCCGAGACCATGTTGTAATTGAACGTGTGAGGAATCAATTTTTGCTCAAACCTCTTAAATTTCTCCACTTGCTGGATTTGCCGACGTACATAACCCTCATACTTGATCTGGAGCTCTACTTCTTCACTTATTTCATTGTCATGGATGAACGGCATTTCAAAAACTCTTAAGAGTTCTTGATAGCTCGACTCCTGTCGGCGAAGAAGCTGTGCCATGGTCAAGGCAGACGAAGTGTTCTCGAGATAGGTGCCTTTGATCTGCAACCGGATTTCGTCGCTGAATGGTGGTCTGGCTGTATTCAGGTGCTCGATCTCTTTTTCGATCAGACATTTCTTCCGTAAAAACCTCTCGTATGCTGCATTAGGAATCAGACCAACCTCGTATCCAACCGGCATGAGCCGAAGATCGGCGTTATTGTGGCGGAGAAGCAATCGGTACTCAGCCCTTGACGTGAACATCCGATAAGGCTCGTAGGCATCTTTTGTAATGAGATCATCGATGAGCACCCCGATATAGGCTTGGGACCGGTCGAGGATCAGGGGCGGCCTCTCACGCAACTTCAGAACGGCATTAATACCGGCAACTAAACCCTGCGCGGCAGCTTCTTCATATCCGGAAGTCCCGTTGATTTGTCCAGCATGATAGAGGCCAGCCACCTGCTTGGTTTCGAGGGTCCGATAGAGTTGGCGCGGGGGGAAATAGTCGTACTCAATCGCATAGCCTGGTTTGAGTATTTTGGCCTGCTCTAATCCAGGGATCGTTTTCAACATAGCGGCCTGAACATCAACCGGCAGGCTGGTTGAAATACCGTTCGGGTAAAATTCGATCGAGTCGAGCCCCTCAGGCTCGATAAAAATCTGGTGACGTTCCTTCTCAGCAAAACGCACGACCTTATCCTCGATGGAAGGACAGTACCGAGGTCCGGTAGATTCAATAACCCCGCTGTACAGGGGCGAGCGATCAAGATTCTTTTGAATGATGTCGTGTGTCTCTCGGCTGGTATAGGTCAAGTGACAGAGAACTTGTCTGGTGGTGATGCGCTGGGTGCGATACGAAAAAGGGGGAGGAGGAGAATCACCGGGTTGAGGAATCATCACCGAGAAATCAATCGTAGCCTTGTCCAATCGTGGAGGGGTTCCGGTCTTGAGCCGTCCGATCTCAAATCCGAGGTCGCGCATGCAGTCCGAAAGGTGTTCCGACGAGGCTTCTCCCGCGCGACCGGCCGGGAAATGGTTCAATCCGATATGGATAAGACCCTTAAGGAAAGTACCTGATGTCAGTATGACGGCCTTGGCATCGATCGTCTCACCCAAGCCCGTCACGATCCCGGTTATAGTGCCTCCGGTCACGAGCAGTCGATCCACAACTCCTTCCGCGAGGGTAAGGTGCTCCTGCGAGACGAGGGTCTCCTGCATAGCCATGCGATACAGCGATTTGTCGCATTGGGCGCGCAATGCGCGCACCGCCGGGCCTTTGCTTGTGTTGATGAATCGAAATTGAATGCCGGAGCGATCGGTGTTCCGTCCCATCTCACCGCCGAGCGCATCGATTTCCTTCACGAGGTGTCCCTTGGCGATTCCGCCGACTGCCGGATTGCACGACATCTGTGCGATTCGGCTCAGCTCCATCGTCAAAAGCAAAGTTTTCGCCCCCATTCGTGCCGCAGCCAGCGCTGCTTCGCAGCCGGCATGACCGCCCCCCACGACGATGATGTCAAATGCTGTGGCCACCGGTTCCTCTATTTACCGATACAAAACTCGGAAAAAATGCGGTCCAAGACTTCATCAGACGTCACTGCCCCCACAATCTCGCCCAGAGCATCACCTGCGCCTCGGAGATCGACCGCCACAAACTCGGGCGCTATGCCTCGTTCGATTGAGGCCAGCGACTCTTGGAGTGATGCCTCGGCCCGCTCAAGCGCCACGCGATGCCGAACCTGAGTGACCATGACACTATCGCCTGGTTCAAAGGACGGTTTTACGAATTGCGCTTGAATAGCAACCTTCAATGCATCAAGGCCCTCGCCCGTTCGAACTGAAATGGGGAGCACCTCACACCTTGTGATGGCACGCAGCGTGTGAGACAACGATTGAACCGATCCAGCGGCGACCAAATCGATTTTATTAACGACAAGTAGATCATCGCGACCAAAAGAAAGAAGACGGATACTCCCCAGGTCAATCTGTGTCAGTCGAGTGCCGTCCAAAACATGCAGGACGATATCCGCCTGGTCCTGAGCTTCCTTGGACCGGCGGATGCCTTCCAGCTCGACGAGGTCGGTTGTATCACGCAGCCCAGCGGTGTCGACCAACGTGACTCGCAGACCCTGCCAGACCGTCGATTCCTCAATAAGGTCGCGAGTCGTGCCGGGGATGTCGGTGACAATAGCGCGATTCTCATGGAGCAAGCTGTTCAGCAAACTTGATTTGCCGACATTGGGCTCTCCCGCGATCACCACTCGGACTCCCTCGCGCAGGACGCGTCCTGTCTCAGCGGTCGCCAACATACGCCGAATGTGAGCGAGCGTCTCCTGCAAAGAGACGATCATCTCATCACGCCCAACGAATGCAATATCCTCGTCCACGAAGTCGATTCCGGCTTCCAGGTGGGCCAACAGGCTTACGAGACCGGAGCGTAGTCGGTGAACTTGCTGCGTAAGTTCACCGCGGAGCTGGCGCTGTGCCAATTTGAGGCCAAGTTCCGACTTGGCCCTGATGGTATCCAGCACAGCCTCGGCCTGAGACAAATCAAGCCGGCCGTTTAAAAAGGCACGCTTGGTAAACTCTCCTGCTTCTGCGAGACGAGCTCCGGAAGCGATGCAGGCCTCACAGACTCGTTGTAGAACGAGCCAACCGCCGTGACAATGAATCTCAACCACGTCCTCCGCGGTAAAAGATCGAGGAGCCTTCATATAGACTACCAGGCCTTCGTCGACTATCTGCCCGGTCAACTGAAGCGGCTCGGAAGTGGAATGGCTACCGATCGACCGAACAGGAGGAAAGAGAATATCGGCTAGGTGTAGCTTGTGAGAAGCGAGTGTATGAAGCGATTTCTTAGAACGCAGCCGAACCACGTGGCTCGCAATGTCAACGGCATGCGGCCCGCTTATTCGAACGATACCGATCCCGCCCTCACCGGCAGGAGTAGCAATTGCGCAAATCGTATCCTCGGGCGTTCCAACGGTAGGCATGTTCACTCACGTTCGGGAACTACCAGTCACATCGAGCGAAACCGACCGAGCTTCATTTCTTGCTGCTTTGCTCGTCCGCAGCCGGTACTGTGGCAGGAGCTCGAAAGAAAAATCGATCCGTGACGAACTGTTGCACGATGGTGAGCACATTATTGGTCAACCAATACAACACGAGGCCGGCAGGAAAATTAATGAACAGAAACGTCATGAGCGCCGGAAGCATCATCATGACTTTCGCCTGAGTCGGATCCATGGTCGTCGGCTGAATCTTTTGCATGACCACCATGCTGATTCCCATGATGATCGGCAGAATGTAGTAGGGATCCTGAACCGACAGATCGCTAATCCACAACCCCAACGGGGCTTGGCGTAAATCGATCGTCATATACAGAATATTGAACAGCGATACGAACACGGGCATCTGCAATAACATAGGGAGACAGCCACCCACGGGATTGACCTTATGATCCCGGTAGAGCTTGATGAGCTCCTTGTTCAAGCGTTCACGATCGTCTTTCAATTTTTCTTGGAGAGCCGCCACTTTCGGCTGGATGCCCTGCATCTGCTTCATCGATGTATAACTCTTGTATTGCAGGGGGACGAACAGCAGCTTGATGATGACGGTCAGGATGATAATCGTCACTCCATAATTATGCGTATAGTCATTGATATAACGCAGCACGTAGAAAATGGGTTTGGCTACGGCCCGGACCATGTCCCAGCTCCCGAAAAGAAACCATCCAAAATCGATGGTATCTTCCAGCCTAATTTGCAAACTCTGAAGCGTGTCATATTCCTTGGGACCGGCAAATAGCTGGAGTTCGAGAGGTGTCCCGGATGAATCGACAGCCAAACGAACAGCAGTGGAAACGAGCTTGTCTCCTTGTTTCCTGGGAAAAGCGGACGCACTCGTCTTTGGAATAAGTGCGGCAATGAAGTACTTATCTTGTAGAGCGATCCATGTCAGAGCGCCCTTGCGCTCAGTCTCGGAGTCAGGGGCGTCGTTTTCAATCTTATCGTCGATGAGCGAAGCCGCTCCGACGGAACCGATGAACCCTTCCCCCCAATCCACCACCCCAAAATTTGTTCCCAATCCGACTTTTATCGCTCCTGCGACGCCGCTGGGTTTCAACGCGATGTCTACGACATAGCTATTGGCGTGAAAGGTCAGTTGCTTTTCCAACCGCACGCCGGTCGCCGGATTCCCATAATAGAACGTCATATGGCCTGTGGGGTGGCCCTGGTCTAAGGTCGTAAAATCCTTTTCAACTCTGTAGATCCCTTCGCTTAACTCCTTTGAATGAGAGGCGTCATCCGCTGAGATCGTCAGGGGCTCGGCAAACTTGCCTTCTTGTCGCACGAGTTGCACTGCGGACTTCCCATCCGAACTGCTTCGATAGCGTTTGAGTTCCCAGCTAATCAGCGCAGCCCCGCGGGTCGTAAACTTAGCCCGATAGAGATCCGTCTCAACCTCGACGACCTCTATCGTGGAAGCTCCTCCGCGCAGTTCTTGAGCCTGGCCCTCGCCACCGGATGGTTTTATCGGCACTATTTCCGTGGTGGTGGGAACGCTTGAGGTTGGAGTGCCGGGGCTTGCGCCCGAAGGGGAGGTCGCATCGCTCGTGGAAGGGGCGGCCGGCTCCGAAATGGTCGGCTGAGGAAGCAGGCCCAGCTCTTTGAGCAGGTACTCGTACCCAAAGATAATCGCAAGGGAGAGCACCAAGAACACGATGACTCGCTTTTCCATGAAGAAGCTATGCTTTCTTTAAAGATGTAATCGCCGCTACTTGACTGGGTCTTCTCCCCCGGGATGGAAGGGGTGACATTTCATAAGCCGGAGGATGGCTAGGCCGATCCCCTGTAACGCTCCGTATTTGATGATTGCATCCGAGGCATATTGCGAACAACTGGGTTCGAATCGGCATGTGCGACCGTACAAGGGGGAAATCACCAAACGATATCCTTGAATCAGCCACAGACACAGCGATTGCATGTCAATTTCCTCTATACTCTTGGTCGAAGAAGGTGCAGGTGCTCAAGTGAGTTCCTCAATGCTTGGACTAACTCATCCCGCGATTGCAATAAAGCGTCCCTTTTCGGAAACACGAGGAGTCCCCGGCCTGGAACCAAGTCTTGATGTAATTGCCTCACCAGTTCACGAAAGATCCGTTTGGCCCGATTGCGTCGGACTGCATTTCCAAATCGTTTACCCACGATAATCCCCACGCGACTCGGGGCATCATCCATCTTGTATGCCAAAAGATTGAAGAGAACGTTCGAAATCCGGCGGCCATGATGTTTGACGATTTGAATGTCCCGGTTACTGCGCAAAAAAATGACATTTCGTCCTTGCGCTTTCGGTGTCATTGGAAAGGGGAGTGTTTCTTCGCCGCATCCCATCCGTTCATGATCCCGGAGAAGACTCTAGCTGGTGGGTGAGCGCACGCTCAACAGCAACGCGAGAGATCGAGAGCGACCCGAAGAACACCTGCTGATCTGACACGATGTGCTTAGACGGTCAACCGAGCTCGTCCCTTAGCCCTGCGGCGGGCCAGCACCTTACGTCCGTTTTTGGTGCTCATACGCTTCCTAAATCCATGCTCACGCTTCTTTTTCAAGTTGGACGGTTGTTGAAATGTGAAAGACATAATCCCCCTACCCTTTGAATAGTCGATTCAAATGAACGGTGAATTATAGGGGAGGCACTTATGCCTGTCAATTTCATGCTGCCTCTGCCATCTTCAGTCCTTAATGTCGGTGGGTTGAGGCGCTTTTGCGTTTGATCACCAGAATGCCACAAGAATCGGGTGCCCAAAGATCATCAAACCCATCATAAATATGCGAAATCAATTAAATCCTTATCCCACAACGACGATTATCGGTGGCACCGGGCTTGCTGCATATTTTAGTCTTGCCAGTATGCCTGGCGATCTAAGTCTGTTAAGCTAGCGCATCTAACTTGAAATACTCTTAATGGTTTTTGAAGAGTAACGCAGGCTGTCGATCATGGACTGCCACACTGAGGATGAAGAAAGAACCGGATTGACCAAAGTCTGTAGATAGACCTGTTAAGGAGGATTCTTCGTATGCTGAGAAAAGCATCCCTTGTCTCTCTTGCCGTGACTCTCATTGTGATCGCCGGATGTGCGGAACCTCCCACCCAGCAGATCCAGGAAGCGGAAAAGGCTCTCAAAGATGCACAGGAAAGCGGCGCGGCCACATATAGCGCTGATGAGTATGCCAAGCTAGAAGGTACCCTTACCACTTTGCGGAAAGAAGTCGCCGATCAGGATGAAAAGTTCACGCTCTTTCGCGACTACGGCAAGGCCCAACAACTATCTGCCTCGGCCAAAGCTGATAGTGAACGGATCAAGGCGGCCTCGGCTCAAAAAAAGGAAGAAGCCAAGGCAGCAGCCTTGCAGGCTCAACAAGTCGCTGAAGAGGCGGTGAAAGCGACGCAAGATTTGGTCGCCAAGGCACCTGTCGGAAAAGATCGTGCGGCGGTGGAGGCCATCAAGAACGACGTGGAAGGGCTGAAGTCGTTGCTGAAACAGGTTCAGGCCTCGATCGACAAGGAAGATTATCCGGCGGCGCAAACCCAGGCAAAGGCTATTCACGACATGAGCCAAGGCGTGTCAATCGAAATACAAAACGCCCTTGCAAAAGTGGGAAAAAGAATACCTACAAAGAAGAAGTAACGTACGGCATGGCGCTTAACCTGATACATAAGACGCTTGCCGCGATTCTCTGTGTTATCTGTTTGACCGGTTGTGTTCAAGCCGTTCCGCCGGACCTCTTTGTAGCTCTTGAGGCTATTGATCAGGATCTGATCGCATTGCGGGCTCCTGAAGCTGCGCCTGAGGAGTATGGGCAGTTCGTTCGTCAATGGATCTCTCTGAAAGCACGCGTCCAACTGGACGATGATCTGATCAGATGGCCATGGGAATCAAGCGATCTTGAGAATGATCTCAGGCGGCTGTACGTCATCGGTGAACGTACGGTCTCCCAACTGCACGAGAGACACGCCTCGCAGCATCGCGCGGCACAGGCGAAGGTGGTTCGTCTGGAAGAACAGCTTCATACGATTACCTCGAAGGTCGAATCAATCGATGGGCGCATCCTCTTAGGAGAAAAAGGCGTTCAAACGGATCTCCTTGTTAAACAGGCCCGTTCCTTCTTCGAACAAAAAGACTTCCAACGAGCCATGCAAGCGGCAGAGAAGGCGGATCATGCCCTCAAGGCTCAGGCGTTATTACTCAGTCGAGAATTGGGACGATACGCCGATGAGAGCCGGATCACTTATTGGCAGACCTTGGCCAAACAGACCATCGATTGGTCGCGAATCCACCAATCAACGGCCATCGTGGTGAGCAAGGCCGACCGAGAATTGACTCTCTACAAGGGCGGACGGAAGGTGCTATCATATCCAGTCCGATTGGGGTTCAACGGCATGCTGGAAAAACAGTTCCAGGGAGACGGAGCGACGCCGGAAGGTCGGTATCGCGTGACGGACAAGCGCGGTCAAGGGCAGACACAATTCTACCGAGCCTTGGCCCTGGATTATCCCAATTCCGAAGATCGTCGACGATTCGAGCTTGCGAAGAAGTCGGGAAAGATCGGCCCGGCCAAAGGCATCGGGGGCCAAATCGAGATTCATGGCGCCGACAATGCACTGTTAGCCCAGACCCTTGGGTGCATCATGCTCGATAATTCGAATATGGCTGTTCTCTACGGGGGGGTTTCCGTCGGGACACCGGTTACGATCGTCGGTGCCTTGACCAGAGAGAATGCAGTGGCTCTGGCCTTATCCGAACTCGCCCAGCCTAGAGAGGAAATCTGAGCGTAGACCGATGGGCCGAATCTTTCTTGCAATTTCAGCGGTCGTCTTACTGCTACTACTGGTTGTGAGTACTCCGACTCCCAGTCGTGTGGCGCCTGAAAATTCCCAATCGGTTCAACAGCCGGCTGTCCAGGACAAAGCCGATCTTCGTACATTGCAAGCGCGGTATAAGGTGCTCTCCAAACAACTGTCACAACTCATGCCGAACCAGCCTTACATCTTGGTCGATACGGCCAGGAACCGACTCTATGTGAAACACCAAGAACAAGTAGTCCTCGATGCGATTGCTTCGACCGGTAGCGGAACAATTCTTGATAAGCCCGGCGAAGGTAACAACCGGTGGATCTTCGATACGCCTCGGGGAGAATTTCTCGTCAAGTCGAAATTGACCAATCCCACGTGGATCAAGCCCGATTGGGCCTTCATCGAAGAGGGACTCGCAGTGCCCCAAAATGCCGCTGACCGCGCCGAGCAAGGGGTCCTCGGCGAATATGCATTGGGATTCGGCAAAGGCTATTTCATCCATGGGACGCTCTATACTCGTTTGTTGGGCAAAAACGTGACACATGGATGCATCCGGCTCAATGACAGCGACCTCAAAGGTGTCTACAAGCTCGCTCGAGTAGGGACACCGATCATGATTTTTTGATCCCTCAAGAACGCGCAGATATTACCCATGAACCTCTGCGCCATTCTCCTCCTGCTCGCCTTCACCACACCAAGTTGGGGGAAAGAGATCGAAGCCTTTCCCGCCCTAAATCTCCACAATGTCAACGAACTGAAAGAGGCGACCCGGGTCCTTGAGGAAGAACTCAAGCTTGCTGCTCGTCCCCAAACCTACCTCCTGATTGATTTAGGCGGGAGCACGATTCACATTAAAAGTCGTGGAATCGGCCTCCACCAGATTCCCATCATTGCCTGGTCTGCCGAGTCACGGGAGAATCTGAAAGGGATTCACCGATTGGTTGCACGGCCACCGGTCGCCAGACGAAAGATCGAACCGGGTGCAGGAGTCGAACAGGAGCCTATTTCGCTTGTCGATATGCCGACCGACTACGTGTTGTCCTTCAGTCCCTCCCTGAGCGTCACGGTGGTTCCGTCCGTCTCAAGCGACAGTCTTCTTCAAAGCGCCGTCCTGCTGGGGAAAGTAGGATGGCGAAATATGAAAGACTGGACGAGTGGATTCTTCACTGATCGCTCGTCTGAGCCCAAGTCTCATCTCCGACTGACCCTCTCTGTGGACCATACACAATCCTTGGCCTGGTCTCTGGTCGATGGCATGGCCGTGGTCATTCGTCGCCCAACCGATAAGTAGGAAAGCGGAGCATAGGGTCCGTATTGCCTTTTCCCCACCAGCTCAATAAGATGCGAGCAGAATTCCCACAGATCCTCAACAGGGTTCTTCTCGGCGAGGTACTCCTATGTCTAGGCGATTGAGTGACAAGCTTCCTGCATCGTTCCAGTCCGTGGTCCATCCGGCACTCGATGCTCTAAATCAGGCTCAGGCTATTGATCGACTGTGGTCGAAGGACCATCGACTCTGGAAGCCTGATCCCAAGGAAATCGCGGACCGCCTAGGCTGGTTGACGGTACAGGACCAGATGCGCCAACAGCTGGGACAACTGCAACGCTGCGTCGCTACAGCCAAAAGTCTGAATATCAAAGATGTCGTGCTACTGGGGATGGGAGGCAGCAGTCTTGGGCCGGAAGTCTTCCGTACTTTGTTTGGATCTCAGAAGGGCTTCCCGCGCCTGTGGGTCCTTGATTCAACCATTCCAGGGTGGGTTCGGCAGGTTACGAAGGCGATTTCCCCCACGCGGACACTCTTTCTCGTGGCCAGTAAGTCCGGAGGTACGATCGAAGTCATGTCGCTCTTCGGTCATTTTTGGAACCTCGTGACAAAGGCCAAGGGGAATCATGGAGGAAAGCAGTTTGTCGCGATCACCGATCCGGGCACCGGCTTGGAAAAGATGGCGCGGGACTATGGATTTGGAGAGATCTTCACGAACCCAGCTGACATTGGCGGACGGTATTCCGTGCTTTCTCTGTTCGGTCTTGTTCCTGCAGCACTCCTGGGCATCGATATTCCTAGACTCTTGGACCGGGCAGCCGGTATGGCGGAACAATGCCGCCAGCAGAAAGACCTCGAGACTAATCCCGGTGCGTATCTGGGTGCAGCGATGGGCAGTCTTGCCAAGACTGGGCGCGATAAGGTGACGGTCATCGCGTCACCGTCCCTTTCTACGTTCGGCCTCTGGGTAGAACAGCTCCTGGCTGAAAGCACGGGGAAGGAGGGAACCGGTCTCATCCCCATCGCACAAGAACCGGTTCTGAGACCCCACGCCTATGGAAGCGACCGATTCTTCGTCTATCTCAAACTTAAAGGAGACAAGAACCATGGGCTCGATCAAGCGGTTCAAGCGCTCGTCAAGGCTAAACAACCGGTAGTCCAGTTCGACCTCCGTGACCGCTATGATGTGGGCGTTGAGTTCTTCAGATGGGAGTTTGCGACGGCTATCGCCGGACACTTACTCGGCATTCACCCGTTCGACCAACCGAATGTTCAGGAGAGCAAGGACAACACCAATCGAGTCCTGGAAACTTTCCAATCGACAGGACGACTGCCGGAACAAGCGAACAGCCATCCCAAGAATGCCGCGCAAGACCTGTCGAGTCATCTTCAGCCCGGCACATATGTTTCACTGCTGGCTTATACCACTCCATCACGTTCGTCCGAAACAGCGGTGAACCGCTTCCGCAAGATCCTCATGGCACGATATCGCGTTGCCACCACTTTTGGGTATGGGCCTCGCTACCTCCATTCAACCGGCCAACTTCACAAAGGGGGTCCCAATACCGGCGTCTTTCTTGAACTGGTGGACCGGATGACGCCCGACGTACCGATTCCCGGAAAGCCGTTTTCGTTTGGGACGTTGGCTCAGGCACAGGCAGCCGGCGATATGGAATCACTCAGCACACACCACCGCCATGCTGTTCGTGTTCAATTAGGTCGTGACCAAGCCGCCACGGTGAATGCCATCACAGCGGCGTTGACAAAAACGGCATCATCCGGACGCCGTACGGCCTCAAAATCCCCCCGTAAGATCACTCGCCGCTAAGATGCCCGTCATCCCAGAAATCCGCATCACGGGCAACCTTCATGCGTGGGCGCAGGACGCTGCAACCTTCATCCTGTTCGTCAGCGAGCAAGCGATCAAATCTCAAGGCCGATTCATCATCGCTCTCTCAGGAGGATCCACACCGAAGACGCTCTATCAGGTCCTGGCTGCTCCCGAGTGGAAAACGCGGCTCGATTGGTCGCATATCTTTTTTTTATTCGGCGATGAACGCTGCGTCCCGCCGGACCATCCGGAAAGCAATTTCAAGATGGCGTACACCTCGCTGTTTCAACCGCTCAACATTCACGAGGATCATATTTGCCGAATGAAAGGTGAGTATGAAGATCCAACGGCTGCTGCTCTGGAGTACGAGGAGACCATTCGAAGACTGACCACAAATCCCTCATCAAAAGTGCCGCTCATTGACCTCGTTCTGCTCGGCCTCGGAGACGATGGACATACCGCCTCGCTCTTTCCTGGAACAGCAGCCTTGCGGGAACAGAACAAGATTGTCACGGTTGGCCACGCTCCCACAGGCATCAGGTCCCGCCTTACATTGACCCTAGGTGTGCTGAATCATGCAGCTGTGGTACTGTTTCTTGTGACCGGCTCAGGTAAAGCAGAGATAGTCCGCCGGGTTATCGAGTCGGAATCCGAGGCAGATCGTTCCTTGCCGGCGGCGAAGCTATCGCCGGAATCGGGTCGACTCGTGTGGATGCTTGATCAAGCCGCAGCGCAACAGCTCACGAAAAAGCGATCACACAGAGAGGGTACATGATTCTCGCGGGCGACATCGGAGGAACAAAAACAAACTTAGCCCTCTATGAATGGACCACCGAACGAGTGGAACCCCTGCGTCTGGAGAGTTTCCCGAGTGGCGATTACAAATCGCTGGAAGACATTCTCGTCGAGTTCCTTACACCGCCGAAAGAACCATCTCCCATAACCTCACTGGAAACCGAAGAGAGAAACAAAGGCGAAACACTTGCCACACCACCTACTACTGAACCGGCGAAGCTGGTGGCCGCCTGCTTTGGTATCGCAGGACCGGTTATCGACAATCGTTGTCAAACAACGAATCTCCCCTGGGTTATCGACGGCCGGACCATCGCCAAACAGTTCGATATTCCACGCGTGCAGTTGCTCAATGATCTGGAAGCCACCGCCTATGGCCTTCTGTGGCTGCGGCCAGACGAATTGGAAGTGCTCAATGTAGGAAATCCTCCGAAAAAACGGCAAGCGCTTGCACTCATTGCCGCTGGTACCGGATTGGGTGAAGGCATCTTATTCTGGGACGGCAAAACATACCGCCCCATGCCGTCTGAAGGAGGCCATACGGATTTTGCGCCAAACAATGATCAAGAAATCGAACTACTTCGGTATCTCCGGAGCCAGTATCTCCATGTGAGCTATGAACGGATCCTCTCAGGACCTGGGTTACAGGCGATATATGAATTTCTCCGTGACACGAGGAAGAACGAGCCGACGTGGCTTGCGGAAAAGATCAGGGCCGGTAATCCGGCTGCTGAAATTTCTCAAGCGGGATTGCAAGGACAAGCCGAAATTGCCAAACAAGCGCTGGATCTCTTTGCATCGATCTATGGCGCAGAAACCGGGAATCTCGCCTTGAAGGCGCTCTCCCTCGATGGTGTGTATGTCGGTGGTGGTATTGCGCCCAAGCTCATCACGAAGCTCCAAGATGGGACATTCATGAAGGCCTTTTTGAACAAAGGACGGTACAAACGTCTGATGAGTCAGATGCCCGTGAAAGTCATCATGAACCAACAAACGGCCTTGATCGGTGCCGCGTCCGTCGCAGGGGCTCTCTCGCTCGCTCCCACACCATGATCTCTGAAAATCTGGACCATCTTAAAAAAGCCGCCGCACTCAAAGCGATGGAATTCATTCGCGACGGCATGATCGTCGGCCTGGGGACCGGCTCGACGGCGAAACATCTTCTGGTGGCGCTGGGCGAACAAGTCCGTGCCGGCAAGAAGTTGCGAGGTGTGCCGACGTCACAAGAGACTGCCGCCCTCGCCAGAGAGTCCGGTATTCCTCTCATCGAGACCGAGAATCGGTGGGAGATCGACGTCGCTCTCGACGGAGCCGATCAGGTCGATCCCGACTTCAATCTGATCAAGGGCGGGGGTGGAGCGCTCTTAAAAGAAAAGATCGTGGCGGCGTCGGCGAAGCAATTCATCGTGATGGTCGACCATACTAAACAAGTACCGGTGCTCGGAGGGTCCTTCCCGCTGCCTATCGAGGTGATCCCTTTTGGATGGGGCGGCACTGCGCGCGCAATTGAAGCGCTCACCAAAAGCCGCGTCGTGTTGCGAGAGCGCAACGGTACTCCGTTTAAGACCGAAGCTGGTCATCTTATCGTTGATGTCCATATCAACCGCATCGATCGGCCGGGTGAACTGGAAACAGCACTGAACCTCATCCCCGGGGTCGTTGAGACCGGTCTCTTTGTCGGTCGGACGAGCGTCTTGATCGTCGGTACACCCCAAGGCGTTCACACCCTCCATGTCCCAAGGAAATGAGTGCTCATTCAGCAGACGAGAAATTCTGTTGGATTTTAGCCGACGGGCCTGCTTCCTTCTGATTGGCCCGATAGCGTATACACTCGTACCATCATCCAAATCTATAAACGCCTCAACGACCACTAGGCCACAAGGTGAAGACATGAGTCCTAATGATGTTTCAGGCAACCATGATCCATATCGGCTGCCGCGACACGTGATCCCGACACGCTATGACCTACGGCTTGAACCTGATCTCACGAACGCAACGTTCACAGGCCAGGTGACGATCACAATCACGGTCAAACAGACCACGCAGACCATCCTGTTGAACGCAGTCGATCTTGTGCTTCAGTCAGCGGAGGCTGAAGATGCGAATCAACGGCAATTCAAGACGCTTATCGAATTGGACCACAAGACACAAAGGGCCGGGCTCTCTTTTGAAGAACCCATCCAGCCTGGCGAATGGCGGCTCCATCTTTCCTTTCATGGAAAACTCAACGATCAGCTCCGTGGCTTCTATCGGAGTACTTACAAGGATGTTTCAGGCACACAGCAGACGTTGGCGGCCACGCAGTTCGAAGCCACGGATGCCCGGCGAGCCTTCCCCTGTTGGGATGAACCGGATTTTAAGGCGGTCTTTTCAACCACACTTGTGATCGACCCCCAGCTTACAGCCATCTCAAACACGTCGATCGTCTCGGAGTCCGTTGAGACCAACAAGAAACTGGTGCGTTTTACCGACACCATCAAAATGTCGACCTATCTCGTAGCCTTTGTAGTCGGTCGTCTGGAAGCGACAGAGCCGGTATGGGTCGGCAAAACACCTCTTCGGCTATGGACGGTCCCAGGGAAGAAGCCGCTCACGTCGTTCGGACAGGATATTGCGGCGGCATCGTTGAACTTCTTCCAAAACTACTACGCCCTACCCTATCCAGGGGACAAGCTCGACCTCGTGGCGATCCCGGACTTTGCTTCCGGGGCGATGGAAAACCTCGGTGCCATCACGTTTCGCGAGACGGCGTTACTCGTGGATCGACGCACCGGAACCCATGCTGAACTCGAACGCGTAGCCGACGTGGTGGCCCATGAGAACGCCCATATGTGGTTCGGTGACTTAGTCACGATGTCGTGGTGGAACGGATTGTGGCTGAATGAAGCATTTGCCACTTTCATGGAGATGCTGGCAGTGGACGCGTGGAGGCCGGAATGGAAACGATGGGAGACGTTCAGCGTCGCGCGTGCAGCTGCATTCTCCATCGATGGATTGGTGAGCACGAGGCCGATCGAATACCCGGTTCACGCACCCAAAGACGCCGATGCCATGTTCGATATTTTGACTTATGAAAAAGGTGCGTCGGTTCTTCGGATGCTGGAGCAACATATTGGCCCCACCGTCTTCCGAGACGGTGTGCGACAGTATCTTCGCACCCATGTCTATGGCAATGCCGATACGAACAATCTATGGATGGCCCTTGGCACGGTCGCCGACCAACCGGTACCCGAGCTGATGAACGGCTGGATCTTTCAACCTGGCTTCCCTTTGGTGACGGCAGAAATGCGGCATCAAGAATTGCGGCTCTCACAACAACGATTCACCTATATCGCGCAGGCCTCGACGGCCGAGCAGCTCTGGCAAATTCCCATCCAGATTCGGCTGGTGATCGGGGATCGTACGGAACATCGTCGGCTGCTGTTGACGGAGCGGGAGACGACTATCGGGATACCGGCTGGGGTCACCTCCATTTTTGTCAACGAAGGAGGGCATGGGTTTTATCGCGTCCGCCATCGATCTCCGCTCCTAGAGCAACTACTCGATCGGGGCCTTGATCGTCTGGCGGCCATCGAACGGTTCATGCTCGTCAGTGACGCGTGGGCCACCACAGTGGCCGGGCTCACGGCACTTCCGGAATACCTCCGACTCACCGCCCATTTCAAGAGTGAGCGAGATAAGAACGTTTGGGCGGTGTTGCTGGACTCGTTCTCCTTATTGAACCGGATCATCTCCTCGGAAGATCGGGGAGCTCTCGAAGCTTTTGTATGCGCCTGCGTAAAGCCGGCGATGGACGAGTTGGGATGGGATGCAAGGTCCGGAGAATCGGATCTCATCCGACAATTACGCGGCGACCTGCTTGGCGCCCTCGGACGGCTTGGCAATGATGCCGCGATACAACACGAGGCAGCGGAACGGTTTCGACGCTATCGAAAAGATCCGGCTACCGCCGACTCGAATGTCGTGCCCGCTCTCGTCGCCATTCTGGCCCATACAGGAGACGAGGCACGGTACGATGAATTCTTAGAGCTCTATAGAACGGCGTCTACCCCTCAGGAAGAACGGCGGTACCTGTTTTCCTTGGCCGCATTTCGACACAAGGAATTACTCGCACACACACGGGCTCGAACCATCAACGGCGAAATCCGCACACAAGATGCTCCCTTCATCATCGGAGCCATGCTCACGAGTGTGTATAGCCGTGAACTCACATGGGATTTTGTAAAAGCAAATTGGGACCACATGGACCGGCTGTTCCCGAAACAAGGCCTCAGGCGGATGTGTGGGGGCATCGTCGGCTTGGCGACTCCGGAGCTCGAACAGGATGTGCGAGAGTTCTTTACCTCCCGGAAGATCGACCTGGGCGGGAAAACTTTGGACCAATACTTGGAACAGCTACGCATTGCCGTCTTATTCCATGAACGAGAAGGACGCACGCTTCGGGCTGCGCTCGCTGGTTCGCTCGACGACTGAAGCGCAGTGAATCTCTTTCTCGACCGATTCGTAGACCCTCCGGGGTAGGATTC
This sequence comes from Nitrospira sp., assembly GCA_019636835.1. GTDB lineage: Bacteria > Nitrospirota > Nitrospiria > Nitrospirales > Nitrospiraceae > Nitrospira_D. Next base: position 28,188 of record JAHBWU010000027.1, read on the forward strand.
AAAAAGAGAGACCTGGAGCCAAGCTTTGTACGTATGTATTGCATTGATACGTATATTCACTTGGTTGTCGCCGCCACTGCATCTCGCTACAATCAATGAACATACTATTTGGAAAGTCCAATGTCCGATCTCCGCTGTCCGGCCTGCGGGGCGAGCAAAATACGGCTCGCCCACAGAAAATCTCTTTCAGATGTGCTCCTGAGCGGTCTGACGATTTATCCGTTCCGGTGCCAGCTCTGCGCCGATCACTTTCGAACATTCCTTGGCCACCGCACGCCCAATCCCCGTCGCAGCTTTGAGCGTGTTGAGGTCTCCTTCCCGGTCTGGTTTAGGCTGCGTCGATCCAAATACCCAGATGAGATGGGACAGGAAGGCGTGATTGAGAATCTATCGATACGTGGATGCCGGATTCGTTCTACCGCTTCGGTGGCGATCGGCTCGCGGCTCAGACTGGAATTCCAGCATTCCAACGATTCCTTCCCGATTACTATCGAAGAGGCCGTGGTGCGGTCGTCAGCCACTGGTGCGATCGGTCTGCGTTTTACCCGACTTGGCCGAAACGATGAGCGGCGCATTCGCCAGCTCATCGACGTGTGGCTGCCGGAACTCTTGCCATCAAGCCGATAACGGTGATCAGCCGGGTACTTATGGGATTCAGGGTTATTCGTGACGAAGCACCGCCAACGGCGGCTGGCCGAGTATCCGATAGGTGCTGAGAAACCCGACCAGCATGGTGAGTGTGACCGTCGCCGTAAAGTCCATGGCCAACACGGCCGGCTGAAGGCTCCATGAGAGGTCAAACACTGTCTCAAGGACTGCCCAGGACAGGACGCTGGCCAATGCGCATCCCAGAAGCCCGCCCAATGCTCCGAGGAGCGCGTACTCGGCCGCAAACGAACGCACGATCATGCTGCGAGTCGCTCCCAGCGCTTTCAGAATGACTGACTCGTACAACCGACGATAGCGCGTCGCCGCCAGGGCCGCTGCCATCACGAGACCACCGGATACGACACAGAACAATGCCACGGCACGGATGGCAAGGGACAGCCGATCGAGCACCCGTGCAAAGCTGTCGAAAACCTCGCCCATGTTGATGGCGGTCACATTAGGAAAGGATGCGACAACCGCTTGCTGCAACGTCACCTCTTCGGACGGGGCGACGCGAACAGTGGCCACATAGGTATGTGGGGCACCATCGAGGGCGCCCGGCGAAACAATCATGTAGAAATTCGTGGAAAAATTTCCCCACTCCACTTGTCGAACGCTGCTGATCTCTCCGGTGATGGGTACCCCTTGGATGTCGAGCTCAACGGTGTCTCCGACTGTGAGACCCAGTTGCTTCGCGGCATCCTCCTCGATCGAGATCAGCGGTTTGGTAAAGACTTGTCCCGGTTTCCACCACTCGCCTTGCAAGACCTTGTTGTCTTTAGGAAGATCCTGGAGGAACGTCAAGACGTATTCGCGTGTCAGGTACCACTTCTTTCGCCGTTCTTCCTTCTGGGCGGTTTTCTCTTTCTGCTCTTCCTCCTCGGACGCGGCTTCAAACTTCACGGGCTCGTCCTTGACGGCTGATAGTCGGGATCGCACCAGCGGTGTCAATCGAGGGTTTGGATCACCGGAGCGTTGGCGGAGGAGAGCGGTCATCCCTTCTGCTTGATCAGGTTGGATATCAATGAAGAAAAAAGTCGGGGCGTCAGTCGGTCGATTGTCGCCTACTTGTGTGAGAAGTGAGCGCTCGACGAGCGATACGGTTGTCACGACCATTACGGCGATGCCGATCGCAACCGTGATGCTCATCGCCTGGCTACCTGGACGTACGACATTGCCCAGCGCTTGACGAAGGACGAGAGCCTCAGGGCGTGGCCATTTCTTCAGCACCATGAGCACCCCGCGTGCCGACGCACCCAACAGCAGGACCGCAACGGCAAAGGCTAGGACGAAGAGCAGTCCGACTTTCCAAGACCCAGCTTGCCACACCGACAAGAGCGCCAATCCCGAGCCGATTCCGATTGATACCAGAAGTTTTACCCGGTCCAGCTCGCGCCAAGCCGGCCACCATGGTGCCGTTGGATGAGTCGTCGTTGGGCTCAGTGGAGCGATCTCACGGCGGAAGATCCGAGCCGGTTTGATATCACGGATCGTCAACAGCGGCCAAAGTGCAAAGAGCAGCGTGGACAGGATGCCCAATGCCAACCCCTTCACAAGCGGAGCGAGGGCAAGGTCCATCCCATTCTTCGCGAATCCCAATTGGTCAAGGAGATCCGACGCAACCAGAGCCCCGATCATCCACGGGAGTCCTTGGTGAAGCAGCACACCGATCATCAGCCCGACCAAGCTTCCGACCAGTCCGAGGATCATCGCCTGTAATCCATAGGTCCGGATGATCGTGGGAGACTCTGCGCCGACTGTCTTCAAAATGGCGATCGTATTCAACTTTTCTCGCACAAAGGCGTGAACCGACGTGGCAACCCCCAGGCCTCCTACAAACAGCGCCGTCAATCCGATCAGGCCCAAATAACGGGTCAGCTGTTCCAACGATTGCTTCAATTGTGGTTGCGCGTCACGGTAACTCGACACGCGGGCAGACTCCGACGCAAGTCGCCCTCTCAACTCGTAGAGCAGCGGTTCAGGCGCCATCGTGCTTGGGATTTTCAGCAGATATCGTTCCCGAATTCTGCTGCCCACCTTGATCAGGTCAGCCGCGAGAAGTCCTTCTCGTGACATCAGGACTCGAGGACCAAGGCTGAAGGCATTTGCCATGCGATCCGGTTCCGTCCTGACCACGCCGGTGATGATGAACAGCCCTTGCCCGATCCTGAGTTGATCTCCCGCCGTGACTCCCATCCGGATCAGGAGAGACTCCTGCACAACTACTCCAAAACAGGTACGGTCGGGACACCGGCGAGTTTGCCGGCCAAGAAGATCTTGTAAGTCGCTCTGTGGCTCTAGTCGGAGCGTTCCATATAGCGGATACTGAGGCTCGACGGCCTTGAGCTCTATGATCTGAGTCGGCTGCCCGCTCCCGGAGGATCCGGCTCTCGCGGCCATCGCGACGAGTTCGCTGACATGGGTGAAAGCGATTCCACGATCGCTCAACGAGTCCAGAACATCCTGACCTTTAGGACTCATCAAACGAGAGAGTCGGATTTCAAGGTCGCCTCCCAGAAGGCCGCGCGCTTCTTTGGTAACGGCTCGTTCGACCTGTGTTCCAAAAAGAGAGACCCCGGTCAGTGCACCTACGCCGATCGCAATACAGACCAGGAAATAGAGGAAGTGTCGCCATGCCGCGCGTGTCTCTCGCCACGCCATGTTGAACATGAAGGAAGTCATGATCCGAATATGGGGAAGGGATCCGAGGATAACGGATCGGCAGAAGGTATCCGCTCCGCACCCCGCGAGGCTGCCGAGAAGTCGTCGAGAGACTCCGAAGAGGCAGGCATGCTGTCGGACTCCAGGCGTCCGTCGCGAAGCGACAGGACACGCTGCATCGATGAGGCCAGCGCTGCGTCGTGTGTCACAAGCACGAGGGTGGTACCATAATCACGGTGGAGTGAGAGCAGCAACTCGATGACGTGGGCTCCCGTAGAACTGTCGAGGTTCCCCGTTGGTTCATCCGCCAATAAGATAGGCGGACGACAGGCAAAAGCCCGGGCCACCGCGACTCGTTGTTGTTCTCCACCGGATAGCTGAACTGGATAGTGCCCCATACGGTCGGACAGCCCGACTGCGGCAAGCAGTTCAGCCGCCCGATCACCGGCCCGACTCACCCGGCTGAGTTCCAGTGGGACGGCGACGTTTTCGACTGCCGTAAGGGTCGGGATGAGATGAAACGATTGGAAAATATAACCCACCTTTTCGCGCCGGAAGCGGGCCATCTGACTCTCACTCATGGTCGTGATGTCTGTTCCATCCAGCTGAATTAACCCAGTGGTCGGTCGATCGAGACCAGCCATCAAGCCAAGCAATGTCGACTTTCCACTCCCTGATGGTCCCACGATGGCCACAGTCTGCTTCGCCGGGATGTCAAAGGTGATGCGGTCTAGGATCGTGACCGAACGACTTGCCGCCGCCAAAACCATCGAAACATCTTTCACGGTGATCATCAAAAACCTTGTTTGCCTTTCGAGATGAGAGGACCAGCAATGTTATTATACTGTACACAGTCAGCGATCGAGTATTGCTTCACATTATCATGAAACAATTTCATGACATACTCGTGCCGGCCTTCTTGATGATTCTTTGGCCGCTCATGTCCGGAGCGATCTTTTCTGCAGCATCGGACAATAGACCCCGCATCGTGGCGTTTGGTGACAGTCTTACCGCCGGACTTGGGGTGCAGGCCGATGAATCCTACCCGGCTCAACTGCAACGCCGACTGGATAGCCTCGGCTACCATTATCGGGTGATCAACGCCGGTGTGAGCGGCGACACGACGGCCGGTGGACTTCGACGTGTCCCCTGGATCTTGAACAACAAGCCTGAGTTGGTGATTCTCGAATTGGGTGCGAACGATGGACTTCGAGGGCTCCCGATCGATCAAACAAAAAGCAATATTCGTCAGATCATCCGACAACTACAGGAGGCCGGTACGACGGTTATCTTGGCAGGGATGAAGCTGCCGCCGAATTACGGACATGACTACACGACAAGCTTCGAAGCCATGTACCAAATGCTGGCCAAAGAGTACGAGCTCGCTCTGATTCCCTTCTTCCTCGAAGGGGTAGGCGGTTCATCCTCATTGAATCAGGCTGACGGTATTCACCCAACCAAGGAAGGCTACGAGGTCATTGTGGAGCAAGTACTCAAAGTTCTCAGACCGGTGCTCAATGAGCGATTACACAACTCCTCGGCTTCTCGCAAGCAAAGTTGAAGGAGAAACTTCTCGAGTCAGAACCCGCAAAACGCAAGACAAGGCGACATAAGGCGGTCAACGAGGCGCTGTTCCTTACGACTTCTTGAAAAACGTGTCGTAGACGCCGTACGCGAGGATCACTGCGATCAGCGTATAATACAGGCCGGTGATTCCGCTGTAGTCCGGAGCCCCTCCCCCCTCTGGGGCATTCGCCAACGCCGGTAAAGCCTGGACCAGCAACGTCCCCGTAAGCAGCCCTGTTCGTGAAAGTAACCGTTTCATCTCTGCCCCCCTCCAAATCTGTACACGAAAAGTGAGGCGTATTGTACTGAACGTCGGTTGGAAGGCGCAAGAGGAATCAAGTGGCGGGAGAATCGGCGTAGGGACGGCTCAATTTGCTAGTCGTGGGGAGGCAGCGCGACGGCTGACTGGAGTGCCTCAGCCACATCCTTAAACGAGCTGACAAGCTTATCGAGCTGAGAGCCCTTCTGAAGCATATCGCCCGTAACAGCCCGCATCTGTCCGGCATGCCGTACGACCTCGGCAGTCAACTCGCTGACTCTGGCCAACATCTCCTTATAGGAGGCCACTTCGCGTTGAAGTTCCTGAGTTGTGGCCTGCGCGGCATTGCTCTCTCGCATAGAGGTTTGGAGTTGTTGCGTGAGATGTCCAACGTCCGATTCACGGTCTTTCAATTGAGATTCGAGGCTCGTCATGACCTCTTCATTTTCCCTGCGTCGATCCTCAAGGTTCCGAATCGCTTGAATCCACGTCGAAATCGATCCAGGACTGAGTGCGGGAGGACAGGGAAGCGGTTCTTGTCTTTCAAGAGCTTTCGTCGCAGGTTGTAGCCATTCCAAAAAGACCATGACCTCGCTCAGTTTTACGTCGGACGTGAACGAGTGTAGGGTGCCTCTTTTCCCATTATCCGAAGGACCGACCGGAGGTGGTGTTTTAGATTCTTTCGACAGGTTTGGTTTGCGAGATTGGTGAGGTTGCGCCCATCGCTGATATTCCAGCAGCACCGCGATGCAATGGCGACACATGGGCTCTTCGGGAAGCGTGCAGGAACATTTCGAGACGAGATGGCCGCCCTTCAGTTGGATGTTCTGCTCGTACAGACCGGAATTGCCGATGACGGTGGACGTGATCTGGGAATCGTCGGCCTCGGCGATACGGACACGATTCGTGGTCAAGTACTGATGGGCGATTTGAAAGGCCGAGGCATCCGATACGGCCTGGATCATTTCAGCGGTCAACAATCCAAGCCGCTCGGCACTGCAAGGAATTTTGTTTCGCATCTATACGCGCCGGGTTCTTGCGCAACCATCACGCATGATGGTCTCAGTGTGACGAGCGTCCTAAATCCTGTCAAGCACTGACCGGTTTTGCGTTGCCCTCCCTCTACCTGATTGTCTGAAGAGAAAGGCTCTGAGTGTGTCCTACCGGCAGGGTTTGGCCGAACTAGACTTGCCCATGGGTGTCAGCCAAATATAGTCGGCGATGGATTCCTGCATGAGAGTTCGAATATCGGCTGTTTTACCGGGTTCAAACGACGTCATATAAATCGTGGCCTGTTTGATGTCTCCTCCCAGGCGCCTGGCGACCCGCTTCGGCACGGGAAGATTATATTGAATGTGCCCCCCACCCGTGTAACTCACGATCATGCGATGGGAGCCGCCGTTCTCGCGGCGAAATTCTTCTTGCCTGATGACCAGTGTTCTCGACATGCCCTCATCCCGGACCATCGACGCCTCATACATCGTCCGAAAGTGTTCCTCGGTTCCTCCGTGGCACCGTCTCAATTGATCGACAATCCTCTCGCGGTACGCTGGATCGTCGACGATATCCTCCTGTAGGATTCCCCACGATGCCCATTCAGGCTCTTGCCTGGCCTGGTCAAGTCCCAGTTTAACGACGCGACGAATCAAGGGTTTGGGCGGGTTCATCGCCAGAACGGACAAGCGACGGTCTCGAGCAAACGTCACCAATGGCGCATAGTCATCAAACGCTCCACCCCAATTTTGTTTCCAGCGCACCTGTTCCAAAAACTCGTTCGTGACCGGCTGAGGTGCTGCGACGTAACCGTCGAGTGCCGGTTGGCCGTCCCAGCCGAACATCTCCATTCCAATGGTGGGTTCAATGCCATCGGTCACCAATTGATCCAACACTTTCAGTGCTGCTTGGATATGGTATGGATTGTGATGTTCCTCTCCCAGATAGACAATATCGTACCGTTCCAAGTTCGTGATCAATTCTGAAAACGGGAGCACACGGCCGGTTTGAGTTTCAAGAATCTGCCAAGGTTGCCATTCCTCATCGACGACGGTACGGAGGCTGCCATCGCGCTCAGCGGCACAGCCGATCGGGAATGCCAGCAGGCCCAGGAACAAGCCCAGCATGACGGTCGATTGCCAAGGCATGGAATCGATGGACAGAAATCGTACTTTCATAAACCACTCCTACCATACCGAATGAGCGTGAACAAGCAGACTTGACGCTGAAGTTTGAAGATTACTATGCTCGTTATCTAACAATCCTTGATTCCGCTCACACTCAGCCGATCACGCTTCATGAGGTCCGACCCACTCGCTGAATTCCGCCGCATCGTAAGTTTTCGTGCGCGTCAGTTTCCCCGACAATGGGAGGCATCAAAGAAGTTGCTGGAGGAAGCTACCTTTCCCTCCACCATCGCGCGACTGTGTGACGCGGTTCAGGGCAAAGATCTTCCGGCTTTAGTGAAAGAAACCCTGTTGTGCCTCTTCGAACGGCACGCGCCAGGCCGCGTTCAGGATCTCGACGGAGAAGGCCTCAAGTCCGTTACGGGCCTTCCGCCGGCCAAAGCCCTACGTGCGCTTGCCGTCTTTTTTGAGCTGCTGCCTGTAGCCTCTTCGAAGTGGCCTGTGACTCATCTATCGAGTGAAGAGGTTGAAGAAGCCGTGCGTAATCTGGGGAATCCTTTCGACCTCCTTCGCCGCATCGACGTGGCGTCTGTGTTGGACATCGGGGCCGGCGATCTCTCGTTCGCAGAGGAGTTAGTCGATCTGTACGGCTCTGAGCTCAAGCAACAGCAACGACCGTTCATCGTACACTGCCTGGATCGACTGGATCCCCGTTCTCAACTAGGCGGTCCGCTCCATGCGAATCCGGAGAGGCTGCAGAAGTTGCAGCAGAGAGAGGGGTTATCCTTTTCTTTCTTCGGCGATCAAGACATGTTTGACCTGGGATCTCTGGATGAGCAGGAGTTACTGGCCCCACGATATGCCATGTCCACCTGTTGGGCACCAGCCACACCGACCTTTGCTTACGAGCCGACCAGGCTCTCTGAGGCTCTCATTCTCAACGAGCTGAAGCGTACCAAAGGCGCATTTCACCGGACACGTTTTGGCAAGGAACAAGCGCTCGAAGTCAGACATGCCGGTCGCGCCCTCCTCTTTCCGCCATGGAAGTTTGAGATCGTCGGACCCCTTGCCCTCCTAAGCCTGCTCGCCCGTCGCGGATTCCTGTGTGTGCTGGGGTCAGTGGATGCGCAAGTGTTTTGGGAACTCCTGGCGCAGTTGCTGGAGGATCCACGCTATCGCCCGCCGGACCAACCCTTCGACTCCATCAATCTGCCCAAGATCTTCGGAGAGGTCTATCATACTCTTGCGGGTCTGCCGATCGGCGAATCGATTGACTTGGCTGAGGTGGCAGTCCTCCGGCGTCACTATCTTCGGTCAGACTCATCTCCTTCAATAGATGGCATTCCCGACCATTTTCGGTATGTCCGCATCAGCCGAGGCGCCACTTTCCTGGGTGCCCCAGCCAGCAGCACCGCAAGGAAGTTTGTTTCCATGACCGAAGAAGTTCCCCCCTGGCTCGTCACACTGGTTCCTGCGTAAGCTTTCTGGTCCAAGCTATGGCTTGATCCAGACCTTAGAGGCGCAAAAATCTTGAATAATTGACCGCTTTCAGACCCTTTGTTAGACTTCGACCGTGTCCGATCACCAGGCTATTCTACAGCGATCTCCCACGTCTAACCCCAACATGAATCCAACGGACATCATTCGGGCCATCCAGGAGAATATTGCGCGAGTCATCAAGGGCAAACCACATGTGATTGAAATGAGCTTGGTCGCCCTCTTGGCGCGCGGACATCTCCTACTCGAGGACGTACCGGGAGTCGGAAAAACGACACTCGCGCATAGTCTTGCGCGATCGCTCGATTGTTCCTTCAAGCGCATTCAGTTTACGAGTGATCTGCTTCCATCCGATATCGTGGGAGTCTCGATATTTAATCGCCAGAAACAGGCTTTTGAATTTATGCCGGGTCCGATTTTCGCCAACATCGTGCTCGCGGATGAAATCAATCGAACAACGCCGAAAACGCAAAGTAGCCTTTTGGAAGCGATGAGCGAAGCGCAGATTTCGTTCGACAACAAAACCTATCCCTTGAATCAGCCCTTCATGGTCATTGCGACACAGAATCCCGCCGAATACCATGGGACCTTTCCACTTCCGGAGTCGCAGCTGGATCGGTTCTTGATGCGGCTCCGTATCGGCTATCCTTCGCCGGAAGAAGAAAAAAAGGTCCTTGACCGACCGCAATCGCTCCACCCGGCTGAAACGCTCCAACCGTTGCTGACGACTCAGGATGTCCTTCGGCTCCAGGAGCAGGTCGATCACGTGCTCATGGAGGAAAGCATTACAGACTATCTCTTGGCCATCGTCCAAAACACCAGGCAGTCGGATCTGCTGTCATTGGGGGTGAGTACCAGAGGAGCGTTAGCGTTGAGTCGGGCTGCTAAAGCGTTGTCGCTCGTCCGCGGTCGAACCTATTGTCTACCGGACGATATTAAGGAGCTGGCTCCCATCGTGTTGTCTCACCGCATTATGGTGGCTCGCATGCAGGGGTTACATCAGCGAAGTTTTGAGCAAGCTGAGCGAATCATCCAGGATCTGGTCGACTCGATTCCCGTCCCCGTCTAGGCCATCCCCGAAGTCTGTGTCACGGCGCGGAACTGGTGGTACATGCTGCGTCAATCTCCTTCCATCCTTCAGCGATTGTTTCGCCACCGGACGACAAGTGTGACCTCTGAGGGGGTTCAATTCCTGCTTTTTACTCTGGCAATCGGCATCGCAGCCATCAATACCGGCAACAATCTCTTCTATCTTTTGCTCGGGATGATGCTGAGCCTCATTTTGATCTCGGGAGTTGTGGCGGAGTACAGCTTGCGACGGTTGGAATTTCATCGTCATCTTCCCTATCACCTCATTGTGAATGAACCGACCACCGCCACGCTGGTCGTGAAGAACCGAAAGTCGTGGTTACCCAGCTTTTCATTGAAGATGTTCGATGTCTGCGACGGCCATGAGCTGGATCGAGGTCTGGAGATTCGCCAACTTCTTCCAGGCGCCAGTCAGCTGGTGTCGTATCCACTCGTTGCCACGCGGCGCGGCCGGTTGCGACTTGACGGTATCTGCGTCGGGACGGAGTTTCCGTTCGGACTTTTCATGAAACGAACGTTCTACCCGATCGAAGAAACGCTGATTGTCTGTCCTGAGATCAAGCCGATCAACGAGAGCTTGTTACAGGGTCTTGTCACTGCTGGACCGGAGCAGAGCGTCCAGCGACGTGGACATGGCAATGATTTGTACAATCTGCGCCTATATCAAGCCGGAGATGACTCGCGAAAGATTCACTGGCCGACAACGGCGCGGACGTCCCAATTGACGGTCCGAGAAACAGAGGCCGAGGACCAACACCGAGCCATCGTGTATTTGCCGACGGTCGCTCCAGCGACTCACGATGCTTCGTTTGAACAGGCGGTTTCCCTCACGGCCTCCATCATTCAGCACCTGGCGCGCCGCGGGTATATTCTCCGGTTGATCGTGGGGTCGTCGCACTCGTCATTCGGCCAAGGAGACCTCCATCTCTTGGAACTTCTTCCAATGCTTGCCCTCTGTGAACGGCGCTCGCCCATTGCAGAGTCCGTCGTGCCGGGAGAATTGCCCAGAACTTCTTTGGAGCTCGAAGAGGGGGCGATGATTGTCGTGCATTCATGGCTGGGATCGAGGGATATCGAGCCTGAACACCCCACCATACTGATTAACGGAGCCGTCATCACCGGAGCGTCACATGCCGTTTGATCAGGCCCTTCGGTTCGCATCGATTTGGCTGGCATCCACGTCATTCATCGGATTGACGCTCGGAGCCGGCCTGCCGGAATGGTTGGCCGCGCTGACCGGAGCCGCGCTGATCGTTGCTCTCTTACGGAACAGAGGGGGCAAGTCTGTGGAACGGCTCGCGACGTATGCACCAATTTCAGACGTTGGGTGGAATCTTCTTGTGATCGTCGGCTTCCTTGGATTCTGGGTGGACATGTTGTGGGTCTCGGGCGAACTCCTTTCAGCAGGAATTCACTTTCTTATGATCCTCATGATCATCAAACTGTTCAACCTCAAGCACCGTCGTGACTATCTGCATCTTTACGCCATCAGCCTCGTGGCGATCCTGGCTTCCGGGTCCCTCACGGCGGATTTATGGTATCTCCCCATTTTCTTGCTCTATCTGTTGGCCGGCGTGTGGACGCTGTTGCTGTTCCAGCTGACCAAACATCCAGAGGAAACTCGCATGCTCGCGACGTCGGTCTCCATACGACCACAACCCCCTGCATCGGTCAACCAAGTGACGCCACAACTCTTTTGGTTTGCAAACGGGCTTGCCCTCGCAACCTTTGGGCTGACGTTAGTGATCTTCTTTACCATTCCCCGGGTCAGTGCAGGGTTTTACCAAAAAGGCTTTGGGGAAAACATTCGCACGTCGGGATTCTCCGAAACGGTGAACTTAGGAGAGATCGGGCCCATCAAGCGAGATCCCAGCGTCGTGATGCGGGTGGAGTTGTCTGATGGCTCCCCCCACGAAACGGGCCGGCTTTATTTGCGCGGTGTTGCATTCGATCAATACGACGGCAAGGCCTGGACGAATCGCCTGAACTACCGGCGGAGTGTGAGCGAAGACGCGACCGGGACGTTTGTTCTCCGCGGTAGTCGATCTCCCGCGCCGGACCGCCTTGGTGAAACCATCCGGCAGACCATTGTTTTGGAACCGCTCGACACCCCGGTTCTCTTTGCTGCTCCACTTATCGAAAGAGTCAGCGGAAAGTTCCCCAGCATCCAGTCCGACCTAACCGGTTCGGTTTATTTACCGTTTCCCAGTTCGTCGCGGATTGAGTATTCCGTCCTTTCCCGATCCAATCCGGTACTACCGGCTGATCTCGGTTCGGAACCTAGCCGCTATCCTGAATCATTTGTTCGACATTTCTTGCAGATCCCTGCTCAACCCGAGCGGATCGCTATCCTGGCAAAGGAAATCACTCACGCACAACGCACGACGTATGATAAAGCCAACGCGATCCAATCGTACCTGACGCACAACTTTCGCTATAGCCTTGATGCGCCTCTGACAGAGCAGGACCGGCCGCTTGAAGATTTTCTCTTCACCCGCAAGACCGGGTATTGCGAACACTACGCCACCGCCATGGTGATTATGCTTCGGACGATCGGAGTGCCGGCGCGCCTCGTCACGGGTTTTCTCGCCGCCGAGTGGAACGAATACGGCAACTACTATGTGGTCAGACAGCAAGACGCCCATGCATGGGTGGAGGTGCACCTGCCGCATTCCGGGTGGATCACGATGGACCCTACTCCTCCTTCGATCGAAAGTATCGGCGGCGGATCTCCCGCATGGCACGCGTTGGGACGGATGATGGATACCATCAGGCTTCAGTGGAGCCGATTTTTTGTGCAGTACAGTGCTGCGGATCAGCTTGCTGTTGTGCGGGAATTGAAAGCGGGGGGTACATCGGCTCGAAACAAGGTATTCGATTCCATGACCGCACTCTTCAGCCCGTTCATGGCAATGCTTGGCGGGATTAAGGAATACGCATCCAAAGAAACGATGCTGTCTTTGGCGGAGGTGCTTGGTCCGGTGCTGATCGGTCTTGCCGTTTTTCTCTGGCTAGGGATCAAGCGGCCCTGGGTCAAGGGGATGACCAGAAAAAAGACGACTTACGACCAGCAAATTATCGCGCAGCTCTACCGACGAATGATCAGTCATCTAGCGCGCAAGGGTGTTCCTAAGCTCACTGCAATGCCGCCACTCGAACTCGTCCGCCTCACTCAGGAACGGTGGAGCGATGCCAGCTCTTCGGTTGCGTCCATTACAGAACTCTATTGCCGAACACGATTCGGCCGAATTCCCCCCACCAGAGAGGAACTGGCCCTCGCCGAAGATCATCTTCGTTATCTGATGGCACTCGACAAACCGTAACACACCAGAAAGTGGTTATCTTTGCATACGCATCGTGAGATGTGTGTGAGAAGGCAAACTCACCTCCTGAATCAGTTTGAAGAAAAGAGGACCCGATGGAGCGGGAAAAGGGATTTGAACCCTCGACCCTCGCCTTGGCAAGGCGATGCTCTACCACTGAGCTATTCCCGCTCGCGAGGTTTGAGGTGCGGAGTGTACTGACCTCTTAGAATACTGTCAAGCCAAGACCGTAGAGTCGGTGATTCCAACAAAAAATGAGTTACTTAACCTAAAGCGTTACGTAGTCGTAGCAGATATCATTATGGCAAATGAACATACATCATAACATATTGATATTACATGATAATTAAATACTTAACGAGTGCGTGCCTATAGGTCAAGCATACGAAAACTGCTACCACAACTACTCATATGGCACAAACGATCAGTCTAATCTCCAAAACAAAATACAACAAGATCGATTTGTTTTCCAGAACTTATGAGACATTGAGTGAAAAGGTTTTCATTGCTCAGCATGGCTTGAATATTGCGGATGCATTTTACTCAAAGTTGTGTGTGGAGTCGATGTGTGTCTCACGGTTTTTTCATAACCAAACTGTTGTTGAGCCAGGGAATGCATTCTGTCTTTTGTGATTCCGACTAGTGGAAAACAGATTACTGATGCGTATTCGGCAAATATAAAATCGAACAGGGAAACCGGGCTCGTTCAAGTTCATAAACGTTGAGGAGGTATCCACATGTTCTTG
>JAHBWU010000028.1 GCA_019636835.1 Nitrospira sp.
GCTTCAAATAGACGGTCTAGCCCCGCTGGCTAAGGGCACACAGAAGAAATCGAAAGTCATGCTCATCTTTCCGCCTGAGTGGGTGCCGACGGCGCCATACCTGGCCTTGCCTTCGCTCACCGCCGTCTTGCGCGAGGCCGGCCATTCGGTCATCCAGCGCGATATCAACATCGGCATGTGGGATCATTTCTTCAGCATGGAGTTTCTGATTTGGGTGAAGGCTCGGTTAGGCATGCAGCTCAAGGTTTTACAGGACAAGGAGAAGGCAAGGTTGCTCACGGAACGGGATGTGGACCAGAAAGCCGCCGTGGAGCAGGCGTATGACGTGGATGTATTTGATCTGGCGGAACGGGCTGAAGATGCGAAGCGGATCGTGCGCGGCGAACGTTTCTATGAGGCCGAGACGCTGGAAGGAGCGCTCAACACCTTCCGCGAGACGATGGCCTATATTTCCGCCGCCTACTATCCTGCCTCTCTCGTTTTCTATCCGATGGAAAGCAATCTCGGGTATCGTCCCGGTGTCTCGAAGGAAGTGTTTACCTGTTTGGAAGATGAGCAGGTGAATGTCTATCGAGATCTCTGCAATCAGTTGGTCATGCCGGATGTGGCTAGAGAACAGCCGGACGTGGTCGGGATTTCCATTGGGACGCAGATGCAGCTCTTGGCCGGCTTAACGTTTGGAAAAATGATCAAGGAGACGTTCCCGCAGGTTCACGTGGTAGTCGGTGGCAACGTGATCACGCGGTTACAGGAAGACCTCGTAAATCACGAAGGATTTTTTATAGAAGTCTTTGATTCCGCGATTCTCTATGAAGGAGAACATGCGCTGCTGTGGCTCATCGAAGCGTTGAATGGTCAGCGCCCTCTCGCCTCCGTCCCCAACTTGATCTATCGTGATGAGTCATGCCTCCACCGGAATCCGGAAATCTACACTGAGAAAACAACCGCGCTGCCGTTGCCTGATTTTGATGGAATGCCGCTCGATCGTTACTTCGTCCCTGAACTCATCATTCCTTACTTGGCGACGCGCGGCTGCTACTGGGGGCGCTGTACGTTTTGCGACCATGGTCAAGGCTACTTCGATCAGTACAGGGGAATGCCGGCTCAGCTAGTCATCGACCAGATCAAGACGCTGCGGGACAAGTACCATTGCTGGCATTTTCTGTTCAGCGATGAGTCCTATCCCCCGGCATTGTTCAAGAAAGTCTCCCAACTGCTGGTCGATCAAAATGTCGGGATCAAGTGGACGACGCTCATCAGGTTTGAAGAGACGCTGCAAGATCAGGCTACGTGGGATCTGGCGGCCAAGGCCGGCTGCTGCACACTCTATTACGGGATGGAGTCGGCGAACGAACGGGTCTTGAACCTCATGGACAAGCATGCCACGAAGCGCGTGATCCAGCGCAATCTTCAGATGGCGGCGAAGGCGGGAATTTGGAACCATGTGATGGCGTTCTACGGGTTTCCGGGAGAAACGTTTGAGGAGGCGATGGAAACCCGTGGATTTGTCCTGGAGAATCAACCGGTGATTCATTCATTGGAACTGTTCTACTTCGTGGCCTATCGTCATACGCCGATGGTGCGCCACCCGGAAAAGTTCGGCATTACGATTCACAAGCAGGAGGAGTACGATCTTCCGCTGGACTACTACTATACCTTGAATGACCCCAGCACTCTGTCATGTCTCGACGCAATGCAGCTGTGCGAAGAATTCTATAAGAACGATTTTCATCCCTGGGCCGTGCGGGTGAACTCGCGCGAGCACGTGTTCCTCTATATCTCGAAGTTCGGGACGAACCGGCTGCCGCAAATTTACGCCCCGCAGACGCAACCGGTCGGTTCGCCGGAAGGTGTCTCAGGATTGATCACCTGGCCGGTGGCGAATTTGCAAGGAGATGAAGGGATGTCCCGCGTCACCAGTCACGATGCCAGCTGAAGTGGGATGCGTCACATGTCAATGGAATTGTTCTCCCCCGATTGGCGTATGACGGTTGGTGGGAGACGCGATAGATGTTGTATCGGCGGCTAACGTTCAGGTTGGTCGGGAACGAATACAGCGGAAATCAGCGCATAGGCCGCCTCGACAGTCCGTGTCATCTCTTCGGCTTTCCGAAACTGCTGCATATATTGCTTCGGATTGTTGGTAAGGCCGGCATAGCGTGTCGGGTTCCAGTTGTAGAGCTGGACGCGCTTCGCCCGTTCCAGGTCTTCGGTGGTGATGGGGAGCGTGAGGCCCAAGATCTCCAACGCATGGGCGACGTCCTGCTCGGTGATGTGGTCCATGGGCGGAGTCTGCCAAAGAGGGCGAGACCTGTCAAATGACGGCGATTGTTTTCTCACGGCACGATCAGGTTTTCAAGTGTTATCCAGGCGAGTTCGGGAGTGACCATGGCTGACCAACGGGCTTTAAAATTCTATCAGGCTGACGTCTTTACCGCTCAACCGTTCGGCGGCAACCCCGTTGCGGTTTTTCCCGATGCTGAGGGACTGACGGACGATGAGCTGCAACAGATTGCGCGAGAGATGAATCTATCGGAGACGGTCTTCGTCTTTCCACCGACTGATCCTGCTGCAGTCGCACGGTTGCGGATCTTTACCCCGACTCAGGAAATTCCCTTTGCCGGCCATCCGGTACTCGGCACATTTTACGTGTTGGCCCAGCTCGGGAGAGTTTCTACTCAGGAACAGGTCACGCATGTCATGCAGGAATGTAATATCGGTCTATTTCCAGTCGAATTGCATGCGGAACAGAGTCGTGTCGTGCGGGTCATCATGTCTCAACCCAAACCGGAATTTCTCGATCCCATCGATGCCATCGAAGATGTGTATCTGGTCGGTAGAGCCCTCGGCTTGCCGAAGCACGTGATCGCCGATATGAAGTGGCCTCTCCAAGTCGTGTCGACCGGCTTGCCGGTCCTGATCGTGCCGGTGCGAACGTTGACGGCCGTCCGGTCGATCAACCCTGATGCGTCGGCCATCATCAATGTCTGCGAGCGATTCGGGGCCAACGGGATTATGGTCTTCACGACGGTGACGGTTGAATCGTTCGCTTCCGTCCATGCGAGAATGTTTGCTCCGAAAATTGGAATCTTGGAGGATCCGGCGACGGGGAGCGCCGGCGGCGCACTGGGAGCGTACCTGGTTCAGAACGGCGTCGTTGAAGTCGGGCCGAGGACGGACATCCTTATTGAACAGGGCTACGAAATCGATCGGCCATCCCGGATTCTGGTGCAGGTTGAGTCGGACGATGAGGTGATCCAAGGTGTGAAGGTCGGGGGGCAGTGTGTGATGGTGGTGGAAGGAGTGTTGAAGTTCTGAAACAGGGTGCCGATCATCCTGCCATGCGAGTGAACGGCCTCGCACGTTCCGCTCATTCATGATAATCTACGACCGACCAAACGTGGCTGGTATTTGAACCAGCAGTCAGCCGCGACAATAGTGAATTTGAAAGGGAGGGAGAGGATGGCTACAGTTAGTCAGATTGTGAACAAGCGTCCAAAGTCCATCGGGCCGAAGGTCTCAATAGCCAGTGCAGCCAAGACGATGCGTCAAGCACGGGTGGGATCGCTCTTGGTAAAGAAAGGCAAGCAATTGGTCGGAATCGTGACAGACACCGATATTGTGCGGAGGGCTGTGGCAACAGGGAAGCCGCTGGGGAAGCTCACCGTTGAGAAAATCATGACGGCTCCGATTTGCACGATCGAGGGGAGTCAGTCGGTTGATGATGCGCAGGACATGATGGCGGACCTGGGTGTGCGCCATCTCGGCGTCACGAAAGGCGGCAGCATCGTCGGAGTGATCTCCGTGCGCGACCTGCTGCTGCACTATAAGCGCTACGCACAGTCGAAGATTTCGACGGATGTGACGTATGACGAACCGAAGATCACCCAGGACTAACGGACGCTGAAAACAGCCACCAACTTCGTTCTCAGTCGTGCGTCTCCCTGCGACGTACCCACGCGGGTATGCCTCAGTCGCCACACTTCCTGCGGCCTCGTTGGATGACCGTTTTGAGCATCCTCGAATTCGGAACTATTTTTCGTTTCACTTTCTTCTGATTTTTCCGAGCAGCATGAAGATTGCGGTCTCAAAGATAGCTGCTGCAAAATCTCAGCTGCTTGAAGCAAGCAATCTTTTCTTCGAAGAGCGTGACCCTGTATCGATTCATACTCTGACCTGTGCGGCACTACAAATACTGCATGATCATTTTGAAGATATTGGTCAGGTCTGGGATCATAACCTGATATTTCACTATGACTTGATCTATATAAAGGATGAGTACAGGAAGCAATATTTCGACAAGGCACGAGAAGCTGCAAACTTCTTTAAGCATACGGATCGCGATCTAAAAACTGGAAAAACCAGCATTGAGTTTAATACGGAAGAAAATGCCTTTTACATCTTTGAGGCTTCGCGTTGCCTGAGAATAATCGAAGGCAGCAATTATGTCTTTCATCCTGAGTTTAGAGCCTTTGTATGTTGGCTCGGATTGAAATATCCCAACTGGTTTAAGGGGAATGCAATAAAACTTTTGTTCTCAGGGAAGGATGTGAGCCCGGACAATTACAAATACTTTCGTGACGCGATTGGCTATTTGAAGGCAAACCCTAGCCTAATGCTGGACGAACGTAGGTCAGAGTGAAGTAAGAAGGTGTAAGTAAACCTATTTTACTTGATGAGCTGCTGGATCAGATGCCCGAGCTCTGGAAGAATGAGCTTTTCCATCGCGAGGCGGACGGCGTTTTCTGAACCTGGAGTGGAAAAGAGGATGCGGCCGTTGATCACACCGGCGGTCGCCCGGCTCATGATCGCCGGTGAACCAATGTCTTGATAGGTCAGCAGTCGAAAGATTTCGCCGAATCCATCGAGCCGCTTTTCCAACATTTCGTCCACCGCTTCGAACGTGGAGTCCCGACGGGCAATGCCGGTTCCGCCATTGATGATGATGGCCTGCACCGTTTCGTTGGCTGTGCCCCGAGCGATCCACAGTTGGATCTGCGCCGGGTCGTCTTTCACCAGATGATACCCTACGACCGTATGGCCTCGCTCTTCTAAGAGCTTCCGAATCAACTGACCACTGGTGTCGGTTTCTGGCGTGCGGGTATCGCTACAGGTAATGACCATGCACCCGATTGAGCTGGGTGCATGGTCTTTGTGTTCGTGATGACTTGGTATGATCATGTGTCAAGGGATACGCTATCAGCAATCAATTTAAACAATCAAGCGTTCAATCTTGTCCGACCGCTCTATGCGAGCCGTCGCTGGCTAAGTTCATTTCCACACGGAGTCTGGATTCAGTTTCGCCGCCGGTGTTCCTTTTGCGACATGTTCATCAAGGATGGTGGCGACGTCCGTCTCGGTTACCTTGGAATACCAGGTATTGTCGGGATAGACGACGACCGTCGGACCTTGCTCGCAGGGACCGAGGCAGCCTGTCGCGCTTACCAACACCTCCCCCGGTGGGACGGATCGCTGCATCAGCCCCATATTGAAAGCCATCAGCAGCTGCGCAGCACCGGCCGACCCGCAAGAGGGTTTCGGGTGACCGGGGGGACGGGAATTGGTACAGACGAGAATATGATACTTCGGTTTTGGCATAGTCTCCTCAATAAAAAATGGAACATGTACAGTCCGCTTATCGCGGCCGATACGACTCCCACTCCTGGATCACGTCCTCCGGAAACTTCCAGTGTTTGAACCCTTTCAGCACCCAATCCAGGTAATGGTCTTTGGGCTTAAACTTCCCGATCGGGTTTGCGGCGTATGTGGTGACGAGCTCCTTTTCTCCGCTCGCACCCGAGACGGTGACTTGCAGATGGCGATAAGCTCCTTGCGGCACATCCTGCTCAAACTGATCCATGATCTTCACGTCTTCGTCCGTTAGTTCCAATACCCCCCCCCAGGTCTTTTCACCTGGTGAAGGCACGATACTGGCGAGCCCGCATCGCCACTGCGACGACCATCGGCAAAATTTGACGGTATGGTCCGACAGGGTCGCGAGGTAGAGAAATCTGTGTTCCGGGGCTCGCCGTTTGAGTTGAGAGGGATTAAGGAGATCGCCGTACAAAAAGAACTTCATGCACCGTACTCATTCTACGCCCGACCGTCTTGAAGCCTGCTTGTACTTGTAACACACCGGCTTTTCACCAGACAAGCGGCTCGACGCGATCCATTCTCGAAGCTGCATTGACATGGCGTCTGGGCCTTCCTAAG
Source organism: Nitrospira sp. (assembly GCA_019636835.1). GTDB lineage: Bacteria > Nitrospirota > Nitrospiria > Nitrospirales > Nitrospiraceae > Nitrospira_D. The sequence goes on from JAHBWU010000028.1 coordinate 6,214, forward strand.
ATGCCGTGCAGTCAACAAGACTTCACGATTTTGGCCTCCTACACTGAGACAACACCCGCATGACTGACAGCAGTACCTTCACTCGACCCATTGGCGCTCACCTCATCCGCTACGCAGTCGCCACAGTCTTGCTGTTGGGTGGACTCTACTATGCATGGACCACGTTGCCGTCGACAACGCCGCCGAGAGACAAGCGAGAAGCTGAGGCGTTGGCCTTGGTGCAGAGTCATCCGGCGATCGGTCACCCGACAATCCTAAAGGCCATGCACGAGCATGTCCGTATGATGAAGGATCGCGGGCGGGGGGTTCGGCTCGGCGAATGGCGAGTGAAGTATGTCGAGGGAGACATCTACGAAATCCGTGTGCAGCTTCGCGATCAGGGGATGCGCGACCAATGGTTCGAGCGAGAATTCATCTGGCATGCGCATCTCGAACTCAAGAAGGTCAATGCGGCCTCTTTGCCGGCGGACGGAGTGACGCCTAAAGCGCCCGATACGGACCAACAACCAGTTCCGGAGCTCACCGCTCCATCACGAAGTTAAGCCGGTTCTCTGAGTGCCGGTGGGATGGCGATCTGAACTTCATCTCCTTGGATCCGAACCTCGCAGCAAGCGAGCTGGAAGTTCGGATTGCCGACTCGTTCTCCAGAAATGAGACTGAATTTCCAGCCATGCCAGGGACATTCGACAACTGCCTCGCAGAGTTTCCCTTCTCCGAGCGGGCCGCCCGCGTGGGGGCAGGAATTATCGATCGCATAAAAAGTGCCCTCCACGTTGAAGACTGCAACCCAAATCCCATCGACTTCGACGGTTCGTCCCGTGCCGGGTGGAATCTCGTGCGTGAAGGCCACTCTGACGAAATCGTTCATCCTGATCATTTCTCCATCGGTCCGCCGCATGCGGCATCAGATGGGCGCTTGCTTGATTTCAACGCTACCTTATGGCATAGAACTATCAGCGTATAGCGCTGCCCCGCGGAAACACTCCCTGGCTGCTGTGGAGGCCCGATTGGGGATGAGGTTCCTGCATGGAAATGACCCTCCTGCTCAACGCGACCTATGAACCCCTGCGGGTCGTGCATTGGCAAAAAGCGATCGCGCTTCTCTGGCAAGGCAAAGTCGAAGTTTTGGAGGTCTACGACAGGGAAATCCATGGGATTTCCCTGTCGATCAAACTTCCAGCCGTGATGCGGCTGCTGAAACTGGTTAAACTGAAAGACAGTCATCGTGCCGTCAAGTTTTCCCGGATCAATATTTTTACGCGAGACGGGTACAGCTGCCAATACTGTAACCACAGGTTTCGGACGGAAGAGCTGACGTTTGATCATGTCGTGCCCATCGCCAAGGGTGGGAAAAAGACATGGGAGAACATCGTGACCGCCTGCTGGCGGTGCAACAATCGGAAAAGCGGGCGTACGCCGGAAGAGGCGGGCATGAAGTTAAAGAAGCGGCCCGTGAAACCTCGATGGAGTCCCGTCATCACCATCACCATCGGTATTCGCAACACGCCGGAAAGTTGGCGTGATTATCTCTATTGGAATATGGAGCTGGATGCAGATCCGACCGATACGTAGCGCGATCTTGAAAAGACCATCTGTGGACATGCATCAGCAACCCCCGTCTCTCGACTAATCCTTCCAAAATTTTGCACGAAGTCATTCCAGTCTTTCCAGCGTGCTGCATTATAGCGATGGACTGATCAAAAGTGGAAATGAGTGTGGATTCCTGAAATCCCACTTGCATGATGGAGGTCCATTCTCGGATACTGAGCCACTCGGTCGAAACGGGAGTACCATCATGGCTGCGAATCCCGGTTTTCCTTTAGTCTTGGACGTAAAAGGCTGGCTGGTCCTGGTGATCGGCGGCGATGAGGAAGCGGCAGAAAAATCCAAACGCCTACTCGAATCCGGTGCGCGGGTCACGGTCATCAGTCCTACACTGAATGAACCGCTACGCCTGCTGGCGGCTTCGGGGAAGATCATCCATCGGGGGCGACATTTTCGCGAAACGGATCTCGAACACGCCATTCTCATTCTCAACACCATCCGAGGTGATCGTGACTTTGCTCAGATGCTGTCGGCTAAAGCCAGGGAAAAGCGTGTGCTGCTCTGGTCGGTAGATTACCCGGAGGCCAGCAGCGTCACGATGCCGGCAGTCGTGGCAGCGGGACATGCGCGAGTGGCGATCAGCACCAGCGGAGTGGCACCGGCCCTTTCCGGATTCATGAAGGAGGATCTGGAACGGATCCTCGATGCGGAATTCATCGAGTTCGTCGAGTGGCTGGGGCAACTGCGTGAACAGGCCAAGGCGAATGAGCCGGATGCCGAGAAACGGCGGGCACTGCTCCATGACGCATTGGACGGCTTTCGTCTCCTCGGCCAGGCACGATATCCCAAAGTCTGGTTGGAAAGACGGGCTCAGACGGTAACGAGCGTGCAACCCGATATGGAGAAAAGATAGGAGCAACGATGGTTCTACTGGAATTCAGCATGTCGCCGTTGGGAAAGAGTGAAAGTGTCGGAAAATATGTGGCCCGTTCCCTCGATGTCATCGATAAGAGCGGAGTGCCCTATCGCTTGAATCCAATGGGAACGGTCCTTGAGGGTGAATGGGAGCAGGTCTTCGCCGTCGTGCAGAAATGCTACGAGCGGATGAAGAAGGATTGTAACCGTATTTCCTGCACGATCAAAGTCGACTATCGTAAGAACCATTCCGGGCGTCTTCAAAGCAAGGTTGCGAGCATTGAAAAGAAGCTGAAGCGATCAATCAAGCAATAGAACGCCGTGCCCTTCTGCAATGCATGCACCGGCGTTTCTCACAATTTAAGAAGTCTAGCCCGTCGGATCCGTCGATAACGCGCGTTCGTCCAATGTTCCGCTAGTGTCTGGATATCCTTTTCTCGCCCTGTTTGGCCCTTCTTTGGACTGGGTTGCCCCCTCCGAGGCAAGGGTACGAATCTTCGTATTGAAACCACGCACTCTCGTCTATATACTCGCTCTCTGTACTTAGGATTCCTGCAGACGAACTGTACAGGAATTCGAACGATCTCCTGTGCAGTTTCTCAGCGATCGTCACGGTTGATCGTACTTCGTACCACGCCCGGGCTTGTCCAACGGCCATGTCGTTTCGGGGAATGATGCCATGACCAGCAGCACCCTCGACATCGTCGAGGCTAAGGCCATCCCGAACATCCTCCTCCTCCCAAAGGATCGAACCATTCTCGAACAGGGCGCGATGGTATCTCGCCCGTTCGGTTTGGATGAACAGGGTCAGACGATCCGAGACCTCAGCGGCGTCAGCATCAGGGCTGTGACGGTCTTTTTAGAGAGGTTGGTGACGTCCGAGGGAGACGCGTCGGGCGGAAAAGAAGCAGTCGAGGAGTTGTGCCGACTCTTGAATGACCGCATCAAGGATCCCATCTATCATGTGACTCCGGAATTCTTGAAGAACCCCTGGAACAGCTACTCATACGAATTTACCTCGTACTTGTATGAGTTTTGTGAACGGATCTCTGGCGACTCCCGCTTTGCTTTCAAAGCCGGGGCGGAAAAGGTGTCTCCCATCATGCTGGCCCTGACTCGCCCCTTTTCCCTGTCGCAGATCTACACGATGTTTCCGTACTTTGGGAATAAGTTTACTTCCGGATCGGTCGAGTTCCGCGTGCGGGAAGTCACGAGCAGCACGGCTGCGGTGGGGATGCGGTTTACCGACCGGACGCTTCGGCAGTTCGGACCCTACCGCAGACGGTGTGCCTGCCTGGTCTGTCAATCTGCGCAGGGCATCATGGTCGCCATGGCTGATCGCATCCACGGCCTCTCTCAGGCGGAAGTGATCGAGACTTCCTGCATCGGCAATGATGATGAATGGTGCCAGTGGACGATCCGATGGCAGGAAGAGAGCCGATATCGGAAACGATTCTGGCGAGTGACGTCACCCCTTGAACAGATACATCCGACTCGACCGAACAGTGAGTCAGTCGCCGGCGTAGAGAGTGCTCAGGGTGCGCCCCCTTCTGCAGCGACCCGCGTCGAGTCCTCATCCCATGTGCGGCAGAGTTTTACATGGTTTTTATGGGGAGGGCTGTTGGGCCTTACCCTCATGGCGGGAGTCGGTGTGCTGAATCCGACGGTGACTCTCGGAGAAGTGTTGTTGGTCGGAGTGTGCCCGATCCTCGCTGTCGGCATCATGGTCAATCGACGGCTGCTTCGTGAGAGCGAGCGTCGTGAGGCCTTGATCCAAGAGCAGATTACATCCGTCGAATCCCGTCACGAAGAATTGCGTGAAGCCTATTTGGAACAAGAGCAGATGCGGGTGGAGTTGCGCCGGAAAGTGGCCCAACTTACGGCGCTGCATCGAGCGGGGCTGTCATTCAGCTCGACCTTTGAACGAGATGCTCTCTTGCACCAGGTGTTGGAAGCTCTGACGCATGAACTCAACTACAACAGCGCCATGGTGTCCATGTTTGATCCCTATGAGAATGCGGTTCAACATATCCGTCTGATCGGCGCACCTTCGGAGGTTGAAACGTTCGCCCAGTCCTGTCGGATTCCGGTCACCGATCGGGAGAGTCCCGAGGGGACGGTGGTCCTTCAGGGACGCCCCCTATTGGTCAAAGATATCGAATCGATACGACACAGCCTCCATCCCCTCAATCAACGGTTGGCCGAATTAAGCGGAACCAAAGCCTTGGTTGTGGTTCCCATCAAAACCAAAGACCGTATCTGGGGCATGTTGACCGTCGATCGCTCGCACAATCAAAGCGTGACTGAAGACGATCTGGAACTGATGCTGACGGTTTCGAGTCAAGTCTCCATCGCGTTGGATAACGCCTCAGCTTACCAGCAGATCGAAGAGTGGAATCAAGGGTTGGAGGTCAAAGTAAAAGAGCGCACCGAAGCCCTTGAGCGAGCCGACCGTCTGCGTGCCCAATTCCTCTCTCATGTATCCCATGAACTGAGAACACCACTCACATCCATCAAGGGATTCATCCAAAATCTACTGGACGGATTGACCGGACCGCTGAACGAGAAGCAGCAGCGATATCTGGTGCGTATGTCGGAAAATTCAGATCGGCTGGTTCGTATGATCGAGGATCTCCTTGATCGCACCCGGATCGAGACGGGGCGATTGGAGGTGCATCCTGCTGATGTCGAGCTTGAACCCTGTCTCGCCGATGTGATCGAGCAACTGAAGCCGTTGGCTCAAGCAAAACAGCAATCACTGGAATTCTGTTGTGCCGACACCGACGTCGTTGTCTGGGCGGATCGCGATCGTTTGATTCAGACGGTCGTCAATCTGGTGCAAAATGCCATCAAATTTACCCCTCCAGGCGGAACCGTGTCGGTCGCCTGCGAGCTGTCGAATCACCGCACGGCAACCGTTCTGGTGCGTGACACGGGTCCCGGTATTGCTTCGGAATACCATGACAAGATTTTTGACCCGTTCTTCCGCATCCAGCAAGGCCAGCGCACAGGTCCCAAAGGGTTGGGACTCGGACTGTCAATCGTCAAAACGCTGGTAGAGTTGCAAGGAGGGGAGGTGACGGCTTGTAATCGTCCAGAGGGCGGCGCAGAACTGTCCTTCACGATTCCGATCCATACCGTGCAAACGCCACCGTTGCTTGAGTCACATCTCGTGGGCCAACAAATCTTAGTCGTGGATGATGATACGGACATTCAGCAGCTGCTTCATGACCGGCTGAAGTCAGGAGGCTACCAGACGTTCTCAGCGTTCGACGGTCGTCAAGCGCTGGAGATTCTCCAATCACAGGAGTTCAATGGGATGATCCTCGACATCGGTATCGGTCAAATCGACGGCCTGGAAGTGCTACGCCGTGTGCGTCAGACGAATCAACGCCTTCCTATCATTATGATTACGGCATCGGGATCCCAGGAACTCGCCGTGAGGGCCATCGGATTGGGAGCTCAAGCCTATCTGCTCAAGCCATTTGACGCGGGCCAGCTTCAGCAAACCATGGATCGGTGGTTTCGACGTGCATAACCGGGATACGACGCGGGCTCCGAGCCATTGGAGCCTGCCCGAGGGGAGGCCATGGCATTCCTCTCCGAAGAGCGTTCAGATTTGTGTGTGTTGGGGACTCTCTCTTGCTGCGCTCGCCGTCATCGTCTGCATGGCTTCTCCTGTCTCAGCTCAAGTGCCTCGGGTCTATGGTCAGGGAGCCGCCGCGTCCGGGATGGGTAATGCCTTCGCCGCACAGGCAGACAATCCTTCTGCTATTCATTACAACCCGGCCGGCATGACCCAGCTCCGTGGAATACAAATCATGGGCGGAGGAAGTCTTGTGGGAGGGACCACCGACTTTGGGAGTCCAAGCGGATTTTCGATAACCGGTGACCATGATGGTGCTTTTGCATGGCCAGGCCCTGGCCATGGATATATTACAGCGAATCTCCAGAGCTTAGGTGTTTCCCTGCTCGATAAACTGACGGTAGGAGTCGGGGTGACAACCCCCTTTGGTTCGGTGATGAGGTGGCCTGATGACAGTCCCTTTCGAGCCATCACCACATTTACCGCATTGCCCTTGTTCGACGTCAAACCCACACTTGCCTATCAGCTGTTCCCGGACCTCTCGATCGGTGCGGGAGCAGACATCTATACCTTTGCGAGTTTTTTCGGCGAAGGGCACGCGGAACTGCAGTCGATTTCGCCCGGCGGATTGGCGCCCGCTGGAAGCAAGCTCGAATTTAACGGCAAGGGCACAGCTCCCGGATTCAACGTCGGGGCATTGTATACGGCACTTCGGAATGGAGAGGGGCAACCAGTGGCGAATCTTGCCGTGGTGTACAGAAGCCAGGCGACGCTCCACTTAGACGGAGCGTTGTCGGCGAACGGCGTGAAGATCCAAGATGCGACGACGACGTTGGTGTTGCCCCAGGTCATTACAGGCGGAATCGCGCTATGGCCGGTTCGGAACACAGAACGTGAATGGAAACTCGAATTGAACGTGGACTACGTGGGTTGGAAATCGGTCCGAAATCTGGATATCCATCTGGCTAACGGAACGATCATCCCTCAGCCACAAAATTGGAAAGGTACCTATGCCATTCTGGTCGGGACCGAGTATCGATGGTTAAGGGTAGACCGGTTGCCCGGATGGGAGATCGCTCTACGAGGCGGCTATACCAACCAGCAAGCGCAGGTGCCCGACCTCAATTTTAATCCGGGAGTTCCATCGGCCGATCTGCACGTCATTTCAACGGGCATCGGACTACTGTGCAACGGCAATGGGTCATTCTTGGGACTTATCTCCTGTGGTCGCGTAGGAATCGGACCGGTCAAGGCAAAACTGGTCGGCGTTGATGTCTCGTACCAGGCATTCCTTTACGAGCCACGAACGATCTCAGGAAATACCGGGCTTCGTGCAATGGTGAATGGACTCTACAATACCACCTTACACGCGGGCGGATTGTCCGTGCGAGCCAGTTTCTAGTACCTGGGTTGCTCCAGTTTTTGCGGACATCGAACGAACGGTTGTGCGGGGATGGATTAAGACGAGCGATAGAGCCTCGGAATCTGCGGACTGATCGCACAGAGGACTTCGTAGGAAATTGTCCCGGTCCACTCGGCAATGTCGTCGGCTGTGATTCGCTCGTTTTCCTGTTGCCCAATCAGCACGACTTCATCACCGACGGCAACGCGAGGTATCGCGGTGACATCCACCATCACCATGTCCATGCACACCAATCCCGCGATGGGAACCCGTTGTCCCCGAATGAGAACCTGGCCTCGATTCGATAGCTGTCGGCTCAACCCGCTTGCATAACCGATCGGAAGAACGGCAATCCGTGTGGGGCACTTTGCGGTGAATGTCCGATTATAACTGACCGTTCCCCCTGGTTGGATGGTTCGGAGTTGAGCGATACAGGTCTTAAGCGAGAGCACCGGCCTTAAGTCCGGGGCTTCGACCGTGCCGGGAAGGGTGTGGTACCCGTACAGCATGATACCGGGCCGCACGAGGGTGAACTGAGCTGACGAGAAGCGAACCGCTCCACCGCTATTGGACACATGAACGAGAGGAACCTGGAACCCGCCTTCAAGAACGACTTTCAGAGAGGCGTTGAAGCGAATGATTTGTTCCTCGGTGGCATCCGGGTCGGCTCCATCGGTATCGGCCAGATGGGTCATGAGTCCTTCCAAGCGTAGGGAGGGAGGAAACTTGTTTGAGCGGATGAGCGTCACAAGCTCATTCTGCGTCAGGCCCAGCCGGCCCATGCCGGTCTCGATTTTGAGATGGATCGAGTGGAAGATCTCGCGGGATGCAGCGGCTTTCCCCAGCGCCGTGAGCACGGAAGGATCGCTCACCACCGGAGTGAGTTGGTAGACAAAGAGGTCACCAAATTGTTCCTGGAAGACCGGTCCCAGGACGACGATCGGCACCGTGATGCCGGCTTGCCGAAGCGCGACCCCTTCTTCCGTCGAGAAGACGGCAAGGCGAGCGACGCCATGCCGTATCAGTGTCCGTGACGTTTCGATCGCGCCATGGCCGTAGGCGTTGGCTTTGACGACCGCCATGACGTCGCATCCTGGGGAGAGAATCCGACGAAATTGAGAAAGATTGTGTACAAGCGCCGTCAGATCTACGGTGGCGACGGTCGGAAGGAATGTCGGATTAATCGACACGCGAAGAAGTGAGCATCAGGAAGTCAGACTCAGACCTCCATGATTTCCTGTTCTTTTTTCTTGATCACGTCATCGATCTTCTGCCCGTACTGCTCGATCAACTTCTGGGTCTCTTGCTCGGCCTTGCGAAGTTCGTCTTCGGTGAGCTTCGCGTCTTTTTGAAGCTTCTTTAACTCTTCGTTCGCGTCTCGCCGAAAACCTCGAATCTGGACCTTCGTCTCCTCACCATGTTTTTTGCAGATCTTTGTCAACTCCTTGCGGCGTTCCTCCGTCAGGGGAGGAAGCGGGACTCGAATCACTTTGCCGTCGTTTGAAGGCGTCACACCAAGCCCTGAATTCGAGATGGCTTTCTCGATTTCTTTGATCAGTTTCGGTTCCCAGGGCTGAATGGTGATGAGTCGTGCTTCGGGAGTGGAGACGTTGGCGATCTGTTTGAGCGGAGTCATGGTTCCATAATAATCGACACGGATGCCGTCGAGCAGTGCGACAGAGGCCCGCCCCGTTCGGAGGCCGGACAGATCCTTCCGCAAGTGTTCGAGCGACTGATCCATGTGGGTGATGAATGCCTGTCGAACGGAGGCTGCGTTGGACATGAAGACACCTCGTGATGGGATCAGCGATCGCCGAGCGTCACCAAGGTCCCGATCGGCTCGCCTAATGCCACGCGTTTAAAGTTGCCTTTGACTTTCAGGTTGAACACGATGAGAGGCAATTTATTGTCCATACAGAGGCTGATCGCCGTGGAATCCATCACCTTGAGCTTCTGATTGAGGATGGACAGAAATGAAATCCTCTCATACTTTTTCGCCGACGGATTGGTGACTGGGTCGGCCTCGTAAATCCCGTCGACTTTCGTCCCTTTCATGATCACCTGAGCGCTGATCTCCATGGCCCGTAGGACGGCAGCCGTATCGGTCGAGAAATAGGGGTTGCCCGTGCCGGCGGCAAAAATGACCACGCGGCTCTTTTCAAGATGGCGGATCGCCCTCCGCCGGATGTACCCCTCTGCGAGCTGGCGCATTTCGATGGCGGATTGAACACGGGTCATGATTCCGACCCGCTCCAGCGCGTTCTGGAGAGCCAGCGCATTGAGCACCGTCGCCAGCATCCCCATGTAATCAGCCGAGGCTCGTTCCATACCGGACGCACTGGCCGCGATCCCACGGAAAATATTGCCTCCGCCGATGACGACCGCCACTTGAACGTCAAGGGCGACGACGGAAGCAATTTCCTCCGCGAGGTTTTCCAGGATGGATGGCTGGATGCCGTAACCCTGCTCACCGGCCAACATCTCCCCGCTGACTTTCAGAAGGAGGCGTTGGTATTTGGCAGAGCTCATGCTTCGCCTAACTGATAGCGCGTGAATCGGCGGACGTTCATGTTTTCGCCGATCTTAGAGATTTTCTGAGCGAGTAGATCCTTGATGGTGACGGCTGGGTCTTTGATGAATGATTGTTCCAGCAGGCAGCTTTCTTGGTAGAACTTTTCAAGCTTGCCTTCGACGATCTTCGGCCATGCGGCGGGAGGCTTGCCCATCTCCTTGGCCTGTCCTTCGTAGATCGTTTTCTCTTTCTCGGCAACATCAGCCGGAACATCCTCGCGCTTCACGAACGACGGCTTTGCAGCCGCCACCTGAAGAGCAAGATCGTTGACGAAAGCTTTGAATTCCTCATTTCGCGCGACGAAATCGGTTTCGCAGTTGACTTCGATCAAGACACCGATCTTGCCGCCCATGTGAATGTAGGAATGAATCAACCCTTGGTTCGTTTCGCGTCCGGCTTTTTTGGCCGCCGCCGCGAGACCTTTTTGGCGCAGATAGTCGACGGCCTTTTCGATGTCGTTCCCGTTTTCACTGAGCGCCTTCTGACAATCCAGAATGCCGGCCCCTGTTTTTTCCCGAAGCTCTTTCACGAACTGACTGGATCCTGCCATGATTCGTTATTCCTTCGCTCTATCGATGAGGATGAACGTTGATGGATCAACGTGTATAAATTTACGAAACCGGAACGCGTTCAACGCGCATGGCTGGTTTCTTTTCGCCGCCGGCGGGAGTTGCTTGAAACTCTGCTTCTTCTCGCTGGGTCTTCACATGCGCGCCCTCGATACAGGCGTCGGCGATCTTGGACGTAATCAATTTGATCGAGCGAATCGCGTCGTCATTTCCCGGAATCGGGTAGGCGATGTCGTCCGGGTCGCAGTTGCTGTCCAAGATGGCGATGACCGGGATGTCGAGGCGCTTCGCTTCTTGAACGGCAATTTTTTCGACCCTCGTATCCAAAACAAAGACCGCACCCGGAAGGCTGCGCATGTTCTTAATGCCGGACAGGTATTTTTGGAGCTTGGCGATGTCCTTCTGCATGAGAAGGACTTCTTTCTTTTTGAGACCATGCTCGCTGGGGTTCAGGAGCGTCGTCTCCATCTTCTTCATCTTATCGATGCTGCGTCGAATGGTTTGGAAGTTGGTCAACATTCCACCCAGCCAGCGTTGGTTGACGAAAAACATGTTGGCTCGCTTGGCTTCTTCTTCGAGGATTTCTGCAGCCTGCCGCTTCGTGCCGACGAACAACACGGATTCTCCTGCTGCAACAAGGTCTCGGACGAAGGCATAGGTATGCTCCATCCGTGCGACGGTTTGCTGAAGATCGATGATATAGATGCCGCTGCGTTCACCGAACAAAAACTTCTTCATCTTGGGATTCCAGCGGTTGGTCTGGTGCCCGAAATGAACGCCGGCTTCCAACAACTCCTTGATCGCCACCACTCCCATGCCTTCACCTCCCTTCAAGCTTGCAGAGCACCCAATGACAGGGCGAGGGAATCGCTTCCCTTATTCTCAAGCCGTGCAGCGTAACGACGCTGATAGTGATTTTGTTGAATGGGGCCGTTCTCTCTTTGACCGGAACGAACCCCCTGTCAATCCAGACCGAAGACGCTACCATAGTCCTGCTGATGTTTCAAGCCGCCCACAGTCTTTTTAAGCTTAGGATCGATAGCTTGCGTTAATGCGGACATAGTCATACGAGAGGTCTGTTGTCCACATATGAGCACGAGCGTGACCCTGCCCAAGGTGGACGGTAACCGCGAACTCTTTTTGTTTGAAGACCTGTGCGATCTTCTGTTCCGCCTCCAGACCCATTCCTATCCCCCGCTGCACCATGACAACATCATCGAATCGTACTGTTACTTTACCTGGGTCGATCGCAACGCCCGATCGCCCGAGAGCAGCCATGACTCTACCCCAATTGGCATCCTCCCCAAATAAGGCGGTTTTGACCAGATTGGATGTCGCGATGGTGTCGGCGACTCGTTTCGCCGCTGCTGTCGTGGCAGCTCCTTGCACCTGAATCGTGACGACCTTGGTGACTCCTTCTCCATCTCGGCAAATCATGAGAGCCAATTCCTGTGCCGCATCAGTTAAGAGTCGTTCGAAATCGCGATAGGGCTTGGTGCCTTGTTGAAGAGGTCGGTTCTTGGCGAGGCCATTAGCCAGACACAGAACCGTGTCGTTCGTGCTGGTATCACCGTCCACCGTAATGCAGTTGAAAGATTGATCCACTGCCGATTTCAACGCCGACTGGAGAGCGGCTGGAGTAATCGCTGCATCGGTCGTCAAATAGGCAAGCATGGTGGCCATATTCGGATGGATCATGCCGGAACCCTTGGCCATGCCGCCGATGGTGACGACGCGACCGCCGATTTTTGCTTGCCTCGCGACCGTTTTGGGCCGCAAGTCTGTGGTTAAAATCGCGTGCGCTGCTTGATCGCCTCCTGGAATGCTGAGACGTGCGACCAATGTTGGGACAGCAGCGGTGATACGATCAATCGGCAACACACGACCGATCACGCCGGTCGAACCCACGAATACTTGGTGCGTGGGAATGGAAAGCTGCTTCGCCACGGCTGTAGCCATCGTTTTTGCCGCCACCAGCCCTTGTTTTCCGGTGCAGGCATTGGCATTCCCGCTGTTGACAAGAATGGCCCGTCCACGACGAAACCGAAGATGGTGTCGATCCAGAAGTACCGGCGCGGCGACAACGCGATTCTTTGTGAAAACCCCGGCGATCGGTCCGCTGATGTCGGACACGCAGAGGGCCAAATCGAGCAGGTCCGGCTTTTTGATTCCGCAATGGATTCCTGCGGCTTGAAATCCCAGCGGTGCCGTAATGCCGATGTGTTTTGGTCTCATACGAATTCGAGGAAAGTCGTTAGGGATAACTGCCTGGTGCGGTGAGGCCCGTGTCTTCAGGAATGCCGAGCATCAAATTCATGGCTTGAATGGCCTGACCAGCGGCGCCCTTGACGAGATTGTCGACCGCCGCCACGGTGACGACCCATCCGGCCCGCGAATCCTGGTACACGCCGATGTCGCAATAGTTCGTTCCCTTAATGTAACGCGGATTAGGAACGAGATCTTCGTAGAGGCGGACGAAGCGTTCACCTGCATAGAACTCTCGGTACAAGGTCCGAAGATCAGAAAGTTGCATAGGCCTCGTGAGTTTACAGTATGCCGTACTCAGGATGCCTCGATTCATCGGTACGAGATGAGGTGTGAATGTCACAGTCACGGAGCCGGCTGTGTCCATGAGTCTGGAAAGTTCCTGTTCGATTTCAGGAGTATGGCGATGGTGGCCGATTTTGTAGGGCTCTAGGGATTCGTGCGCTTCCGGAAAATGGTAGGCCAGGGCCGGACTCCGTCCTGCTCCCGATACACCGGACTTGGCATCGATCACAATCGTCTCCGGCTGCGCGAGCTGTTTGGCGAAAAGGGGCGCCAACTGTAGAACTGCGGCAGTGGGATAACATCCAGGTGAAGCAACCAGTTTGGATTTGGCAATCGCGGCTCGATGGAGTTCGGGCAAACCATACACCGCGTCTTTGAGCAAATGCGGGTGGCCATGCGGAGTGTGATACCACTTCTCATAGATGCCGACGTCCTTTAGCCGATAGTCTGCGCTGAGGTCGACGACGGGCTTGCCTGCCTGGATGCAGGCTGCAACAGGGTCCTGTGATTTCGTATGAGGCAGTGCGAGAAAAATGGCATCCGCCCGTTCCGTCAGGGCTTCCGGCGCCAAGGCTTCAAATTGATGATCGACGATTCCCTTGAAGCTTGGAAACACGGACGAGACCGACTGACCCGCTGACTTTTCAGATGTCACGGCAGTGATCGTAAAATAGGGATGGGTTGCCGCGAGCCGAATAAGTTCTGCGCCCGCATATCCGCTGGCTCCGGCAATGGCGATTCGAAATTTTTCACTCATGGGTCACCATCTTTATCTTAATATCTTAATCAACGGGTACTTCACATAAAGAAGACACAAAAAAGGGAAGGCATGGAGCCTTCCCTTTTTCTGGATCGTCGGCTCCTGCGCCTAGCGCTTGGAGTATTGGAACCGCTTGCGCGCTCCCTTCTGCCCGTACTTCTTTCGTTCCTTCACGCGTGAATCACGCGTGAGCAATCCCTCCTTTTTGAGAGGGCTGCGGGTTGAAGGGGTCATCGCGACGAGTGCCCTCGCGATGGCATGACGGAGAGCGCCGGCTTGCCCGGTCGGACCACCGCCATAAACGGTCGCGCTGATCGAGTATTTGCCCATCAGGCCGGCCATCTCAAGAGGTAGCTGGATAATTTGCCGGAGAGTGAGACGAGGAAACGCCTTCTCCAACGGTTTGTCGTTCACGATAATATCGCCCGCGGTGCCTGTGACCCAGGCCCGGGCGACTGCGCATTTTCTCCGACCCGTTGCGTATTGTGTCACCACTGCCATGCGACTCGTCTCCTTCTGTTTGAGGACATGTCTCTAGAGAGAAATAGGTTCAGGACGTTGAGCGTGATGCGGATGATTGGGTCCGACATAGACGCGGAGTTTACGCGCCATGCCGTTGCCAAGCGGGGTTTTCGGAAGCATGCCCTTGATCGCTTTGGTCAGGAGTTGCGTAGGGTCTTTCCGAAACACGTGTGCGGCGGTGGCGGTTTTTAACCCTCCTGGATACCCGGTATGGCGCCGGTACAGTTTGGTTTCCATCTTGTCGCCGGTCAATTGAATCTTCTCCGCATTCACGATGACCACATGATCACCGATATCGACATTCGGCGTGAATGTCGGGCGATGTTTCCCCCGTAAAATGCTCGCCACTCGCGCCGCCAATCGGCCCAGGGTTTTCCCCTCGGCGTTCACCAGATGCCAGGTTTCTTTCACATGAGTCGGATTCTCGAAATACGTCGTCATCTTTTTCTCCACTGTTGCAACTCTGTCAGTATGAGGGGTTAGACTTCTTGGGCACCGATATTCTTCGTTTCCAGCTTGGACAACCACGCGTCCAGATTCTGGCCGCTGCGTCGCTTCCACACGTCCTGCGTGACATATATGGGCGCCTGGCAGCGGAGAGCCAATGCAATGGCGTCGCTCGGTCTGGAGTCGATGGTGCGCGCGACTCCTTTATTTTCGAGGAAGACGGTCGCATAGTAGGTGCTGCTCTTGACATCCGTGAGGACCGCTCGTTCCATCTTGATACCGAGGTGCTCGCCGAAACTCTTGATCAGATCGTGGCTCATCGGTCGTGGCGTGGTTGATGTGTCCAGGGCGCGTCTGATGGCTTCCCCTTCCGATGCGCCAACCCATACCATGAAATGGTCCGATGCACCGTCGGATCGGGTCAGCACGACGATCCTGGTATCAGTCGTCGAGTCTTCTACAACTCGATTGACCGTCAGCTGTATCAACGGTTCGGTCGTTTGAGACGCGTGCTCTTCCATTGCGACAAGCAAGATAGTTCGTTAGGAGTCCAATTTCCCGAAGTCCTCTGGCTTCAGGTTTTCCAGCCACTGATCGAGTTCTTCCGAACTCTGCTTTCGAATCACGGACTCACTCGCAAAAATCGGAGCCTGGCTCCGCAGAGCGAGGGCGATAGCGTCGCTGGGACGGGAATCGACGGTATACTCCGAATCTGCGTAAGTCAAATGCACTTTGGCAAAATAGGTATGTTCATTCAGGTCCGTAATCACCACACTAATGACCTTGGCGTTGAATGCGTCCAAGTATGACTTCATGAAGTCGTGAGTCATGGGACGGGGAGGGGCGACGTTTTCGATCGCCAGGCTGATTGAGCTGGCTTCCGATTTCCCGACCCAGATCGGGAGCATTTCCGACTGATCATCGTCTCGGAGTATGACAATATACGCATTATTGTAGGGGTCAAACATGAGCCCCTTGACCTGCATCTGCGTAATCATCTCCGAACCAAATCCTCTCTCTCCCCATTAAGGGTAAGTGAATGGTAAAGCGTGGCACCCTAACACTTTCGGATAAGCGATGTCAACGAACTCAGCGACAATCCAAGGGAAAACTTGAAATCGTTCACCAAAACTCCATCGGAAGAAATGCGCGATCAGCTGGTCGGCGGGCGATAGTTTTCGGCAACCTTCGACGAATCGACCTGCTCCCCCAGTTTCAAGAACGCCTTCATCTGCTTACGAACGAGTTCACGTCCGCTCTCATCGCCGAGGTTGACTTGATATTCATTGATGACCATCACGCGCATGCCTTCCCACTTTTTCCAGCAGCTGGTGCAGACCTTGCTCTTTACTTCCGACTCAAGTTTGCCGAGAAACAAGGGGGCCGTAATCGCTTCACCAGTTTGCCCGCATGTCACACAAGAAACCTCTGTCATAACGGAGCGCTCCTTTTTTCGATGCTATGTCAATGCCGAATATCAGGGTGGAGATTCAGACTCCAGTGCAATGGTGGTCATTCTATCAGAGATGTTCCAATGAAAAAAAGATCGGGTAGTGTCCTAATTTAGTGCGAGGGTGAATCTTGAGCTCTTTTTTTAAGATCGACAACTCGCGCGGCTCGAACAGACTGTGAACATCAGCGCGGCAACGTCATCGGCACGATGGCTGGGCTGATGCCGATTGACCCCCCCAACGGCGACATGCTAGAAACACACCCGCCGTTTAGATATTGCCCGGATGGCGGAACTGGCAGACGCGCCGGACTCAAAATCCGGTTCTGGCGACAGAGTGGGAGTTCGACCCTCCCTCCGGGCACCAGACAAAACGTGGGGAATTCTGTTCTTGTCGTATATGATTCATGAAGAGTCTGGAGAGCGGGACTGAACCGGAGACGTGATTCAGATTGAGTGCCCTCTTGACAGACTCTTCCTATTAGCCTAGGTTCATTCCGAGTTTCCCCATAGATTATGGCTAATTCCCGCTTTCAGACCGTGATGACTAAACAGATGTCCTTCAGCTTTTACTCAACATCATCCTTTATTAAGTTAAGGAGGCAGCACATGCGTAAAGTGTTGGCACTAGGAGCCGCAATACTTTGTGTCGGCTCTATGAATGTTGCAGTGGCTCAAGAGCGACTACAGCAATCATCTGGTGGATCAGCAATGGGTGTAGGAACCGGGGTCGGCGATGTGTCAGGGAATTCCAATCGAGTCCAGACCTTTGATCGCAGTGCGTTCCTTGATCGCCTCTCTCTGCCTGAGACGATCTATGGTCGTGTTCTGGCGATAGATTTTCCGGCGGGGAAGATGCTCCTGGAGACCGGGGGAAGCTCTCATGACGAAGGCCGTGCGGGAACCGGAGCTATGAGCTCGCTGACTGTCTACTTCGACGAAAGAACCAACCTGGATCAGTTTAGGGCGTTGAATAACGGCGATGACATTGCTCTCCAGGTGGTTGAAGCGACTTCGCCCAATCAACAGTACGGTGTTGGCCGTAAGATCGTTCGAGAGGTATACCTTCTGCGCGGCAATGAAAAGCTTGCCGGATTTGGCGGTTTAGGCCAGCGTCCGAATCCTTCTACTGAGCGAGCGATCGAGACCTCCAGTGGCAGTCTGACCGGTGGAGTGGCAGGATCTGTGTTTCCTGGTAAGATCACCGGAACCGTGGATACCACCGTCGGTGAATACACCGGTACAGCTCCCTGCTGGAATTGCGAGCCGCAACCAGGATGGGGCTATAAAACCGTAACTCCGGAAACAAAGATGCCCAACATATCCGACTATGGAACCGACGCGTCAAAGCCGAATTTGGTAAAGGGATTTAATTAAGGCACTTTGGAGTTCTGGTTTTCTGAGGGGCAGCTTTCGCTGCCCCTTTTTTATGCGGCTGGGGCTCTGGTTGCTCAATTCCCAGGGTCCTTGATAGGTTGACGATGCGACCATATCGTTCTTTCCTCGATTAGCTATGATAAACGAGCATCAGAATTTGCCGGAGGTACCGGTGTCCGAGCTTGACCTTCGGGGAGTGATTTGTCCCTACAACTTCGTGAAGACGAAACTCAAGTTGGAGACACTGAAGCAGGGGCAGGTATTATCGGTACTTCTCGATGATGGAGATCCCATCCGTAATGTCCCTCGTAGTGTCGAGAACGAAGGCCATACGGTCTTATCACAGGAACGAGTCGATCAGGCCTATCGGATCTTGATCCGTCGAGAGGAGAGCGACTGAGCGCGGCCCGTGCCTTGGTCATCCGATTCCATCCCATCTCTTCCTGCGAGAACGAGTGTCACGTCACGTCCCGGAGCAGGGCGTAGTCGTTCTCGCACCTCACAAGCCGTCCCGCGAATGATACGCTCATTCGGCTTCGTTAAGTCGTAGGCAACAGCCACGGGGCATCGAGGAGAGATGCCATCAAGGGTCCTCAGAATGCGTGCAACCATTGGTGCGGTACAGAAGGCAACGGTCGGACCCTTCCTCTTCAGGGAATCGATAAGGTATTGGGTGATACGTGGGGGAGCGCTCGGCAGATATCCAAGAAAATAGAAGGAGTCGCAAGGGAACCCCGCGGCAGTCAGAGCTGCGATAATCGCAGAAGGACCAGGTACTGGAACCACCGGGATGCCATGCGCATGGGCGGCCGCTACGAGAAAATGGCCGGGGTCGGCGACGAGCGGGGACCCACAGTCGGATACGAACGCCACGTCAATTCCTTGCTGTAAACGTTGCAGAAGAACCGCCGCTTTCTCTCGAAGATTTCTGGGCCCGTAGCTCGTCACGGTTGTCTGTATACCGTGATGCATAAGGAGTTGTTGGGTCATGTTCGGATCTTCGGATGCGATAATGTCTACTTCGCCGAGGGTTCGAATGGCACGCACCGTCACATCGTCGGGATGCCCGATGGATACAGCCACCACATAGAGTGTTCCTTTCCGATCGGTTGGACCGACAGAAGTCCTTGAAGCTTCAGCGTTTTGTTGACTCCGTTTGGTCGGCATCGATATAATTTCCCACTTATCTCGTTGACGCTCGGTTATTTGACACCCCAGGGGGCGTTCCCGATGGCGGCAGTTTGTTTCATGATCACACTGGTCCTGTATATCATTGCCACAGTGTCGTTTCTTTCTTATTCGCTGCGACGCTCAGAAGCCTTGTCCCAGGTATCCTTGGGGCTTACAGCCGTCGGATTTGCCTCCCACACTTTCCTCCTCGGGGCAAGAATGTTTGCCGCCTCATCAGCGGCACCGCCCAGTTTTTCCGACGCCTTATCCTTTTTCGCTTGGATGATCATTCTTGTACTTCTG
This sequence comes from Nitrospira sp., assembly GCA_019636835.1. Classification (GTDB taxonomy): domain Bacteria; phylum Nitrospirota; class Nitrospiria; order Nitrospirales; family Nitrospiraceae; genus Nitrospira_D. The sequence continues at coordinate 25,382 of JAHBWU010000028.1, forward strand.
GTGGTTGAACTCCGTCATCGGATTCATGTGCTTGGGTCCTTTATGGTGCCCTTGGCCTTGGTTTCCCTGGTCTCGGCCGCGGCCCTTCCGGACACAGAACCCACACTCCAGCCGGTGTTCAAGACCTTGTGGTTTCATGTCACGCTCAGCATGCTGGGCGCGGTGGGATTTACCGTTGCATTTGTCGCGGGTGTGATGTACCTGATCCAGGATCGACTCCTCAAGTCGAAACAGTTCAACGTTCTCTATAGCAAGCTTCCTGCGCTCGACTTTCTCGACCACCTTAATCAACAGTCTATCGTGTTGGGGTTTCCTTTGCTCACGCTGGGAATCGTGACGGGAGCGCTCTCAGCCCAATTTGCACGCGGATCCTATGTCAGTTGGAATCCAGAACAAACCGGGGCGCTCGTCACCTGGCTTTTTTATTTCATCGTATTGCTCGGAAGATTGACCATAGGGTGGAGGGCCAAACGCGCGGCCTATCTCACGGTCATCGGATTTGCCTGCGTGATCCTTACGTTGGTAGGCGTAGTCCTTAAAGGACATAGTACGTTGTCGTAACATGCGTCTGATAGTCCCATGCATCTGATCGTCGTAGGGTTAAGTCATAAGACGGCTCCGGTCGAGATCCGAGAGAGGTTGGCGGTTCCCGAAAGCCGTCTTGGTGAGGCCCTCTCGCGCCTGTGTTCGTATCCCGGCGTCAAGGAAGGCGTCCTTCTCTCGACCTGCAATCGAGTCGAGGTCTACTCGGTTGTCGACGACATTGAAACCGGATATGGACGTATTCAAGAGTTTCTAGCCGACACACATCTGTCGTTGTCTTCCGAACAGTTGACCCCGCATCTCTATTGGCATACCGGAGATCGAGCGATTGGTCACTTGTTCAGAGTCGCAGCCAGTCTCGATTCAATGATCATCGGGGAATCTCAAATCCTGGGACAACTTAAAAATTCGTTTGAAGTCGCGCTGGCCCATAAGACCACCGGCGTGATCATGAACAAGGTCGTCAAGAAGGCTATTTCAGTAGCCAAGCGCGTGCGGACCGAAACGAAAATTTCGGAAATGGCGGTGTCGGTCAGCTATGCCGCCGTCGAGTTGGCCAAGAAGATCTTTTCGAATCTGCACGAGAAGACGGTGCTGTTGGTCGGCGCCGGGGAAATGGCGAAGCTGGCCGCGCGCCATTTGATCGCTCATGGCGTGGGGCATGTACGTATCACGACGAGGACTCCGCAACATGCGGTTGATCTGGCCGACAAGTTCGGTGGCACGGCGGTTCCGTTCGATCAGTTCAAGGATGATATGGCCTCGGCGGACATCGTTCTGGTCTCTACGGGTGCGGCACATTATCTGATCGGCGCTGAGGATGTGCATCGCGCGGTCGAAGAGCGCATGAACCGTCCGATGTTCTTGATCGATATTTCGGTTCCGCGAAACATCGATCCGGCCGTTCGTCATGTCGACAATGCGTTTCTCTTCGACATTGATGATCTGAAACATCGAGTCGAGCAGAACCGAGCCGAGCGAGTGCAGGAGGCGGAGAAGGCCGAGAGGATGGTTCTGGAAGAAGTGACCACCATGCTGGATTGGATGAAATCCTTGGAGGTCACTCCGACGATCGTCGCGCTCAGGAACCACGTCGATGGCATGAAGCGGGCGGAGGTCGACAAAGTGCTCGCGCGATTGTCGCATCTGTCTCCTCAAGACCGCGAACTGGTTGAGGGCCTCGCCTCTTCGATTGTAAACAAATTGATTCATCGCACGATGGTTACTCTCAAGGCCGAAGTCAACTCCTCGAGCGGCCCTGCGTTCGTCGAAGCGGCACGTCGTTTTTTTTCTCTCGACCGACAATCTCCGTCTGTTCAACCGATCGAGACCTGTACGGAGTCCCCGAGTTATCAGACCGAGAGTTCCGCGGAGTCGGGTGTCGAGGATCCGGCTCCAGAAACGTCAATCCATAGGCGAGTCCGCTGATCGGCGGGTAACGAAAAGAGTCTCAACGTGTCGATACAAAACGGCCGACGCTCAACCTTGGTTCTTGGGACGAGAGGGAGCAAATTGGCGCTCTGTCAAAGTGAATGGTTCCAATCCAAGATTCAGGAGATCGTGCCGGAGGTCCGGGTCGTGCTCAAAAAGATTCAGACGTCCGGCGACAAGATCGTCGACGTGCCGCTGGCAAAAATCGGAGGGAAAGGTCTGTTCGTCAAGGAAATCGAGGACGCGTTGCTCGCCGGCGAGATCGACTTCGCGGTTCACAGCATGAAGGATGTTCCAGCGCAATTGCCCGATGGACTCGAAATTCTGTGTGTTCCCCAACGCGAGGATGCCCGTGATGCCTTGATCAGTCGTGAAGGGTATTCGTTTCAGGATCTTCCAGTCGGAGCCAACATCGGGACGGCAAGCCTTCGACGCCAGGCGCAACTGTTACAGGCCAGGCCGGACCTAAAAATCGCGATGCTGCGCGGCAACCTGGATACGCGACTGAGAAAACTCAAAGAGGGACAGTTCGATGCCATCGTTTTGGCAGCGGCCGGTCTGCACCGGTTGGGGTGGTCTCAGACCATCACGGAATATCTTTCCCCCATCCTCAGTCTCCCTGCGATCGGACAGGGGGCCCTTGGTATCGAAGGCCGGAGCAATGATGCATTCGTACGTTCCGTCTTATTCCGACTCAATCACCAGGCAACCCATACGACTGTGGCAGCAGAGCGGGCTTTCTTGCACCGTCTAGAGGGGGGCTGTCAGGTGCCCATCGCAGCTCACGCAATCCTGTCGGTGACAGCTGGTATTGGATGGTCTGTCGCCAGTGTCGATGGGAAAACCGTCATTCGCGACCAGATCGAGGGGACACATCAGGAGGCCCATAGCCTGGGAGTTCAGTTAGCTGAACGACTGCTGACTCGGGGAGGGGACAAAATTCTCCGAGAGATTTACGGATCAGCATGAACGTGGTACGACGAAACAAGGGGAAGGTCTATTTGGTCGGAGCTGGTCCTGGAGATCCCGGGCTCCTGACCATTCGAGGGAAGGAATGTCTTGAGCAGGCTGACGTAGTTCTCTACGATTACTTGGCGAATCCCACCCTCCTTGACCATGCCCAGGACCGAGCGGAGCGAGTTTATGTCGGACGGAGAGGCAAAGGAAAATACCCTGAGCAGGAGGCTATCAATCGTCTACTGATTGAACGAGCCAATGCGGGCAATGTGGTCGTGCGGTTGAAGGGTGGCGATCCGTTTGTTTTTGGGCGAGGAGGAGAAGAAGCGGAAGCGCTTGCGTCGGCAGGGATTGAATTCGAAGTCGTTCCCGGGGTAACTGCTGCAGTTGCCGCCCCTGCGTATGCCGGTATTCCGGTGACACATCGAACGTTGGCGTCTACGCTGACGATTGTCACCGGACATGAAGATCCAGAGAAGCCTTCCACGGCCTTGGACTGGCCAAGGCTGGCGACGAGCCAAGGCACCGTCGTCTTTCTCATGGGCATGAAAAATCTTTCAACGATCGCCGCGACCTTAATGGCCGAAGGGCGAGCGGGGTCTACTCCCGTTGCCATCGTTCGATGGGGAACGAGAGTTTCACAGCAGACCGTCGTGGGCACATTGGCTGATATTGTGGACAAAGCCGACGCGGCACAGATGGAGCCGCCGACCGTCATTGTGGTGGGAGAGGTCGTTCGACTGAGGCCGAAACTCAACTGGTTCGAGCGGCGCCCGCTCTTTGGAAAACGGGTGCTCATGACGAGAGCGAAAGAACAGGCCGGTGAGTTAGCTGCCCGATTGGCCGGCTATGGAGCTGAACCGGTCGAAGCTCCGACGATCAAGCTCGTTCCTCCTCTGGATTGGGGGCCTGTCGATCAAGCCATCTCTGAGATTGAGACGTACCACTGGGTTATTTTTACCAGCGTCAATGGCGTGAGCCGGTTCATGACGAGACTGCTGGCTCGTGGGCTCGACTCACGCTGCTTGGCCGGCCGGCGGCTTTGCTGCATTGGGCCCCGCACGGCCCAGGAGTTGGAAAAGTTCGGTGTCAGAGCGGATGTGGTGCCGGCAGAATATCAGGCAGAGGGAGTGTTAGCCGCGCTGAATCAGCAGGATTTGAACAAATCCCGTCTCTTGATTCCTCGGGCGGAAGTGGCCAGAGATCTCTTGCCGGACGAACTTCGTGCCGCCGGTGCGCACGTCGACGTCGTATCCGTGTATCGAACACTCACACCAGACCACGACTCTGAGGAGTGGCGGCAGGAACTCATGAGTCATCGAATTCATATCGTCACGTTTACCAGCTCTTCCACGGTCCGCAACTTCGTCACGATGCTCGGCGGTGTTGAAGCGGTGAAGCCGCTCTTGCAATCCGTCATGATCGCCTGCATCGGACCCATCACAGCGAAGACGGCAGAGGAATATGGTTTGACGGTCTCGATCGTGCCGAGTGAGAATACGATTCCCGCGCTGGTGGATGCGATCGCCCACCATTATGGAAGCCGTGAGCACGTTGCCACGGGAGCTCCGCAGTAACCAAAGCACGCGAGATGTATCATTATAGTCATAAAGGAGGAGGATGAGATGGTCCCTGTAAAGTCATTCATGATTCCCCGAGAAAAGTTCGTGACGGTGCCTCGTGATACAGATGCACAGACGGCCGCCCGTATCATGCGCGACCGAGGGATCGGCAGTTTGTTCGTCACCAACGATCGCGAAATTATCGGCATCATCACGGATACTGATATGGTGCGCCGAGTGGTGGCGGCCGGGGCCGATGCAATTAAGACGACGGTTGAGCAAATCATGTCGGCGCCGATCATGACCATTGAAGAGAGCAAGACGTTGCTCGATGCCAACGATTTGATGGCGCAATCCCATCTCCGCCATCTCGGTGTCACGCGCGACGGGAAGCTGGTCGGGGTTATTTCCGTTCGCGACCTCGTCGTGTTCTTGACGAATCTGCCACGAAAGTAAGGTGAGCCATGGGGTTTCCGATCCAGCGGCTCCGACGACTGCGGCAACATGAATCGTTGCGTCGGATGGTACGTGAAACGACGCTGTCACCGTCGGATTTTATCTACCCGCTGTTTGTAGTCGAGGGACAGGATCGTCGTGAAGAGATCGCTTCGATGCCGGGCCAATTTCGGCTCTCTATCGATCTGCTGGTCAAAGAGGCGGGAGAGATTCAGGCCTTAGGTATTCCGGCCATCATTCTCTTTGGTATACCGGCGCACAAAGACGATCGTGGTAGTTCAGGGTGGGATCCGAACGGCATCGTGCAGCGGGCGATCCGAGCCGTCAAACAACACGTGCCGGGATTACTTGTGATCACGGATGTCTGTATCGACGAGTATACCAACCACGGACATTGCGGAATCGTCAAGGATGGAAAGATTCTCAATGATGAGACGCTCGAGTGTCTCACGGTGATGGCACGCACTCATGCCGAGGCTGGAGCCGATATGGTTGCACCGTCGGATATGATGGATGGTCGTGTCGCCGCAATCAGACGCGAGCTGGATCGCGTTGGATTCTCCGATCTGCCGATTCTGGCATATGCCGCCAAGTTCTCCTCCTGTTTCTACGCACCTTTTCGCGACGCAGCCTTTTCCAGCCCTCAATTCGGTGACCGACAGTCTTATCAGATGGATCCGGCTAACGCGCGCGAAGCGCTGCGCGAGATCGATCTCGATATCGACGAAGGTGCTGATATTGTGATGGTCAAGCCGGCTCTGCCTTATCTGGACATCATTGCGATGGCCCGTGCTCGTACGCTTCTCCCCTTAGCGGCGTATCAGGTGAGCGGCGAGTACAGTATGATTAAGGCGGCGGCCAGAGCAGGGTGGGTCGATGAATCGCGTGCCATGCTGGAATCGCTCTTGGCGATCAAACGGGCGGGAGCCGATCTGATTCTGTCGTATTTTGCAAAAGACGCCGTCAAGCTGCTTCATTGATCGACGATGAAAGTGACCCGCGGATATTCGGACGAGGTCGTGCGGCCGTATCCGGTGGGGACCATTGGGAATTTCGATGGGCATCATCTCGGTCACCATGCACTCTTAAAACAGGTGGCTGAGACGGCGCGCCACGCTCATGGAACGGCTGTCGTCCTGACGTTCGACCCTCACCCGGTGAAAATCCTTGCGCCTCACGTTGATCTGCGGTTTTTGACGAGCAGGGAAGAAAAACGTGCCCGGTTCGAACAAGCCGGCATCGATGAAATGGTCTCCCTGGAGTTCACTCAAGAGTTTGCATCACTCTCTCCAGGGATGTTCGCTGAGCAGGTTCTTTCCAAAGGACTCGGGCTAAAAGAGATTTTTGTCGGACAACATTTTGTCTTTGGGCACAAGCGGGCAGGCCGAATCGGCGATCTGGTCGCGCTCGGCAAACGATTCGGCTTCATCGTTCATCCGATTCCTCCAGTGGTGATCGACGGAGGAGTGGTCAGCTCGACGAGAATCAGACAGCTCATTATGATCGGGAAGGTCGATCAGGCGGCTGTCTTGCTCGGCCGACACTATGCTCTGAGCGGAGTCGTATCCTCCGGCGAGGGGAGGGGACGAACATTAGGATGCCCTACGGCAAATCTTCCATTACCTCCAGACCGCGTGGCACCTGCCGACGGCATTTATGCCTCTGTCGCGATCATAGGCAAGGAGCGACATGATTCGGTCGCCTATATCGGTACGAGACCGACCTTTAACGGTGGTGAGCGGAGGTTGGAAGTCTCCATCCTGGATGGGAGACACGAGCTGTATGGACGAACGCTCACTGTTGAGTTTATCGGTCGAATACGAGGCGACGCGTCGTTTGACAGCGGAGAAGCGCTGAGTCGGCAAATCACGGCCGACGTGGATTCTGCGAGAGGCATCTTACGTCGATATCATGAAACAATCGGAGGGCGATGAGTCCTTGTGCAACCGGCCCTAAACAGATCCATCGATAACATGGCCTGGCCCCCGCTCGTACATCGGGTCATTCGAACGGTTCGGTCCAGAAACCTCTTTCAACGTGGACAACACATATTGGCCGCCATCTCGGGCGGCCCCGATTCCGTCGCACTGTTATCGATCCTGCATCATCTCCGGCTGAGTTGGGAGCTGACCTTATCAGCCGTGCATTGCAACTATGGACTACGAGGGGCTGAGTCCGAAGAGGACCAAAAATTTGTGGAGTCCTTTTGCAAAGGGCTCGGAGTTCCTATCCATGTTCGACGGGTTGAATTTCACACAGGTCGGCGCAAGACATCACTGCAGGCTGAAGCTCGTGACCTTCGCTATCGGGTGATGCAAGAAATTTCCGAGCAGTGCGGGGTGGACCGTATTGCCCTAGGCCATACGGCAGACGATCAGGCGGAGACGGTCTTGCTGTGGATGCTCCGTGGTGCGGGACTGACCGGTCTGTCCGGCATGCCGGCGTTTCGCGATAACAAGATTATTCGGCCTCTATACGACACCAAGCGGCAAGAAGTCCTGGCATATCTTGGCACGACTGAGTTGTCGTTTCGGGAAGACTCCAGCAATTTCACGCCGCATTACTTGAGGAACCGCATTCGGAGAGAGGTGATCCCAATTCTGAATCGACTGGTCCCTTCCGGCGTCGACGCGCTCTGCAAGCTTGCGGATATCTGCAGAGAAGACGATCGTTGTCTGGAACAGCAGGTTGAGACCCTCTCCTCTTCTGCCGTGAAACGAAGATCCGCCGGAGGCTGGACGATTGATTACAGTTTTCTTCTGGAACTTCCGCATGCCTTTCAAAGACGTTGCATCCGAAACCTTTTTCGGAAGAATGATGACCAATTTCGCTCACCCAGTATCCGGACGGTTGATCGCATCATTCACCTGGCCTCGAAGAGAGAGGCTGGTTCAAGTCTCGATGTGAAGGGGGGGCGGGTTGTTGTCGATGATCGCCGTCTACAGTTTGTTCCGCTTCAAACATGGGAAATCTCCCAGGCTGGACATCCGCACGGCAGATGTCAGGAACTCTTGTCTGTGCCAGGGGAGCTTATATGGTCTGGAACGGGTCAACGACTTCAGGTACAACAGCAGGCATGCATCCCGATTGGTGCCGCTCTTGCTCTTGGAAAGAATCGGATTCTGGTGGATGCCGATCGGGTGTCTCAGCCACTGATGGTACGGAACTGGTTGCCGGGAGATAGATTTCATCCCTCCGGTATGGGCGGACATTCGAAGAAGCTGCAGGATTTTTTCATGGATCTGAAGATACCGATTGCGGCTCGATCGCTCATTCCCCTGGTGGTGGCTCCCGAGGGAATCCTATGGGTCGTTGGCTATCGGCAGGATGGCCGCTGGGCACCCACTGCCGCAACGAAACGCTGGTTGGTGTTCACTTCAGATAATCCAACTCTGAGAGAAGGGACTGACTGAGATGGAACGTATGTTCGGACGCCCGATCGTTACCCAGGAGCAAATGCGGAGCCGTATCCGCGAGCTAGGTAGGCAGATCAGCGCCGACTATGCAGGCCAGGACCTCGTGCTCGTCGGAGTATTAAAGGGAGCTTATGCATTTTTTGCTGATTTGGCCCGAGCGATCCGGATTCCAGTCCGGGTCGATTTCATTATCGTGACGAACTATGGAACACAGTCGAGGACGTCCGGGAAGGTAAAGCTCGTGACTGAGCTGACCGAAAAGATCAAGGATAGAGATGTGCTACTGGTTGAGGACATCGTCGATTCAGGATTGACGGTTCAATACCTCACAAAGGCGTTGGCGAAACAGAAACCGAAGAGCATCAAGGTATGTACGTTGCTGAGTAAACCGGAGCGCCGCGTCGTCAATGTACAGCTGCAGTATATCGGTTTCAGAATTCCGAACCAGTACGTCGTCGGTTACGGACTTGATTATCAACAAAAGTACCGGAACCTTCCGTACCTCGCCGTCCTCGATCAGCTGAGTCAGCAAGAGGAGTAGAATTTCCCGACGAGCTGTTGGCAATTTGCGCGAGGCTATGTTAACATCACCACGATTTCTAAATACGTTGCGTTCAACGTTGTCGCGAAGGAGAACTGGATGAATTCCCGGGTCAAGAACCTGCTTTTCTGGGTGGTGGTCGGCTTGTTCATGATTCTCCTGTTCAATCTATTCAGTGTGCCGACTCACGCGCCTGAAGAAGAAGTGATATTCAGCGATTTTATGGCAAAGCTCGACAAGGGTGATTTTGAAAAGGTCATCATTAAAGGCAATCACATCAGCGGGGTTCTGAAAGACAAGACTCGTATCCGTACCTACTCAGCGGACTACCCTGACCTTGTCAAAGTCCTTCGTGAAAGAGACGTTCAGATTGAGGTCAAACCACCTGATGAGAGTCCGTGGTATATCACGTTCCTCGTCACGTGGGGACCCTTTATCCTCTTCCTCGGCCTCTGGTTTTTCCTGATGCGTCAGATGCAAATTGGTGGAAACAAGGCTCTCTCCTTTGGAAAGAGTCGAGCACGTATGCTGACGGAAGAGCGAAAAAAGGTCACCTTCTCCGACGTGGCTGGTGTCGATGAAGCGAAAGAGGAAGTCCTTGAAATCATTGAATTCTTGAAAGATCCTCGGAAGTTTCAGAAGCTCGGTGGACGCATCCCCAAGGGCGTACTCGTTGTCGGACCTCCAGGAACAGGAAAGACCTTGTTGGCGAAGGCTATTGCGGGAGAAGCCGGGGTACCGTTCTTCAGCATCAGCGGTTCTGACTTTGTAGAAATGTTCGTCGGCGTCGGAGCTTCACGAGTGCGGGATTTATTTGAGCAAGGGAAGAAACATGCCCCGTGCATTATTTTCATCGATGAAATTGACGCGGTCGGTCGCTTGCGGGGTGCGGGACTTGGCGGTGGCCATGACGAACGGGAGCAAACCCTCAATCAGTTGCTGGTGGAAATGGACGGCTTCGATACAACCGAGGGAGTCATTTTGGTCGCGGCGACTAATCGCCCCGATGTGCTCGATCCGGCCTTGTTGAGACCCGGACGCTTTGATCGGCAGGTGGTGGTGAATCGACCAGACCTCAAAGGCCGTTCGGAAATCCTGAAGGTTCACACGAAAAAGGTTCCTGTCGCCGCGAATGTGGAGCTGGAAAAGATCGCGAGGGGAACACCTGGGTTTTCAGGGGCTGATCTGGAAAATCTTGTGAACGAGGCGGCACTGTGGGCGGCTCGTCAGAACAAGAAGGAAGTCGAAAACATCGACTTTGAGATGGCCAAGGATAAGGTCATGATGGGTGCTGAGCGCAAGAGCATGATTCTTACCGAGGAAGAAAAGCGAATTACGGCATATCATGAAGCCGGCCACGCGTTGATGGCGAAGCTTCTTCCTGGAACCGATCCTGTTCATAAAGTGACGATCATTCCCAGGGGTCGGGCTCTAGGTGTGACGATGCAGCTACCGACCGATGATCGGCACAACTTTTCTAAAGAGTTCCTCTACAATACCTTGGCGATTCTTATGGGTGGACGTGTTGCCGAAGAGCTTGTATTCAAGCATGTCACAACCGGAGCCGGTAACGATCTTGAACGTGCGACGGACCTTGCCCGGAAGATGGTGTGCGAATGGGGCATGAGCGAGAAGTTGGGGCCCTTGACCTTTGGACAAAAGGAAGATTCGGTGTTCCTCGGACGAGACTTTGCCACCAAACGAGATGTCAGCGATCAGGTCGCGCTTGAAATCGACTTGGAGATCAAGCGGTTCGTTACCGAAAATTACGAACGTGCTAAACGTGTGCTGTCTGAGCAAATGACGAGCCTGAAGGCTTTGGCGGAGGCGCTACTTGAAAAAGAAGTGCTTGACGCACCGGAAATTGATCAGATTCTGTTGCAATCCTCCTCTCAAACAGTTCCAGCCTAAATATACTGGGCCAACGGTTCGTTCGTGCTGGAGCCGTTGGCTCTACAGTGTTGTATTCACAGACCGCACTGTGTCTCTTTCCTTTAGGCTAACCGGAGCGACAGTTTTGATTTTCCTTTCGTCGGTGGAGTAATTGGGTCGAGTATCACCACAGGCAATAACGGCGCAACAGTGGTTCTCTGCCAGAGGGCGAGAAATTCATTGCAAAGGGCGTCCGCTTATCATGGGTGTCGTAAACGTCACGACGGATTCCTTCTATGACGGTGGGCGATATGTCGAGCCTGAACGAGCCATTGCACATGCGTTGGAACTTGTTGAACAAGGGGCGGACATCATCGATGTCGGGGGAGAGTCGACTCGGCCTGGCGCACATTCCGTTAGTGAGCAGGATGAATTGGCTCACGTGATTCCGGTGGTGAAGGGACTGGCACATCGTGTACCGGTTCCGATTTCGATCGATACCACCAAGTCTCGAGTCGCAGAGGTCGCTCTGGATTGCGGAGCATCGATCATCAACGACGTAAGCGCCTTGCGGCAGGATTCTGCAATGGCCTCGGTGATTGCCCGCTCCGATGCGGGAGTCGTCCTGATGCATATGCAAGGATCTCCGCAAATGATGCAACAATCACCCCATTATTCCGATGTAGTCGGCGAAGTTGCGCACTTTCTTGATGAGCGCCTCCAGAATGCTATCCGTGCAGGGATTGCTCGAACAAATATCATTCTTGATCCGGGCTTTGGTTTTGGTAAGCTGTTGGTCCATAACCTGGACCTTTTTGACGGACTGTCTGCTTTAGCGGCACTGAACCGTCCCATACTGGTCGGCCTGTCGCGGAAGGCGTTTATCGGAAAAGTGGTTGAGCGGCCTGTTGAGCATCGAGAATGGGGGACCGCAGCGGCAGTGGCACTGGCGGTCGATCGCGGTGCTCACATTATGCGTGTCCATGATGTTGCCATGATGATCGACGTAGTCAAGATGGCTGCAGCGTTGAATCCACGCTGGTCGTTTTGCGGACAGGAGCATGATGCGTAAATTATTTGGAACCGACGGTGTTCGAGGGGTTGCCAATCTCGATCCCATGACCAGTGAAATGGCGATGCAGCTCGGGCGAGCCGCCGCACATATTTTCATGCGACGAGCGGGCCGTCATCAGATCGTCATCGGTAAAGATACCCGTATCTCTGGATACATGCTGGAGTCTGCCTTGATGGCAGGAATCTGCTCGATGGGGGTGGATGTGCTGTTAGTCGGACCGATGCCGACACCGGCGATCGCGTTTTTGACCAGGAGTCTACGCGCCGATGCAGGGGTGGTCATTTCGGCCTCGCACAATCCTTATCAAGACAACGGAATTAAATTCTTTTCAAGCGACGGTTTCAAACTCCCCGACGAGGTGGAAGCTCGCATTGAAGAACTGATCGTATCGGATGAAATCAGCCATCTTCGACCGACGGCAGACCTCATCGGCAAGGCCTACCGTATCGATGATGCAGAGGGGCGCTATATAGAATTTGCAAAGCGGTCGTTGCCGAAAGACTTGGATTTTCAGGGCATCAAGCTCGTTGTAGATTGCGCGAACGGTGCGGCGTACAAACTGGCTCCGACGGTTCTCAGAGAATTGGGAGCCATAGTTGAAGTCATCGGTAATAAACCGGACGGGATGAATATCAATGCCGGTTGCGGTGCCGTTCATCCCGAGCTCCTGCAAGAGTCGGTACGCCGTTGCAAAGCGGATCTTGGTATTGCTTTGGACGGCGATGCTGATCGGGCCGTCTTTGTCTGTGAGCAAGGAACCGTCATCGATGGTGATCATGTGATGGCGGCCTTGGGCCTGGATCTTCATCGAAACGGGCTCCTCGCCAAGCAGACGTTGGTCGGAACCGTGATGAGCAACTTTGGACTGGAACTTTCGATGTCGAAAGCGGGCGTCAAGCTGATTCGGACGCCGGTCGGTGATCGATATCTGCTCGAACGAATGTTGGCTGAAGGCTATAACTTTGGAGGAGAGCAATCAGGACACTTCATATTCCTTGACCACAATACAACCGGAGACGGGCTCATCTCGGCTCTGCAGATATTGTCATTGGTGAAGCGAACCAAGAAGCCGCTATCCGAGCTGGCCAAGGCAATGACCGCCGTGCCGCAAGTGTTGGTCAATGTGCATGTCACGAAGAAACCGCGATTGGAATCGATCCCCGACATTGATTGCGCCATACAAGAGAGCGAACGCCGCCTGAACGGGTGTGGGCGGGTCCTCATCAGATATTCCGGGACAGAGCCGTTGTTGCGGATCATGGTGGAAGGAGAACAGCCCACCATGGTCAAGGAAATGGCTGAGGATCTCGCCAGGGTCGTGCGAAAGCATATCGGCTGAGTGTTCCCTCCTCCCCGGTATATGAGGGAAGCTCATGCTCCCGTCCCTCGCAGCAGCGTTTTCTCTCGGTCTTCTGTGTGGAGCACAGATCTCATTTTTTCCGCTCTCCGTAATCATTCTGTTGGCCGGCATCGCTGTTGGATTCAGTGTACTCGAGCGAGCCGGTTATATCGAGTCACCCTTCGCACTGCTGCTGTATTCCAGCCTTCTCTCCGGAGTAGCTTACTGGAGTCTCACCCCCCTGACATCGGAGTCTCCACAGATGGCACCACCGCTTCATGAAACTGTTCAAGCCTCGGTCGTCGGTCGGGTTATGGCTCCCGTTCAACACGGTGTGGGACGCCAGACGATGTTGGTTCAACCAGACGAATCGAATTCTGAATCGAGACGCATACGCCTCGTGTGGCGTGACCCGGATATTCCGCTTCATCACGGCGACCGTATTGCGTTTCGTGGGAACCTTCACCGTCCGCGAGGGACGTTGAACCCGGGTGGATTCGACTACGCTGCCTATATGGAACGCCAGGGCATCGACTTTCTGACCAGCGTGACCGGTGCTCAAGCGGTGAAATTGTTAGATGCAGAGCCCCCCATTGGGTTGTGGAGCTTATGGAACCGGATCGATCATTGGAGGGCTACGATACGCGCCGCTGCCATCAGCACATTGAGCCAACCCACACGAGGGCTGTTTCTCGGCATGATCATTGGTGAACGAGGCCATCTCGAACAAGAGCTCCAAGATTGGTTCATGCTGACCGGAACCGTTCATTTGCTCTCGATCTCCGGTTCACATCTCGGGCTCGTGGCCATCGTGGTTTTTTGGTTGGTGAAGAGACTCGTTCTCGGGCTTCCCCTTACTCTCTTGTTGATGCTCTCACGAACAGTCACGCCGTCGAAAATTGCAATTGTGCTGGCATGGCCTGCTGTCGCACTGTATGCGTTGCTTGCGGGGGCTGAATTGGCGACCATGCGCTCGCTCGTGATGATCACGCTGGCGATGATTGCAATGTGGTTAGGGTATGAACGGCATCTGGGGCATGCGATGGCGGTGGCTCTTCTAGCGATCCTCTTGCACGATCCTCGTGCCATCTTTGACATTTCCTTTCAACTCTCTTTTCTTTCCGTACTCGTGATGGTCAGAATGATCGTACTCATGAAATCATGGAACGCCGACGATGCAGGGACCGACGGTCAGCTGAGATACCGCTTCACGAGCCAAGCGCTCAAAGCGCTATCGATGAGCGGGGCTGTGACTCTGGCTACCTTGCCCATGGTTGCGTTCTATTTCAACCAGGTTCCGTGGATGGGAACCATCACCAACCTGATAGCCGTCCCGTTTACGGGTGTCATCTTGGTGCCTTTGGGACTATTTGCCGCCCTGTGGACGATCATGACGGGGGCCGAGTCTTTGATCCTTGGCTCAGCGATGGAGCGATTGTTTGGGCTGATGGTTCTCGGATTGCAGTGGTGTGCTCGCCTGCCCGGAGGGGAATGGCATGTCGCAGCACCATCCATTCCAACGATCGCCCTGTTTTACTTTGTATTACTCGTAGCAAGCTTTCAGGCAATACCGTGGCGCATCCGAGTTGCCGGCGTTGGTCTGTCGATATTGTTGATCGGTTGGTGGCTGACTCCTCCCCTGCCGAAAGCAGACGGTGATCATTGGCGTGTCACATTCCTTGATGTCGGACAAGGAGATAGTGCCGTTGTCGAATTACCGGATGGTCGGACCGTTCTGATCGACGGCGGGGCTCGATATGAACGATTCGACATGGGGAAAAATGTGATCGCGCCGTTTCTGTGGAGCCGGAGAATCCACCATATTGCCCATGTCATCGGGACACACCAGCAACTGGATCATGTCGGCGGGCTGATTTGGATACTCCGGCATATGTCAGTCGGACGGTACTGGGGCGGAGGGATAGAACGCTCTGAGAAATTCATTGAAGATCTTAACACAGCCCTTCGTGATCAGCATATCGATCAACACACCGCTGTGCGTGGCCAAGAACTATTGCAGTCCGGTCAGTGCAGGCTCAGCATTCTCAATCCACCTGAAACATCAGTAATCCGTGAGTCGACTCAGTCCCATACCGGGACACTATTGAACAATCTGTCCATCGTCTCGCGACTACGCTGTGGAATCTATTCCGTTCTTTTTTCAGCCGATATTGAAACTGCTGGGTTAAGGCGATTGAACGAGGAAGGGTACCAGCCGGTGACCGTACTGAAGGTGCCCCATCACGGAGCGCGTAGCTCCCTGGATCCGGACTGGCTTCGGCAACTCCACCCACAGTATGCGGTCATCTCTGTTGGTGCGGCTAATCCTTATGGACATCCGATGGAATCAGTGCTGGAAACTTATCAAGATCAGCGCATTCCGGTCTTTCGCACGGACCGTGATGGAGCGATCTGGGTTACAGGACGACTTTCAACATCCGAGTTCACGGTGAACCGCATGCGAGATCTTATCGTGCGACCGGTTGACTTTCCACATTGTCTTTGGCGTTGCGAATGCCAGAATTGGAGCCGGCTCTTCCTCCAATTCTCATAACGACAAACATTCCTCCTCTTCAGCTCTTGTAACCCCATCCTTTGAGAACTGCACCCTTTCTGTACAAGACAGGTAATGAATGACAGTTTTTGGCTCTTTCGTGGAGAAATGCTGAAAGAGCACAGCAGAAGTGTCAGAATTTTCACACCGTTAACGAGATACTGGCAAGGCACAGCATATGCAGAAGTTGCACCCCAGTTAGTGTTTTAGCTAAAGGGGAGCCGTGATCATGTCCAAGCTTGTTCGCATTGTTGTTCAACTTCCCGTTGAATTGAAGGAAAAGCTCAACGCCCTCAAGCAACAGGGATACACAACGAGTGGGTTCATCCGTGCCACCTTGGAGCGGGAGCTGAATAAGCGCAACGTCGCCGATCCTGTCGTGAGAAAGGTCGTGAATAAGTAAGGGGCAGGTGAGCCTTGGATGGCTAAAAACTATGTCCTAGACAATGTTCTCAACGATCAGGAAATCGGAAATGAGTCCAGATCTCACATGCCTCCGGTCTTGGAAACGGATGCTGCGCGGGTGGGGGAGGATTCTATTTCTTTGTCTTTTGGGAGCCGTGGCGGCTATTGGCGTGCGAGCACTGATTGAGTCAGCCGGAAGCGTCATGCATACGCGGTATGCGCCGGTGGACGTTCCACCTCAGTCCGATTCGGCGCGTCATGAACGGGAACGAGAAGAACGAGAACGACAGGGTCGGGTTGTGTTGGAGAAGGAGAAGTAGAA
>JAHBWU010000029.1 GCA_019636835.1 Nitrospira sp.
ATATTACTTTGGTTGCCGATTTGAGTGGCTTGAGCAAGAAATAACGAACGGACTGAGGCGATTCATCAAAGAACCTGAAAGCTATACGATGGACTTCCAGTTCCAGGCACTTCCGTCTGGCGGTTCTTTGGAAAAAATTATTTCAGACGAAGCTCTTCTTATAAAAGCCCTCAAAGGGCGGAAGAATGTAGAAGACGTCAGGCGACAATGGTGGGACGAAGCCCAGAGACTTGAATGTGCGGGAGACGGTGTGCTCGCTGTACCTCGATCATGGGTAGGGAAGAACAAATCGAGGAGAGCACAGCCTCGTAGGGCATCGGCGAAGGGCCAGGTAAAATAGCAACAGCGGGTTCATCTTGAACGAATTCGACGAAGTGACGAAAGCAAAGTCTTTATTGAAGAATGTTGGTCTAGATTTTCCATTTCTGCCTCTCGATCTCGCACCGAACCTCAAGCAACGTGATCGCTGGTGCTTCTCAACCAAGCCTGTCACGGTATCGCCATACTGCTTCGATGACTATGTTCGCGATGGGACCAAGAGCGAAGCTCAAGACTATATGCTTCTGAGTCATACCGGTCATGGCGCAAACTCCCATGCCTGGCATTACTATCTTGTGAGTGGTCAGCTACGACTCTTCCTTCAATTAGGATGGGGCGGCGCCTATATGAATCCGGACGAGACAACAAGGGCAGTGAATGAATGTTTTGGCCTAGCCTCACGACTTTTCACAAAGGTCCAGAAGCGACAAGACGCTGGTCGTTTACGGCCCGAAGATCGACTGATTATCGTTGGCTCTGAATTTTACGGGTCTTACTGGATGCTTGGAGGAGAGCGGCAGCGAATCCCTCAGGGTGAGCGACCTTGTGCCAAACCTTCCGTGGTACTTGCCGAAGCATTGCGTTGGCTTAATGTCGGGTCTTAGGCTGTCAATTGGGCTCATTTTGGTCAGAGTACAATTTCAGCGGGGCAATCAGTCCGTTCGGACGCCCGCGCGTTTCTCCTTTCAACCATCGGCCGACAAGCCATTGCTGTCTTTCGGCGGTATCAGCAAATGAAAGGCTGTATTTACAATCCTCGAAGGGACCGGGAACGACCGCTTTATGATGTCCTAAAGAATCTGTCTGATCGACGCGTCATGATATTCGGAAAGCGAAGCTGAAGCCATCGGGTTCCGAACCAGCATGCGCACGCGAGGTTGGATGCGCTGATGTTTAGTCCGTTCAATTATCTCGACATTGGCAAGCCTCAACGCCGCTCGGGAGGGAAGCGGCTCGACATCCCAGAGCGAAATCAACACGGCGCTGAGGTGCCGAAGTTTCGTTAGATCGACCGTTATGGAACCAGCCAAAGCCTTCAAGTCTACTTGGATCTGCTCACGCCGACCTTGACGACCTCCCAGAAGATCCGCTCGCGGAATTGAAATGCTCAGGATGACCGGATCGCAATAATCGGCAAGCTGCTTCGCCTTTTGTCTGATGCGCGCTAGGATCCGGTGAGTCAAGATCACGCCACGATCGGTTTCCTCTCCGGGCTCCTCGCCTGCGATCCCGCGCACAGGCAGCCGTCGTCGTTCCGCCGAACCTACCATCGCCGTCACCTCGACAAAAAGCCGTTCTGATCCCAGACGGCATTCCAAATCGGCCGTTCTGGCTTGCGACTCAGGTAGAAACGTGACTCGGAGTCCGACGCGAATCAGCTGCGTGGCCAACTCCAGCTCCGCCAGCGCAGATTCCTGGACACCGAGGTCATGATGGGCCAAGCGATGAAGAAGACGTCCGAGTCGAAGGTGACTAGAGTGATCGACACAGTGTCGATGCAAGAAACTCCAATGGTCATTGAGCCGGCGTGGAAGCTCTTGTTGCACATAACGCTTCCAAGCGACAGCGGGAACACCAGGGGGGTCGTGCCAGCGAGATTGGACTCTCATGGTGCGTCGTGGCCGCCAGCGTGCCATCACTTTCCCCATTCCGACTCATGAAGCATCGCTCACGACAAACCAAAGTCGTTTATGGGATCGGCTCGGTACCTTCGTCGCCATCCGATGGCTCGCCCAAGACTTCCGGTTGTCGAGCGACACATTCATCGTACACTTCATCCAGCCATCGACCGGCACAGCCCAGGACTTCCCGCACCAACGGCTCCGGCTGCCCTGTTCGTTTGATCGTCCACTGTGAAACATATTCGAGGAGCGCTTCCCGCTCGAACGGTCTGGTCGAATGCGCAGCCAAGGCAGACAGCTCTCCGAGACCTATGTGAAGGATGTCCGACACCGTGTCCCGCGCATACGAGGTGCTCGCGGTCACGTATTGAACAACACGATGGAGTTCGTGGCCGTTCATGTCGCTGTCCGTAAAAACAATCTTTACATCCCGACGGCTGACTGTCAACGCGGCTGCGCTTCCCTTTGATTCTGATGATTTTCTCCAACCACGGCACAGCCGGATGATAAGATGCGATTTGCTCGCCGCTTGGCAGCTAGGCAAAGGAGATTGGGCATGATCGCGAAACGTCCGGTTCGGCGCAAGACTTCATCCCTTGTGGTATCTAACCGGTGGAACCTCACCCACCTCGTCAAGAACCCCTTAAACGACTTGGAGCGACATTTGGAAGCGCTTGATGCGCAAGTCCAGCAGGTTGAGTCGGCTCGTCCTCGGCTCCAGGCAACAATGGCGAGCCCTGACTTCCGATCGATCCTGACGCTCACCGAATCGATCGCGAAGGGTTCTGCTCGGCTTGGCGCATTCGCCTACCTCTGGTTTTCGGAGGACACCAAAAACACCAAGGCGCGCTCGTTTAAGTCGCACGTGGAGGAGCGGCTCACCGCTGTCAACAATCGTCTGCTCTTTCTTGATCTCTGGTGGCAAGGGGTAGATAAGGAGAATGCGACAAGGCTGATGGCCGACGCCGGCGACCTTCGGTACTACCTGGAGACCATCAGACGTTACACCCCTCACACACTTTCGGAATCGGAAGAGAAGATCATCAATGTCAAGAATGTGACCGGCCGGAGCGCCGTCAACACACTCTATGACGTCGTGACCAATGGACTGACATTCACGATGAGGATCGGCGGGAAGGCACGCACCATGAACCGCGAAGAACTCATGAGCCACGTGCGGAGCCCCAAGGCATCCATTCGCCAGGCCGCCTATAGAGAACTCTATCGTGTATTCTCAGCCCAACGTGACCTGCTCGGAGAGATGTATCGAACACTCGTGAACGACTGGAAGGCTGAGAACGTCGAACTCCGGGGGTTTGCTTCTCCCATCGCAACCCGCAATCTCGGCAATGATGTGCCGAATCAAGCCGTCGACGTGCTGTTGGCGACCTGTGCCAAAAATGCCGAGATCTTCCAAACCTACTTCAAACTGAAGGCGAAGATCTGCAAAATCTCCCCCATGAATCGGTATCATATTTATGCTCCCCATCGTGCAGACACCAAGAAATATACGTATGCCGATGCCGTCAGGATGGTGCTGGGCGCCTATCGAAGCTTTTCTCCCCAGCTTGCAGACCTGGCGGAACAGGTCTTGAGAGAGCAGCATGTCGATGGGCCGACACGTCCCGGCAAACTGGGCGGCGCCTACTGCTATAGCGTGGTGCCTGGCCTCACTCCCTATGTGATGTTGAATTTCACAGGAGAAGCCCGAGACATCGCCACCATGGCCCATGAGCTCGGCCATGCCGCCCATGGAATGATGGCAAAAGACCATTCGATCTTTACCTTCCATTCAACCCTTCCATTGGCGGAGACAGCGTCCGTCTTCGGCGAACGCATTCTCTCCGACGCCCTTATGTCGAACGAGCGTAACAAAGCCGTTCGACAGGGCTTGCTCGTGAGTCAACTGGATGACATCTATGCAACCGTGCTACGGCAAGCCTATTTCATTCGATTCGAGCAAGCCGCGCATCACATGATCGCGGAAGGGGCAACGGGAGACCAACTGGCACAAGCCTATCTTTCAGAACTAAAGCAGCAATTCGGCAAAGCAGTACGAGTACCGGACGAGTTTCAATGGGAATGGCTCATGATTCCCCATCTCTTTGCCAGTCCGTTCTATTGCTACGCCTATAGTTTTGGTAATCTGCTCGTATTGGCCTTATACAGAATGTACAAGGAGCAAGGGACATCATTTGTCCCAACGTATCTGGACTTGCTCGCGACTGGTGGATCTCAATCGCCCCAAGACATTCTCAGTAAATTGGATGTGGATATGACCTCCGCAGCCTTTTGGCAATCAGGGTTCGATACCATTAAGGACATGGTACGGCAGCTGGAAGAAACCCTCTCATAGACCTATCTCATTGATGAATAGCGCTTAAGTTGACCGACCGGAACAGGATGAGAACACTTGACAGGGGCGTTCTTCAGTGGCATACTGATAATGCTTCTCATAATCGTCCTATGGTGACTACATGTTCGTTTGTCTGTGTCGAGGAATCACTGAGTCGGATGTTCGTGAGGCGGGGCGAGGGGGGGTTGTGATGCCCTGTCAGCTCAAGTCTAAATTTGGCCTCAAGCAGAGCGGCAGCTGCGGTCGCTGCGCAAAAAATATCCATGAGTTTGTCGAGCTCGCTGTCCAAGGAGCATCGACCGGCGCAGTGGACCGGTAGTTAGACGTTCCCTCCTTCCTTCTCCGCCTGTCGGGTTACAGAAGAGGTTCCCGTAACTCTTTCAATTTAACGTGAAGAACCGATTTTGATGAGCTTGGTCACATCGGCAACGCGTTGGCCTAGGGCTTTGGCGTCGGCGAGCTCTTTGTCATCGATTCCTGGGCTCTCACCCTCGGTTGTGGCCGATGCTCCAAAGGCTCCGCCGCCGCTCACCACAATCATTTGATTTCCCAGCATCGCGGCAAGGATGGTCAACATCGTAACCTCCTTCCCGCTTGAGAGTTGCCCCCCCGTGGTAAAGGCAGCCCCTACCTTGTTTTTCATCTTGAATTCGGGAAAGACACCAAATTTGAACTGCCAATTATCGAAGAAGGTCTTCACCTCTCCTGACATGTTGGACCAATAGACAGGAGAACCGACCACCACCGCATCGGCGGAAAACAGATCATCCGCGGTCACTTGCCCGACACGCTTCAAAACAATCTGAGTACCCGAGACCGACTGTGCTCCCGACACCACTGCTTCCGCCATGCGCTCGGTGTTTCCCGAGAACGAATGATAGGTCACGAGAATCTTGATCACAGGCGAAGATTCGTCCGCCCAAGACCAAGACACACAGCCGGTGCACAGCGTGATCAACGCCAATGCAACGGCCAACAGATACCGTGATTCATTCGGGGTATGAGCCTTGGTGAAGTATGGCAACACAACGTTACGGTCCGGACGGAACAAACATGAAAGGACTAACGCCGAAACGTCTCTTCCTCCATATGTTCCTCCACCGACACTTCCGTCAGCGTTCCACGGTAGGTACAGCGGTGGCACCGAATCCGCCATTCTTCAATCCATTTCTCTTGGACGTAGGACTGACGACATCCAGGGCAGACGAACACGCCCTTTTTATACAACACTCGTCGTTTTTCCTGCATGGCCCCTCTTTCTTGTTGCGCGTGAGAATGGCACATTGCCCGAAAGGATTGCAAGATTGACGGAGGGGAACGCTGGCTGATCGCAACGGCGCCAATACGTTCCTTGACTGGAGCTAGGGCGGATGGCTACGATGCGTGCCATGCCTTTTGGGGGTTCAACTCTCTTCTCTCTATGCTCCATAGCGCTCATTGGATCACTCCTCTTGGGCATCCCGACATCCAATGCCTCTGACGGGGGACTCATACATATTCAAACTCCCTCGGGCATCGCGATCCATGCCGAGATCGCCGATACGCCGCTGAAGCGCTCGGTCGGCTTGATGTATCGGGATCACCTCAAGAAAGATCACGGGATGCTATTTTTCTTTAGTCAGCCTCAGGCATGGTCATTCTGGATGAAAAACACCAAAATCGCGCTTGATCTGATCTGGCTGGACGCCAAAAAACGGGTCACCCATATCGAACGCAATATACCGATTTGCACAAAGACCGACGATTCCTGTCCGCAATACCGTCCGAACAGCGATGATGCGATGTACGTACTCGAAATTGCCGGGGGTACAGTCGAAGGGTACAAGATTGAGAAAGGGACCAAGCTGCTGTTCGGTCAACCCTAACGTCTTCTCTCGACACGCTGCCGTTATGATCGTTCCTGCCAGGACCGAACGCGCCGTGCCGTAATGACACCGCCTACACGTTCAATGGTTTTCAGCACGCGATTCAGGTGAGCCGTGTCGGCGATTTCGACGACAAAATCCAACTCCGCTTTCCGGTCCTCCCGCGTGATGATTTCGGCACGGCTGATATTCGCTTTGCATTCGGCGATAGCCGAGGAGACGTTCGCCAACACTCCTGTCTTATCTTCCGCGATGACGGCTATTTTAACCGCATGCTGACTCGGCGTAGCCGTATCCCACTCCACTTCCACCAAACGTTCTCGATCATAATCCAACGCTTCCAGGTTGGGACAATCGACCGAATGGATCGTGAGGCCCCTTCCTCGCGTAATGTATCCCAAGATCCTGTCGCCGGGAACCGGGTTACAGCATCGCGACAGTTGCATCAACAGATCACGCCCCCCCTTCACCTGGACGCCCGGCTCCTCTCCTCTCCTGCTGACGACTTTGTGGTCACTCGCAGGTTGGGGTTGAGTCGGAGTACCGGCGGAGATTGGAGCCATCAACCGTCCGATGAGTTGCGCGGTTGCAAGGTGACCAAATCCCACGGCCGCAGCAAGCTCGTCAACCGTTGCATAGCCTTCCTGTTTGGCCATTTCGAGCAGGGCATCCGACTTCAGGATCTGCGACGGAGCCATGCCATGGCGACGAATCTCTGTTTCGAGCAACCGCCAACCTATTTCCAAGCTTCGTTTCTGTTCCTCCGCCTTGATCCAGTGCTTAATCTTCGTCTTTGCCCGTGACGTGCGTACGAACTTGAGCCAATCTTTGTGCGGAGTCTGGTTCGGAGACGTCAGAATTTCGATGGTGTCGCCGCTCGTCAGTTCATGCTTGAGCGGAACGATCTTCCCGTTGACCTTCGCCCCGACACAGTGGTCGCCGACTTCCGTGTGAATCGCATAGGCAAAGTCTATCGGCGTGGCCCCTTTAGGCAGTTCTTTGACGGTTCCCTTGGGCGTAAAGACATAGACCACGTCGTGGAACAACTCAAGCTTCACGGAATCCATGAATTGACGATTGTCCGGAAGATCTTGTTGCCATTCGATGAACTGCCTCAGCCATCCGAAGGCCTTACTGTCTTTATCATGCACCTTTCCCTGTTCTTTATACTTCCAATGCGCTGCGATCCCGTACTCGGCCACGCGATGCATTTCTTCCGTGCGGATCTGAAACTCTACGTGCTCGCCCTTCGGACCGACCACGGTTGTATGGAGGGACTGATAGAGATTCGATTTGGGGATCGCGATGTAATCCTTGAAGCGGCCCGGCAATGGTCGCCACAACGAATGGATGACGCCCAACAGCGCGTAACAGTTCATCTTCGTATCGGTAATGATCCGCAAGGCGGTGAGATCGTAGACCTCCTCAAAGGAGATCGATTGCTTCTTCATTTTTTGATAGATACCGTAGAGATGTTTCGGTCTTCCGTACACGGCTCCGACAAGCCCATTCTCTTTCAGAGCCCCCTCGACGAGCGCTTGCACCTCCTGGATATACTGCCGGCGATCTTCATCACGCTTCGCCACGCACACCCGCAAGGTTTCATAGACATCCGGCTTGAGGTGTTTCAGGCACAAATCCTCCAGTTCGTTCTTCACCCAACCGATTCCGATGCGATTCGCCAAAGGCGCATAGATCTCCACCGTCTCTTGGGCAATTTCTTGCCGCTTTTTCTCACTGAGATGTTCAAGGGTTCGCATGTTATGCAGCCGATCGGCCAGCTTGATGATCACGACGCGAATGTCGTTCGCCATCGACAGTACCATCTTACGGAAATTTTCAGCCTGTTTTTCTTCTGAACTCTTGAAGGTGATCTTCCCGATCTTGGTCACCCCGTCGACGAGCTGAACGACTTCCTTCCCGAATTCCCGCTGAAGCTCATCGGCCGTCGCGACCGTATCTTCCAGCGTATCGTGTAAAAGCGCCGCCACAACCGCGGTGACGTCGGTTTTCAAAGAGGTCAACACTCCGGCCACCGCCACAGGATGCTTCACATAGGGCTCTCCGGATCGACGCACTTGTCCTTCATGCGCCCTGGCGGAAAACTCATAGGCCTTCCGTACCACGCCGAGATCAGCGTCAGGCTGATAGCCTTGCAACCGATCCAACAATTGGTCGATGTTCGTCACGGTTTCGTACATCTTCTATGACTCACGGCCTGTCGCCCGTATGTCTCGGATGCGCAGTTGAATCCGATCATAGCCGTTCCACTGATTCAGTTCCGGCGTAAACGCGACATCGATAGGTGTCTTGAGAGATAATCCATGCTCCTCCAACGATTTCATCCCGAATCCAATACTATCAAACGGTAACGATCCTCCCTGACGGACCGTCATTTTCAAATGTTTCTCTCCGACTACTCGAGCGTTGAGAATGTCCAGGCCTTTGACGGCGAACATCGGCTCTGGATTTCCGGCCCCGAACGGATGCAGCGTCCCGATCTCCCGAATCAGCTGCAACGTGACATCGTTCAACCGAACTTCTGAATCCACATGCAGCATGGGAACACTTTGAGTCTCTCGGATCCATGTCTCGGCGATGGCGGAAAACCGGTCGGAAAATTCCGGCAATCGCGCCTCCTGAATCGTCATTCCGGCCGCGCTAGGATGGCCACCGAATGCCATGAGCAGATCTCGACAGGCTGTTAAGGTCTGATACAAGTCGAACCCGGGCACGGTCCGGGCAGAGCCTTTTCCGATACCCTGTTCATTCACAGCGATGACGACCGTCGGACGATGGAACCGTTCCATGATGCGGGCAGCCACAATACCGACGACTCCTAGATGCCATCCGCGTGCATACAGCACGATGCCGCCCGGCCACTCCCGTGCTTCCGCCTGAGCTAACGCTTCCTGTAGGATCTCGGCCTCGAGATCACGGCGGGCTCGATTCAACCGCTCCAAATCTTCAGCCAACTCTTTGGCTTCCCATTCAGACTCCGTCGTCAGGAGTTTCACACCTTTGATGGCCTCATCTAATCGACCTGCTGCATTGAGTCGAGGCCCAAGCTTAAATGCGATGGTTTCCGTCGAGCATTCACGACTGATGCCTGCGACATGCTTCAAGGCCCGTATGCCGCAGCGCACCCCTCGCGAAAGTTGAACGAGACCTTCTCGAACGAATAGTCGATTTTCGTCTTGCAGCGGAACCACGTCAGCGATCGTCGCGAGCGCGACCAAATCCAAGAGCGACTCCAGAGGCACCGAACCGGAGCCGTACTTCCTGTCATAGGCCTGGGCGACCTTGTACGCCAGGCCACCGGAACAAAGCCCATGGAAGGGATACCGGGCTTCCGGCCGATGCGGATTCATCACCGCCAACGCCGGCGGCATCTCCATATCGCTTTGATGGTGGTCCGTCACGACGACATCGATTCCCAGTTGATTGGCAAGGCTGATCTCACGATGCGACGTGGTCCCGCAATCGGAAGTCACCAATAAGGAGACACCTTCTTTTGCCAAGGTCCGAACAGCATTCTCATTGAGTCCATATCCCTCCCGCAAACGATGAGGAACATAGGCTTGAACTTCGGCGCCGAGTCCGCGGAAAAATGAAAGGTAAA
The DNA here is from genome assembly GCA_019636835.1 of Nitrospira sp. GTDB lineage: Bacteria > Nitrospirota > Nitrospiria > Nitrospirales > Nitrospiraceae > Nitrospira_D. The sequence goes on from JAHBWU010000029.1 coordinate 9,784, forward strand.
TACTCGTGGCGGACATGCCGTCCACATCGTAATCTCCATAAAAACATACGCGCTCGCCCCGTTGCATGGCCTGATACAGGCGGTCAACCGCCGGTTCCATATCGGGAATCAAAAAGGGATCATGGGTTCGGAGAGGAGACATCCAGGCTGTCGCCTGGTCCACGTTCGTGACGCCCCGGTTGAGTAACAACGAGGCAGTAGCTGCGGAGATCGATAAGGCCTGCGATAAAAGGCCTCGCTGGATTGGATCGACCCGGCGAACGACCCAGAGCTTAGACTTCATCCCCGCCTCCTTAAAAGTCTGGGCCGTCTCACAATTCAGACCATGGGTTTCAGGGGAACGAGGAAGACTGTAATAAGTCGCTTCTTCTTTGTCAAACCAACGGCCTTGGAGGAGGCCTAGGATGAGGCTAGGGGGAACGGAGGAGATGGGATCAGCGCTATTCTCCTCCTTTCTGCACGTAGTTCTTCACAAATTCTTCAGCGTTCTTTTCAAGGACATCATCGATTTCATCGACCAGCTTATCGATGTCTTCCTTGATCTTTTTCCCGGCTTCGACAACCTTGGGATTGGCCTTGACCTCTTCCTTACCTTGCGGCTCTCGTCGCGGCTCTTGTTTCCGTTCCTGTTTTTCCATTCGAGCACCTCCCGCGGACCAGGGGAAACCCTCGCGATCACCCAGCAACTGCCGTTGATACACTCACCATACTCTAGGCTACCAAAACCCGTCAAGGCAAGGGGAGAAACGAAAAGCGCCGTGCCCCGGTTGGGACACGGCGCTTCATCTGTGACGGCAGATACGAGAAGAATAAACTAGCCCGCGATCAATGACACAATGAGCAATGCAACGATATTGATGACCTTGATCATCGGGTTCACAGCAGGCCCGGCCGTATCCTTATAAGGATCGCCGACGGTGTCACCGGTGACCGCCGCTTTGTGTGTCTCACTTCCCTTCAAGCCCTGTTCTTCAATGAACTTCTTGGCGTTGTCCCACGCACCACCGCCGCTTGTCATGGAAATGGCGACAAACAGCCCGGTGACGATACTGCCGACCAACACCCCGCCGAGCGCCTGTGGCCCGAGCACCAGACCGATGATCACCGGCGAAACCACCGGAATCAACCCAGGGATCATCATCTTTTGAATCGCAGCCTGGGTCACGATGTCGACACACGTGCCGTACTCCGGTTTGCCTGTGCCTTCCATGATACCCTTGATCGTCCTGAATTGTCGCCGCACTTCTTCCACGATTAAGCCGCCCGCTTCACCGACGGCCCTCATACACATTGAGCCGAAGATGAACGGCAGCATGCCACCGAGAAAAAGACCGACCAAGACTTTTGGATTCGAAAGATCGAAGGCCGACAGCGCCGGATTATGCGCCGCGACCTCTCGAGAGTATTCGGCAAAGAGGACCACCGCCGCCAGACCAGCGGACCCGATCGCATAGCCCTTGGTGACCGCCTTGGTCGTATTACCGACGGCATCCAATGGGTCCGTGATATCTCGAACTTCCTTGCCCAAGTGCGACATTTCGGCGATGCCTCCGGCATTGTCGGTAATCGGGCCAAACGCATCAATCGCCACCACAATTCCTGCCATCGAAAGCATGGCCACTGCCGCCACCGCCACACCGTACAACCCGCCGGACTCTGCGCCGCCACACACCCAGTAACTCCCGAGAATCGCCGCTGCAATCACCACCACCGGGGCGGCGGTCGCCTGCATACCTACGGCCAGACCGGCGATGATGTTCGTCGCATGGCCGGTTTCGCTCGCTTTAGCAATGTACTTCACCGGCTCATACTCTTTTGAAGTATAGTAGTCGGTGATGAACACGAGCGCCAAGGTAACACCTAAGCCGAGGAGTGCGGCAATGTAGTAACTGAACCCGCTGACACCGCCGACTCCCCCCATGATCATGAAGGTAATCGGTAAAAATGCCGCGGCCGCAATCCCACCGGCCACGAACAACCCCTTATACAGTGCCGGCATGATTTCTCCGCCCGGCGTGACCTTGACAAAGAAAATACCGATGATTGTGGCAAAGATCGTGATACCACCCAAGGCCAACGGATACAGAATCGGGGCAGTCGCCCCTTTGAACATCGTGAAGGCCAACACCATTGCCGCCACGGTCGTCACGGCATAGGTTTCGAACAGGTCTGCCGCCATACCGGCGCAGTCGCCGACATTGTCACCCACGTTATCCGCGATCACGGCCGGATTCCTCGGATCATCCTCCGGAATCCCCGCCTCCACTTTGCCGACCAAGTCGGCGCCGACGTCAGCCGCCTTCGTATAGATTCCTCCACCGACGCGTGCAAACACGGAAATCAAACTGCCGCCGAATCCAAGACTGAGTAACGCGTGAATGGCTTTCTCCTGCCCCGCCATTGATTCCGCAATGGTGTAGAACCCGGTAATCGCCAACAGCCCGAGTCCGATCAACAGCAGACCGGTTACCGCTCCACCGCGGAAAGCAACGACCAATGCGGCATTCATGCCGTTATGCGCTGCTTGAGCTGTCCGCACATTGGCGCGAACCGCGATGATCATGCCGACGTAGCCGGCGATGGCCGAGGCTCCGGCGCCAACTAAGAAGCCGACCGCAGTGAGCAGACCAAATTTATCCGACACGACTCCCGCCAGTGCCAGAAGGACGAACAGGCCCGCGGCCACATAACCCACGGTCTTGTACTGTCGATTCATGTAGGCGCCGGCGCCTTCTTGAATGGCCTTCGCAATTTCCTGCATCTTGGCATTGCCTGCGTCGAGTCTGAACACCCACATTGCGAGATACAATCCATAGGCAATTCCAGCCACGGCCGCTATGAGGGCAAACGTTACAATCGCTGAGTCACTCACGGGAAATCCTCCTGCTGGTTAAACGGACTCCTTATGTCACACGGCTCTCCGTGGCTTCAACCCATCCAAAGTACATGCGTGAGTGGGTAAATCCAAGGCGGGCGGAGTCAAATTCGAGGCTAACCACCCGAAAAGCTGAGCCATTCTATAGAGTCGAACTGAGCGGATCAAGACAAAAGACTGCACTCTTACTAGAAAACAGCCGCCCAAATTAAGCTCCTGGACCAGGGTTGTGCTGGAACCTAATTCCTGAGATGAGCTGTCGTATTCAGCTAGGGATTTAGTACCAGGGGGAATGATAGGATGTGGAGTATCTCTCAATCAGAACAAGGGCTTACCATGAAAAAGCTTATCCTCTGGACCACCCTGTGGGTGTGTTTCATCAGTCTCCTTGCGGCATGCGGAAGAGAAGGTGACACGCAGAACACCGCCCCAGCCTCGACTACTCTGAAGCTTCAAACCATCGCGAGCAACCTTAACTCTCCGGTATTCCTGACTGCTCCCCGTGGGGATGCGAATCGCCTGTTTGTCCTGGAACAGGGAGGCACTATTAGAGTTCTAGATCGGACAACTGGGAACATGCTCTCGACATTTCTCACATTGAGCGGCATCACGAGCGGAGGAGAACGAGGATTGCTGGGTCTGGCATTTGACCCAAACTACAATGCCAACGGTCGGTTCTACATCCACTATACCGATGCCAATGGCGCAATCACCGTCGCTCGCTTTGTCGTGTCGTCAACCAACGCCAATGTAGCGGAACCTGCATCGCAGGTCATCTTGGTGTCCATTCCCCATCCGACCTTTGCCAACCATAACGGCGGCATGTTGGCGTTCGGACCGGATGGTTGCCTGTACGCAGCCGTTGGAGATGGGGGAAGCTCAGGGGATCCGAACAATAACGCCCAGAATCTCGCAAGCCGACTGGGAAAACTGCTCCGGATCGATCCGAACACCGGAGCAGCCTGCACCAGCGGAACACTCAACCCTTTTGTCCTCAGCGGGGGAGGTCAGCTGATCTGGAGCTATGGACTCCGTAATCCCTGGCGCTTTTCGTTCGATGGAGATGACCTGTATATCGGTGACGTCGGCCAAGGTGCCCGAGAGGAGATCACTGTGTCGGCAGGCCCCAACGCCGGAAGAGGACTCAATTATGGCTGGCGGCTCATGGAAGGTTCGGCCTGTTTTAATCCAGCCACCAACTGCAACAACGGAACACTCACATTGCCGATTGTTGAATATACGCACGACAACGGAGCCTGCTCCGTTACCGGCGGGTATGTGTATCGCGGCCAAGCAATACCAGTGGTCCAAGGGACCTATTTCTATGCCGATTTCTGCGTCGGCTTTGTCCGAAGTTTTCGCTTCAACAACGGCTCAGCTCTCGAACAAACAGAATGGCCGTTGCTTGCCGCTCCTTCGATCACGAGTTTCGGCCAGGATGGTTCGGGAGAGCTCTATATTCTGACCCAGGGTGGCAACGTGTCTCGGGTCGTCCCGAATTAGAGTTCCTTGCATTTCTCATGTGTGGTCCATAGCGCTATCCCTAAGCTTGTTTACGACTGCCGTCTACTTTGTTATAGTCCCGCGTGAGGAGTCCTATGGCATTCGAACCGAACTACATCATTGTGGACGGCCAAACGTTTAACAAAGCCAAGCTCGCGTTAGATAATCACGTCTACAAGAACTGTCAGATTGACGACTGCGATCTTTATTACAGTGGCGGGCAATATGAGCTCCTCGATACCCATATCACCAACTCTCGCCTGATCCTGAACCATCCGGCCAAGGGCATTTACAATGCCTTGCAAATCTTCAAAATGAAATCACCCGGATCTCGCATCATCTTCGAGTAATTTCTCGAAGCAGGCCATTCTTGTCCTATACCTACGATTACACAAAGGCGACAGCCGGTGAGAGCGCCGCTCGGAGATATTTGCGCGCCATCAAGATGACGCTGACCCGCAGCGCGAGAGCCAAGACTTTCCAATTCAACGGTCGTGAGTACGAGTACCTGTACCATCCGTATAACAAGACCTGGAAAAACGAGCGTGGCGTCGAGATCCCCATCTTCCGTGAACTTCTCCTAAAACGTGAAGGCAAGCGGGTGCTCGAAGTAGGCAACGTCTTATCTCACTATTTTCCCATTCATCATGAGGTCGTCGACAAATATGAGGTCAGCTCCGGCGTCATCAATAAGGATATCGTCGAGTTTGTTCCTCAGGACAAATACGATCTGATTATCAGCATCTCGACCTTGGAGCATATCGGGTGGGACGAACAGCCACAGGAACCAATCAAACTGCTGCAGGCAATTGATCATCTGCGATCCGCCTGCCTGGCCCCGTCCGGCAGGCTCGTGGCAAGCCTACCGATCGGTTACAACCGCTACTTCGACTATTTGCAGAACCGCGGCAAGAGTCCGTTCACGACCCAGCATTTTCTCAAACGGATTTCAAAGCAGAATTATTGGATGGAGTCGGATTGGGAACAATGCCGCGACATGCCCTACGGCCGATTCGTCGCCCACGCGATATGCATCGGCAGCATCATGGGATGAGTCATATCTATAGGCGCAAGTCCTCTTACGCTTGCAATGATCAGCTGACCTCCAGTAGGCAAGGGAATCAAATCATTGTGTGTACATCAGACCCGCACACCTCACAATTTGGCGATGCACGGGACAAGATCTGAGCCTTGATTTGTGTAGGGTTGCCTTTAAGAAGTACCGCCAACAAATCAATCGAAGAGCTCAGATATCTTCTTCGCGGTGACCAACTTCTTAAAGCTCGTGTACCGTGGTCCTTGCATGGTACCGGTAACGGCATCCCCAAAATGGATCGGACCAATCGCCTTTGCGGGCTCAGTGAAAACCAAACGATACTTCCCTTCGTCTCCATACGGTTCGATCTGCTTGACCGGCGCATAGTGTGTCACCGCCCGAACGGGAGCGGACTGATATGCAGCTATATACTTGATTCGAGGAAGCATCCCACCGCTGATTCGAATCGCGTACCACGCATGCTCGCCCAAAAAGACCCGGTCGAACCCTTCCTTTTGCGCGGGAACAATGACCGTATCACGGTCATCTTCCGTGCTGCTAAGCGCGGCTGATGGCCCTTGTGCTGCGCTACTCCCAGGAGTAGCAACCGGCTCTGGCTTTTCGAACACTCGTACGCCAAGCAACGGTAGTATGCGAAGAAGTTCACGCAGAAACCCTTCGGTGTCGGCTTTCTCAGACTCTGACAGTCCAGGCTCTCTGGGGAGATTACCATTGTCGAGATGGCAGCGCTTCGCCCTGTCTGCGCGCTGAAGCAGCGCGTGCTCAAGCCAGGTGGTGTGTGCCCGATTCAACGGATTTCCGTTTGAAACAAAGGCGAAACCCCAATCCCAGAATTCCTTCTCTGAGAAGTGAGAATCGATTCGTGCTCCGATTTCCTCACCCTGACCAACGTAAACCGTCGGAAGATCATCGGAGGTCCCTTCAGCGGTTCCGGATAGGATGTATACGCCAGCTCTCTCGAATTCGGCCCGATTCCGCAAACGTGGCCAGGCTGGCCGCGGGAACGCAAGTCCCACACCGGTCCAGTTGAGACGTTCAACAATCTTCACGCCCTCTGGATCGCCTTCTGGGACAAAGATTCGAATCGTGAAAGGTTCGCCCATAGAAACTCAGCGGTCACGAAATTCATCCGCCCAACTCGCGAATATCTTGGTCAGGATATTGTCGTGATCACATTCCAAAAAGTTCGGCGATTCTCCTAACTTCCAAAGGATGTGTCAAGCCACTGGGCAAGGGCATGGTTCCTGACAAGCTCGCCTGCAAAGATTAGAGTGTGAACGGCATTTCGAGAGGTGAAATACGTTTCGCTCACAACGAGCCACGGTTACTTGGCAACCGGAATATTCTCCGTGCGCTTGACAATCTCAATCGGCTGGAAGACCGGATCTTGTGAGCCTTGGGATGACTCAGCTTCAACGCGCTGGAGGAATGAGGCAGGGCCGTTCAATGGAGCGTAATTCAATCCAACTTCGACGTCGAACGTCTTGGTATCTTTCGGGGTCGGAAACGTGAATATTTCATCTCTGGTTTCTTCAGGCTTTAAGACCGTGTCTTCGGCCACCTTCGCTGCTTCGAAGTCGAATATCGTCTTCTGTCCCTGCGCATCCAGATACGTTCGACCGTAGACACGCTTATCGGAGAATACCGTTTTGAGGTTCTTACCCTTGATCTCAAGAGCCAAGACCACCGAAGCCCAAGCCGGATGAGTGGTAGGCAGGTTGTGCGGCACCAGGCTTTGGACCTTTACCATGACGGTTGTCTTGTCCCCGTCGATCTTTGTCTGCACGTCCAGTTTCGCCGCTTCCTGACGTAACTTACCGATTCGCCCTGGAAATGTATGGTTTGCGATTTTACGTTTCTTTTCTCCGTTGGCTGACTCGCCGACCTGCTGCGGCATATGGCAAGTCTGACATTCTTTGCCGGACTTTATGGCCCGGCTTTGGTCCCAATTCCCGAGCAAGTCGTTGGTCTTGCCCAGGTTTGATGCTGATGGTACGGATTGGTGGCAATTCAAACAGAGGTCCGACTTCTGAAACAGACTCAGTTCCACGGATTGATGGGCCAAGTTTTGGACGAAATCTTGGTACGGCCCATAGAGCGTCTTTCCCCCGATCTCATACTTCGGTTCCGGGGGATGTTTGGTTCGGTCCACTTGTTTGATGAGATGGCATTGACTGCAGGCAACTCCGTCCAAGGATGGGTCTCCCGTTTTCGCTTGATCGATAAAGAGCTGAACATGCTCCTGGAATTCTCGCACATGCGAGGCGTGGCAACGGAAACAGAGCGCCTTGTCCTTTCCAGCCGGCGAATTGAGATAGGCATCGAGAGACGCGCGAAACGCCGGGGAATGGATGGACTTCGCCAGCGGCGAGGTCTCCCATTCTTCGTACACACGTTCGTGACACCGTTTGCATTTGATGGAATGAGGGAAGGTCTTTTCAATCAATGCCTGACCTGTGACGTTCTGAGCGGAAACGGATGTAAACGCGCCATCACATAACACAGCGGCACAAATCGTGACGACAAAACTGAGACCGACCGTCATCATGGTAGGCAATGCTTTCACGATTCGCATAACTTTAGGAGAGTGATTTGACACGATAAGTCAGAAAGTGCCGTTGCGTGTATTCTTGGATGATCTTCCTCGCCTCCTCCCGCTCTGCTTCGACTTTCAGAGTCGCAAGGTATCGTTCCTGCAGGAGAGGTTCGGGCGTAGGAAGAAGCGCATAGGTCAGCACAGCCTCTATCGACGCCGCGGCTGCACCGACCGGAACAGTCAGCGAAAATGGGACTTTCCTCGTGTTGCCGCCCTTGATGAAGGGATCAGGAATCGGACCGCGCAGGATTTTGTCGTACGGCAACCCAAACTGTTTCGTCTCTCCTACTAACGTCTTGCCCGCTGCATCCTTCACCGTGATGGTTAGGAAGAACTGTTTCAATACCGGATCGCCATCGGGGAAACTGTGCGGGAGGCTGCCGACCTTCACGATCCCGGTTCCTTCCACCCTCGTATCGACCTTCGTCGCCTCAATATCGATCCGAGGCATCCATTCAGCCTGTAGATTTCGATTCTTGAGCATGGTACCGGACACGACGACACCACGAAACCAATGGCGTCCGATGGCTCTGGTCATGGCCCCGCGTCTGGACGTGGAACTCCCGGTCGATGGCTCCATGTGGCAATCCTGACAAATCGTGCCCTGAAGAATTTCTCCCGGCAGATGCTTCTGCGTCGCGTCCTTCACTTTATCGAAATGACAGGAGGCACAAAAACTGACCGCTCGGAAGTGATCCGACTGCGCAGCCGGATGGACGAGGTTCTCTTCCGGATTGGAATAAGGGCCATAGAACGTGCTGCCGGGCTGCAATTTGAATGTCGGCGGTGAGCTCAAGCCCTTTTCCATCCCATTCATCAAATGGCAGGCGGCACAGCCGATTCCTTCAATTTTTGAAGTGCCGGTAATCACTTGCGCCGCAATCTTCTCCGCATGCTGAGGGAATGCGCTGACGGAGGGCACATGGCACGAGAGGCAGCGGCGCTGTTCATCAGGCGTCGGATTCGTCTGCCTCCAGAGACCCAGCACGGTTCGAAAGACAGGTGACTCCAACGACGTGCCGTGTAGTAGAGCCGCATCCACACGGCCAAATGTCTTCAAATCCGGCGTCTGCTCTCTAGCGCCCTTCCACTCTTCGTAATGACGCTCATGACATTGCTTGCAATCTTCAGAACGGATGAAGACTTTTTCGATTTCCGCCACCCAGTCGGCTGGGGACTGACTATCCACTCCTTGAGCGATCGCTTCCTCATGATTGGTGCTCGGGATGCCGATCAAACTCAGAAGATAGACGGCAATCACCACGCATCGTCGTTGCCACGACCGGCCATGTCCCATCACGCTACTCATCACACATCACTCAATACGACCGCCACTAATCCCGCTTACAGCCGACAAAGTGAAAGTTTACACCCCAACCAACCGGATCGCCCGGATCTGCCGGTTCATAGGTTCCGACGGTAAAGTTGCATTCTTTCATCGCTTTCTTGATCGCTCGCCCAAAATCCTCCATGTTTCGGATCTCCTGCTTATCGATTTCCTTAATGACGGATCGAACCTTGATTCCCGCATAGTCCGCGCGCGAATTTCCGATGACCTCGAACACAGCCACCCCCTGGGGTTTCTGCAGTTTCAGTTCTTTTTGAATCTCTTCATCGACAGCGCCGACCACAATCCCAAACTCCTCTCCAAGTTTGGACGCCTCTTCCTCCGTCATCGCATCGCGCTGGTTCGCAGCCTGTGCCATGGCCACATCTGCTGAGAACGTGCTGCTCAACAGAAACGCCGTCCATCCGTAGATAATGGTTCTCCAGGCGAACAATCGCAATCTGTCCGCACTTTGCTCCAACGGGATACGCTTCACACTTCACGCGCTTGGTTTACAATTTGGCGACAGGATCGATACTAAGTTGAAACCATGGCGCCACGGCCTTCTGGCCGTTTCGCTCCTTGTTTTCTCCATTCCACACGGCGAATGAAACGGTCTGAACGCGGCCAGGAACGAGCGTGGCTTCATTCTCGTGTTCTTCGCTCACCAGTGGACGGCGCATCACGACATGCCAGACACCGTCCCTCCAGACCGCCTGTCCCTGCACTCTTCCCTGCTTTTCCTTCGTGGTCAACGTGCTGAATCCCCCGCCGATCAAATCTTCCACTGAAGAGACTCGTCGCGGGATGACTTCGAATGTCCGAACCCCTCCCTCTTTTTTCTCCGATGCCCGAGCCGCCCGTCGATCGATATCGCTTTGCCAATCCGCCTTCCAGTGCCAGATGTTGATATAGTGGTCCAGCTGTCCCATGCAGAAAAATGCCGGCGCATCGCCGAGCGGAAGACCGATCGCGACTCCGTCCCGGAAGGTACCGGGAGTCAGCTGATCATTCTTTGTGTTGTCCTGCCATTCCAGCAGGAAGGCGATCTCGGTCCCGTTGTGTAGGGACCGCACCGCCAACGCACGCACGGTGGGTTCCGGCCACACCGGCCTCGTGATCACTTGCCCGCTCAGGGGAATTGTGATCGGTGAGATCTGCTTCCAAGCGGCATCATCGGCGGCAGTCGGCAGATCACCTTGGACCAAGTAAGATCTGATGGTCATCCCCTCCGAACTGACCAGCGGAATCCCGAATGCTCCGAGCACGCCGGCAACGACAATAAGGCCGGAAAAAAATCCAAAGAGGTGAGAGCGGGAACTGTCGGTGTACGTCATTCGCACCGCACGGTACTCCGAGAGAAAGCCGAACTCAGAATACCACAAAACCCGTGCGGGACAAATGTGGAGACATGGGATATTGGCTACGAGAGCTTCAGACGGCGGATCTTATTTTCTCCGCGTTCGCAGATATAGAGGTGGCTTTGCGAATCCACGGTCAAACCGACGGGCGAATTCACCACAGCCTCGGTCCCGAGCAGACCGTCTCCGTGTTTCAACATCCCGGCCGATTCCTTGGCGACAAATCGAGCGGCCCCGCAGCCGCCGATGTTCTTGTCTTCATATCCACTGTCCCCGTTTCCCGCGACCGTGGTAATGAGGCCGGTCTTCGCATCTACCTTACGGACCCGATGATTCATGGTATCGGAAATGTAGAGGTTGTTCTCTTGATCAAAGATCACAGCTTCCGGGGCGTGCAACATGGCTCTGACGGCCGGCTTATCATCACCGTCGTACCCATACCGGCAAACACCTGCAACAGTCGAAATAATTCCCGTCCGGGAATCGATCTTTCTGACCCGATTGCTGCCTTTGTCGACAACGTACACATTTCCCTCGGCATCGACCGCTAGCCCGACAATGTCGTAGAGGCGCGCCTCCATCGCAGGCCTTCCATCGTCGAGATACATCGACATATCCAGCCCATCCGAACAGACCGGCATGAGCCAACCCTGATCATCGCTGAAATCGATTCCGATCGCGTCGCCTGACAGCACCACTAAATTCCTCGCCACCAGCGGCTGTTCTCGCGCTTCATCCTCGGCCGACCAGGTCCCTGCAATTGTCGTGACCAATCCTGTCTTAGCATCAAACCGCCTGATCTTGTGCGCTTGAGTATCGGCGATAAAAAGGACATCTTCGCGATCAAAAGCGATCGCCGCGGGCCAGGTCAGATTGACCTCCAACGCCGGACCGTCGCCATTGAATCCATGCTGACCGGTACCGACCACCGTGGTGATGATGCCGGTCGCATGATCGACCTTTCGAATCCGGTTGCTACCGGAATCACAGATATACAAATTGTTCTGGGAATCAAACGCGACGCCCAACGGCAGATAGAGTCCGGCTTCGCCACAGAGACCTTCATCTCCGCTGTAGCAGGTCTCCCCGATTCCGGAAAAATTGTGAAGGATGCCTTCTTGAAGATTGATGCGCCGGACTCGGTCAGACCCTGACTCGGCAAAGTAGAGCCACTGTTCCGTCTTATCGAGTGCGACGTGATGGGGGAGCGGGATTCCGGCTTTCACCGCACGCTTGCCGTCACCCGTGCTTCGAGCCTTACCGTTCCCGGCAAAAGTCTCAATATAGCCAGTAGCCAATCCGAGTTCGGTATCCATACGCGTGCGTGTCAGGCTCGTGGAGCGGGCTGCGGAGCGGCTCCCGCAGGTTGATTCAAGGCAGCACTCTCAGTCGAAGCCGCAGTCACGGCTTGCGGTGCGGCGGTCTGTTGCGCCGCCTGAGCCTCCGCTTCGATCGCGTCGGCCTCATGGACGGACTTCTTGAATCCCTTGATCGCCTTGCCGAGCCCCTCCCCTAATTGCGGCAATTTCCCGGCGCCGAAGATAATCAGCACGATCATGAGTATGAGAATCAGCTCGGTGAAGCCCAGACTGCCAAACATAGTGCACCTCTTCCTAAAAGTGAATTAGGACCTCGAACCATCCTTCGGCTTTTTGGCAAACCGCTCTTTCAACCGTTTGCGGGTCTCTTCGGCCTGGTCAAACATCTTGCACTTGTCATACACGCTGATGAGATTGTAATACGCAAGCGGTTCATCCGGATTGTGCTCCACGGCACTTTCCATGACCCTGACCGCCAAATCGGTCTTCTTATGATTGAGCGCGATTTCCATCAGCTTGAAGCTTGATTCCAAGTGCTTGGGATCCAGCTCCAAGGTGCGAAGATAGCACTGAATACCCATGTCGATCGTGTTGTAATCGGACACTTGCGGATTATCCAGCTCGATATAGACCCCGGCAAGGTTATACCAAGCGATCGGGTCCTCCGGAGTGAGTTCGACGAGGCGCTCATAGTAGCTTTTCGCCTCCATATATTGCTTCTTGTCTGCGTGGAGCCTCCCAAGGTTGAACAGCGCCAGGACATCATGGGCGAAGATCTCCAGCGCATGCCGAAACTCGGCCTCAGCTTCATCGGTCATATTCTTGGTCGCATAGATCGTTCCCAGATTGGCGTAATACATGGCCAGCGACCGATTCATTTCCGCGCGAAGATATTCCGCCATCTCAATCGCTTTCTTGACTTCTACCAATGCATCATCGAGCCGTCCTTTGCTGAAGTACAATTCACCGAGTCGACAGCGAGCCTGAAAATCGTCAGGCTCATCGGCCAATAATTTTTCGATTCCGGCGATCTCCTCGTCCGGAGTGAGCGGTCGGTCGCCGGAGTCAAGAACGGCCTCAGATTGCGATAACGTCGATTCTGGATTTTCCATAATAATCTCGCGCTGAAACTAGGCCTGCCCTGGGACTAGGCCGTCCGATGCCGGCATCACAGGGCCGGCGGCGGTCGGCACCGATTCGGCGACGGTTGGTTTCACTCGATCAAGGGCAAGCAACATGACTCCGAGAACCACCATCAACGTAAGGTTCGAGAACAATAAGGCATACCCGGCGATGAACATCAGACCGATTCCATAGCCCGCCAGTCGCCCGATCATCAGCAACTTGACGACGGTGTAAGACCAGCAGAGCAATCCCCCGACATACAACGCAAAAGGGAGATAGAACGTGTAGCCCATTCCGAATTGAAAGATCCAACCGATTCCCTGCGAGGCCTGCCGGACGGCAGAGGCCAATGCCGGATTATACAGGTCCAAGGCATAATCGGCGATGAGAAGGGCTGAGAAAATGATCCCTGTTGTCGACCAAAACCAAATGGCCCGGTTCCGCTGCCGTCGATTCTTCGTTCGCAGCGATAGACTCTTGCTCTTGCCATAGGCCACAAAAACAAAGAAACTGGCCAGCACCATCAACGCCTCACCAACACGATGGGATTCGTAGACCAACGGAGGCGCCGCTATTGTCCCCATCAAACCGTAGATCGTCGAAACGATCTGATAGTACAGCCACCCGGAAACACCCATGTAATACGTGGCCGCCAGCATACGTTGTGCCGGCTCACGATGGGTCATCACATATTCCGACATAAACACCGTCAGCACCAGCAGCGTCAACCCGTTGTAGACGATTGCGCCCAGCATGCCGGGCTGCACAACGAGAAACACCACAGTCAACAGCAACAAGAGCGCCGTCCCCACCGTACCAAATTTGCCGAGCCGACCTGTTTCAGGCCCTCCCCATCGATTGATCAGGGTCAACGTGAGCGCCAAGAACAACAATACGGCGACGATGTTGAGGAGCCACGTGCCCACCTCGGTCAAGGCGGTGAATGTGGGCGTGATCCACGGGTGATCCGCCGCCATCTTGCTGAGATGCATCCCAAGACGGGAGACCAGACGATAGAGAACCAGCTCAAGAAAGGAGGTCAGGAGAACGAGTTTGACGGTATACTCGAACAGTGGACCGAAGTCTGAAACTTTCCCTGTCACTCGCTCGCTGAGAGCTGCTGCCTTCATAGGATTTGACATTATAGCTGTCGCAAAAAAATGAGGTCAATGTGCGGCCATCGGCGCCTGCCCGGCTCCTTCTTTCGCTCTTGAGATGTAGAGTAACCCATCTGCCATCGCATAGTTGAAGGGAAGTTCGCACACGACTTCACTGATCCGCTCATAGACATACTGATACAGCCGCTCTGCCTCGTCGGGAGTCATGCCCTCTTGCACTTCATAGAAAAACCCGAGGCTCAAGTCTTCCGCCGACGGACGCATGATACGTCGAATCCCATATCCGCCGGGGTCGCTCATAATGGGAGCTTCCTTTTCCAAGTCGAATAGGCAGGGCTGACAAGAAAATCCATACGACTCGTGGAGTTTTTTGTTTTCGACGATAAAGTTCATGGTTTCAAGCGCTTCTTCTTCCTTTTCCGTGGGGAATCCGACAATGATGTAACAGTGCACGGCGATGCCGAGTTCCACACAGTCATCCGCGACCCGCCGAACCCATTCCTGCTTGATCCCCTTCTTCATGAAATCCATGATCCGTTGATTGAAGGACTCCAACCCAAAGACGATCTTCAAACACCCGGCATCCCGCATCGACGCCAACAGCTCGCGCGAAAGATTTTTCTCGAACCGCATCTCGCATGTCCATTTGACATCGAGCTGTTTCTCAATCAGCTGCTGACACAACCGTTTTGTCGGCGCCAGCGCAAAACATTCGTCGGTGAAAAAGAAATGGCGCGCGCCATAGCGTTGTTTCAGCCATTGCAGTTCCTCGACCGTACGCCCTGGGTCTTTCTGTCTGAAATTCTGGTGGTCGAGGGTCAGTGCGCAGAACGCACAATCTTTGTAGTAACAGCCCCGCGAAAACTGGACCGGCAGGACCGGCTCCGGCGACAAGTAGCGATCCAGCGGGAATCCGTCATAATTCGGCGCCGGGAGTTGATTGACATTTTCTGAATAGAACGGCTGGTTGACGGTGATCTTCCCATTGTGGCGATAAATCAGGTTGGGAACCTTGCTGTAGTCCTTCTTGCCTGCCAGCTGATTGACCAATTCCAGCAAAGCCGTTTCGCCCTCAAAGACGACGATGTCGTCGGTCAATTCGAAGAGGCTCGGACAGCGACGAATATTGTCCACGAGACGGGTAAAGATGCTGCCGCCGATGGTCACGTGAAGGTCCGGAGCGGCCTCCTTGATCAGTCGACAGAGCGTGAGGCCGGGGATGATTTGGGAGGTGGCCGTAATCGAGACCCCGATGAGATCGGGACGGCTGTTGACGATCGACGGGATGAATCGGTCGCGGAAGAGGCTGAGGAAGGGATTCTGGGATTCGTCACGAACGACCCGCATCAAATCCTTCGAGGAATAAATGGAATAGTTCCCAAACTGATTATCCACAACGGTGAGCCTGGTCGGGAAATAGACTGAGGAAACGGCTTCCAACCACTTGTCGATCATGAACAAGCTCGCGCGATAGGCATCAGGATCGTAAAATCCTTCACTGCGCAATGTTTCCTTGGCAAGCTCGATACGATCAACGAGATAGGAGAACCGAGCGAGCGAGTCGGTCACCTTCACGTAATGCTCGCGACTTCCCGGACCCGTCTCCCCGGTCTGAGTCCGCTCAAGCTCGTGCTGCTTGGCAATTAAATGTTGGTACACCTCTGCTGCATAATCTCTGGTCAGCACTGTATCCAACAATTCAATACCAAGGTCGCGCTGCGAGACATCGGAAATCCCACCTTGACGCAAAAACCCAGTCAGGGACGGCAAACTGAGATAGGGTTGAGAAGGATGCCAGGTCGGGGGGAAAAGTAGCGAAACTTTCATGCGATGCTTGTCCTTTTATGCTTGAAAATCAGCAAGTTCGAGACGCTTTCCTCTTATACCCTCCGCACTCCTCGAAATGCAATCCTGCAAGCAGAGAGAGACTTACACCAGTGCCGGAATCATCCAGAAAAAAGGCCTCGAACCGTTCCCTCATTTACCGGGACCCGATCCGAGGCCTCTTTTGAGTCATGCAACGTGGTGGTTGTTGCTATCGGCTCAAATGCCGCTCAGACCACCACTACAGCTTCAACGTAAACCAGGTCGAAAGCGATTTCATGCCGTTCCGCTCGATGTTGGCACCGTCCCATACTGCAAACGCGATCGGCACCGACATTCCTGCCTTGAACTGGACATCGTTCGCATCGCCGTTTTCCAAGGTCCGTTTCACGACGACCCGCCATGTCGGACCGGTATATCCTCCACCTTTTATGGACCCCGACGGCTCCCAGACTCCATTTCCGATGACATCCTGGTGAGCTTGCGTCGTGAGGGTGCTGAAGCCGTTCGCGCTCAAATCTTCAACGGAACTCACCCGAAGTGTCGGATCAGACATAATGTTCCCGGACCAGATACCGGAGTTGAACGGTCCCAGACTCCGGCCGATACGGTCTGGATAGGTGACACCCCCCGCCGGCTCTTCAAAATAGTAATCCCAGAAAATGCCGGGATACTGATCATCGACATCCCAGATCCCCGCGCTGTCCTTGCCGAGGTCCTTCTGCCATTCGGCATTCCACCGCCAGATGTTGGTCGTCCCGCCGGACTGGCCCATACACTGGAACGGGGGAGCCCCGGCCGTATTCACCGGAAACATCACCGCAACCTGGTCCCTGAAGTCTTGCGGGCCGATCGTTGTGTCATTCTTCGTTTGATCAACCCACTCCAGCCGCAACCCAACCTCTTTACCGTTGGTCATCGCCTTGACGAATACCGACTTCACCGAGATATTCGGGTGCATCGGGGTCGTGATGAGCTGACCACTCAACGGAACGATAACGCCAGGAACACTTTCCCACATGGGGTTGGCGCCATCCATTGGAATTGAGCCCTTCACCGCCTTAGCCGGTATCGTCACCGGTTGACTGACGGCCAGTGGTACTCGCCCCAACGTCAGCATCAAGCCGACAGTGAGGGCTGAGAGAAGAATGGCAAACACCAATTTCTTGTTGGTCGTCTGCGCTATCCTCATAGTGCTACTCCCTTCTCTGAGTTATTGTAAAGACTGCGTTTGTGCTGGAACCGTTACCAAACCAACTCACGCCGTTCCGGAAGGTCGTCCTTCTTCATTCTCCTTGTCTTTCTCTTTCACATCCAGAAACGACTGCGCGCCGACCTCGTTCAACAACATGGTCAATTCATTCCCCTGATCTTGTGCGCCGCACTCATAGGTCTGGCCTTCAGGGGAGCTGAAGGTCGCCGGACGATAGTCTGTTTCCGTGTAGGGTTGAGGAGCCACACCCAAGAAAGCCGTCTCAAAATCCATCCAATCAGCGGTCATATCGGCCACTAGTTTAAAGAGGCCGGAGTCCGCTTTCTTGGTCAGCATGCGGCAGAACAGCGGTACCCATCGGCCGATATGATTCTTGACGAACTTCTTCTGTGCGTCGACCACGATCTGCGTCTTCTCCGGCCCATCGTGGCAGAGCGAGTAGGATTCCTTGTAAGCGAGAAAGTGCATGAATTCGAATTCAACGCTGAGGTGATCAAGGCGCTCGTGAATATCTTTCGACAATTCGACTCCAAAGGCTTTGTAGAAGCCGGAGATATCACCCATCACATGGGATTGCGCAAACACGTGGTCATTCCCGAAAAGAGTTTCATAGGGAGGGCAATCGAGCGTAATCACGTTACTGAACACGCGGCGATGTTCGGATTGAAGATCGCTGAGCTGCCAGTTGACACATTCAGAGGCGATCAAACTCTCCACCAGGACCAACTGTTTCCTGAGCGAACTCAGCTTGGCCTTGGCCCGGTCGCTCCCATCGGTTCCTAGGGCGACTTCCAATGCATCGAGAGCAGCTCGGCCATCCTCCACAAATTCGCCGCATCGGAGATAATCGAGAAATTCCTCGTCCTCGGGGTATAGAAGGCTCCAGGAGATCAGCAAATAGATCTTGCTGCGGTTCAGCGCGCGTTCGACGGCGGGAGAGTCTTTGATAGTCGAAGGACCCGGCAGTGTGGCGGTTGCAGATGCAGATACGCCTTGCATCGGCTGTTGACTCGTCATAGAGATCGCCTCCTGACTATCTCGTTCATCCCGCCACCGTAGCCCCCAAGGCAGGATGGCAGGACCTCGTTATGTATATGAAAAGGGCGGTACGAAGTCAAGGGTGAATTGGTTCGATGTTGTGAATTGAGATTTTCTACTGAACGATCTCCCCGGAGTTGACGTCATCATGAATCGATCCTTGCCAGATGCCTTGCCGGTACCACACGGATTGCCACATGGTCGTTGACGGTTTTACAGACCATCTCACACATTCCACATCCGACACAGGCGTCCTTCATCACGGATAGATGCAACGACGCAACATCCATCACAAGGGCTTCTGTCGGACATTTCGATACACAGGCATGGCAGCCTTGGCCTGCCGTGCAGAGGCGATGCGAAAGTATCGCGATTCCCATTCTGACTTGGGTAATCCGCTCGACCGGGAGGAGCGCTTCCGTCCCACATGCTGCGATGCAGGGGAGGTCTTCGCACAGGAGACAGGGTGATTGATCGGCAAAAAGAACCGGGGTGCCGTCCTGCGGATGTGCGACGATCGCGCCGGGTGGACAGGCCGTGACACAATCATTGCACTTTGTACACCGTTCAAGGAACAGCGGTTCCTCCACCGCACCAGGGGGGCGCAGCCAGTCACTACGAGTCGGCGGCGGAGGCGGTTCCACTGGAAGACCATCAGAGTGTTTGACGAATTCCTGCGCGGCTCTGACGGTAGAAATAACGGAATCTTTCAGGAAATCTCGCCGGCCGTATGAAGGGTTGGTCGCCATGGATTTCCTTCGGAGGAGGGGCAAAAAGGTCGCTCAGCAAGGCCGCAGGTGAAGCAAGAACCGCAGGCGTACCTTTTCTCACCCTCCTCATCTACGTGACGCCGTCGGCGCGCAGCTTATACACCTCAACACAGCGATCACAGGCTCCGAATTCTACGTCCCAGCCTGGGTGATTCTCACGGATGAAGTCGAGCACGTACGACTCCAATTTCGTCCCCATGTCCTCGACCCACGAATAGGTGGGGAACCGGCACAGCGGGCAGGGAAACCCGGCATGAGCATGATCCTATTCTCAAGCTCGGGACCTCGCCACCTTCCCACATCCACGGCTCGATCCATCACACGGAGTATGTCGCCGGCCATCTCAATCAGCTCTGAATGAGTGAAGTATGCGGTCTGCCAGAGTCCCTCAAACACCGACTTCAATTGAGGAGGAGGAATCTTCCGGTACCACGACCGGAATTCCTTGAATCGGTCCTCCTTGCTCAGCATCGGCTCCTTGCCTGCCGTAACGAGTCGACTATCCACACTCAAACTCCAGAGCACGCGATAGCGCTGCAAAATCAATGATTCTTCGCCGGGATTCTGTCCCAGCTTGGTGTCAGGATCGTAGCCGAACAGCGGGTCGATCATGTCCGAGATGTGCATCAATTCATGTCGGCAATAGCGGGTCAATGCGGGGTCATAAAAGCGGCGGGGAATCAGCTTGATCCCAACGCCCTTCATCCCCTTCTCCTCAAACTCTTGAGCCAAGCCTTTCTCGACAGACCCCCATTTCCGGAGGATATCGACGCCTTCCTGGTCTTCCTTCAGCACGCCTTTGACCAGGACAATTCCCACCTTCTCCTTCAACAGCGGATACTCGTTGAATGAGTCGCGGACGATATCCGAAAACCCCCAAATACCGAAGAGATATTGATAGAGTTTCTTGAACTCCGACTCCCGGTCTTCGAGGATGAATTTCTCGTAAATGGGGTCGGCATGCTCGTGGAATTCCTTGTAGTACGTAGGATCGCCTTCCCGTTCCGTCTTCTCAACGAACGAGTCGATCACTTCCTGAAGCAAAGCCGGTTGGAATCTGATTTCCATGAAAAAACCCTCAGCAGCTTGCGGGGACCACCTTGAGATATCCTATACGACAACCCATCGACGACATGGTGATGGGGCCAGCTTGACTTGGCCGCGAGGCATCTCTTACGATCCGAACGGCCGACGAAATTATACTGGCCGGGTTGTTGTCCAATCAAGGACCAGGCGGCCGAAAAAAGCAAACCATCATGGTGGAACCCACAATGAACCCTTCGCTCGCGAACGTCGCTTCTGAGACGGCAGCTGCATCGGCACATCCCGTCGATTTTTTAGAACACTGGACCACCGACTGCCGAGAAGTGAAAACGTTTCGTGGCCATTCACATGGAGTCTGGGCAGTCGCCTTCTCACCCGATGGATCAACGCTCGCCAGCGGCGGCGCCGAACGCCTCGTGCGCATGTGGGACATCGAAACCGGTCGGTTGCTGCGTTCCTTGCGCGGCCACACCAATGATATTCGCGCCATCGTGTTCACCCCGGACGGACAGACCCTCGCCACCGGTAGCGAAGACCGCACGATCCGGTTATGGAACGGCAAGACCGGCGAGCCGATGAAACTCTTGTTCACACGTTACGATCATAACGTCTGCAGCCTTTCGCTCTCGCCGGACGGCCTCATGCTCGCACGCGGCAGCCATAACAAAGACATCAAGATTTGGGAGGTGACCACGGGCACTGACCTGATGACGTTGCTCGGGAAGGATGAGTACGACCATCACTGGTCGGTCTGTGTGGCCTTCTCCCCGGACGGAATTCATCTTGCCAGCGGGACCGACATTGGGAAGATCAAAGTCTGGGAGGTACTCCCGAGCGGCGAAGAGAAGGTGCTGCACGAAGGTCATTGGCAGCAGTCTCAGGAGGATAACACGGAGACCCGCGGCTACTATATCGAGGATGACGGCAGGTTCCAAAAACCGATGGATTACTGGATCGGGGCCATGACCTTCACCCCGGACGCCAAACTGTTGATTACCGGCAGCCGAGATGCCACCATCAAGCTCTTCGAGATGCCGAACGCCATCGAGGGAAAAACCCTCACCGGCCACAAGGACTGGGTCCGCAGTCTCGCTGTTTCCCCTGATGGGAAAGTGTTGGTCAGTGGAAGCGACGATCAGACGATCAAATTTTGGGATCTTTCTACAGGCCGCAACTTCCGTACCTTGAAAGGCCACAGTGGTGGAGTACGAAGTCTGGCTTTTTCCCCCGACGGCAAACGCCTCGCCAGCGCCTCCTGGGATCGGACCGTCAAACTATGGGAAGGGGGAAAGAAGGCGGAAGAGTAACCTCGCACAGCTCTACCGCAGGCGGCAAAACAACTGTCCGGATTCATTTCCCCCAATCCTTAGAGATCATGCGAGACATGCGGACGGCAGAATTTGGCGGATCGCCTGGCGAATCGTTCTTGATACTCCAGGGTCAATGATCGATCATCGATCTGACCCCGTTCATATTGGCGCTGAAGTTCGTGGTCTCGTTTATCAAGATCACCAAATTGCTTGGACCGAAGCAAGTTCGTGACGGCCACACGCTCCTCTTCAGGTAATTCGAGGATCCACCCTCGCTGTGTTACCTTGACCGAAGTGTCTACGCTCGTGCAGGCAACAAGCAGGCTGAAGAGAAGTGTCCAACTAGGAATGTTCCTGACGATTGACCGGATAGCCATACACTCCAAGCTATCACGGCATCTCTAGGTCGCAAATGAATTTGGGCTTTCGATTGAGGAACGATTCAGATCTACTGCCGACGGGATTCTCGAACAGCAGGGCTCTACGTTCGAGTGTATTTACCACACAGAGGATCTAGATACACAAAGGAATCGGCGCGGGGCTAATGGCAGCAACTCTGGGAGAGGTATCATGCGGAGACAGCTTCCCTTGATTGCTCAATATGCTTTCTGACCTTCACCGGCAGTGCCTGTTCGGCAAGCCGTAGCTCATAGGTCTTCTGCAGATTCATCCAGAACTCAGCGCTGGTATCGAAAAACGTGGCCAGACGTACTGCAGTATCTCCCGTCACACCACGCTGTCCTTTGATAATGGCAGTGATGCGATTAGCCGGCACTTCGAGGGCTTTGGCGAGTGAATTGGCATTGATAGGCGGATCGCACGGCTTCATGAACTCTTCCAGCAAGATTTCGCCTGGATGAATCGGTCGCATACCGTTCTTAGTCATGGTGGGCTCCCTCAATGATAATCGGTGATTTCAACCTCGTGGGGGCCATCAGCCATCCACACAAAACAAATTCGCCACTGATCATTAATTCGGATGCTGTGTTGTCCAATCCGATCCCCCTTCAACTTTTCAAGTCGATTTCCCGCCGGTGAGAGGAGATCTTTCAGATCGGCCGCGTTGTCGAGCATCGTAAGTTTTCTCTCGGCCACCTTTCTGAAACTGGAAAACTCCTTCACGATCTTGCCGGCGAAGAGCTGTTCCGTCGCCTTGTCACGAAACCCACGAATCACGAGATCCAACCTATCATACTTTTACGTTTTACGTAAATCGTATGTGCTAAAATTGTGCTAAAAGTCGTCAAAAATATTGAAACTGATGGAAGCCATTACAACAGATAGAATGCTATAAGTCATTGATTCATTTATAAAAGCGAGAAACCAAACGAAAGATCAGGGTTTTACGAAATTCGTCTTTACGGCCTCACAGCCTCAACAGCCCGAAGTGCCTCTGCTTGTTCAATCGGCTCCCACACTCCAGGGTATCGTCCTTCAATCGAGTAAGGATTCAATTCTTCGAGTAAGCGTACGTCGAAGTCTACCAGCAGGCCTTCCGGCAATAGCGCATAGAGCTCGGTCAGATCATGAATCTTTGGGGGGTCGATTTGCCGAGAAACGAGGAGAGCTTTGAGGTATTTCTCTCCGCATTGCTGCGCATGAAAACCAACGGTATCCCATGGGATCTCCTGTGCGGCGAGATTGTTCTCGATGTTGAGCAAGTCATGTTCGGCCTTTAGAATCCAACCCCGGACAAGGTCTTCGTCCTTAGGCCGCACGGTCATGCAGGACCTTTCCTTCTTGCCACGCTGTTCTTATCACAGTCCCTGGCGCGTCTCGGTATGCTTCGAATTCTTCAGGAGTTACGACGATGACATCCTTGGGAAGGCCCATCCCAGCCAGTAATCCATGGATCTCGACCGCTCGTCTTCGTTTAGAACCTTGTGGCTGCATGACAACAAGCAAGTCGACATCGCTATGCGGACCGGCAGTCCCGCGGGCATGTGATCCGAAGAGAATGATTCGCTCCGGATGGAATCGTTTGACAATACGCCGTACCATTTCAGCGATAGTAACTTGAACTGCGCCAATTTCCCCCCCTGGTTGCATCATCGTATTTTGAACTCCTGAGCGGAAGGATACTCTTTTAGGTCCCAGAAATCATCTGCGAGGAGGCTTTTCGCTTCCGGTGGAGGCCACCGGGCGAAACTTCCGAACTCTCAAAGGCCATAGCGGAGGAGTCCGAGGATTAGCCTTCCCTCCGGACGGCAAACACCTCGCCAGTGCATGATGGGATCGTACCGTGAAGCTGTGGGACGGGGGAGAGAAGACGGAAGGATGAACGATTAACGGATTCTCAACCCCAGTAGCACCTCTATTGGATGACGACGAACCCCGCGCGGCCTCTTCTCATCATTGCGAACATTCATGCAATGCCGAGTTGATTTTCTCAATTGTCCCTCGATGGGCTTGCACGCTGCCGAACTCTCCAACAACCAGCATATTGATTGACCGAGGAACTGGTCCCTGGGTTGTATCCCTTCCGGTGCATGTCGGGCAATAGGCGAGATACCCAGACAAAGTCTTTTTACCAATAAATAGCTTCATGATGTCAAGAAGGCCGATCTCGGTAACTACCTGGTCATGCTTTTGTCCGACCATTTCAATAATGCGCTCACGAACAAACTCTTCTGGTTGACTGTATGCCGAAAAAATCGGTTCCGCACCATTTTGGTATTCGACTTCGTTCAGGATAGGCCAGCACTTCTCGTGGTTGATGATGTTTCGAAAATTCATGACCACGATGCCAACCTGAGCTTTAGGAGCTGCTTCAATCTGCTCCACTCCTTTCTTCAGGTTGTCATAAAAGGTCTTCCCGGACGAGCCATAGATGGTCTTGCATGCGAAGCCCCAGCATTGCCCGTCAATCGTTGCCAACACATCGGGATTGTCACCCTTAGCCGAGAAAGGGTGGTCAAGAACTACATCATCGCTGAGATCAAGCAATGCCAAGGCAAACAAAAGCTCAAAAATCTTGTTTGTAGCCTCCTGACACAAGGGAGCCTGCGTGTTCTGAACTACCGTTCCCTTGTTCAGCAACGCTAGATGCGGGGCAAACTGCGGAAAACATGCGTGGTCCTTCAATCGAACGATTTGCCGGAGGAATACCCAAATACCCAGTACTTCTCTGAATTCATGACGGATATCCTTCTGTGGATCGCAGATATGGGCATTCTGACTCTTGCCCATCACTTCCAGAACGGAACAGCACGCCTTCTCAAGCTCAGAGCCTGGCTGGATCGGAATACCAAACCGTCTCAGGACTTCTTCGAACGCATAGACAAGCTGCTCAAGCTCTGCATAAGACGCAACCTGTCCGGCTTGGCCGATGTTTTGTTGGATATTCGGATTTGTTGTCATGACGGGTCCACAGTCCCATCCATCACTTTCTGAGTATTTAGGCCAGACTATACCGGCCTGACTTCTTCGTTCCGCTTCGTTGCACCAACCCAGCTTCCATGAGCGGCTTCAAAAGATCCATGGCTCCTTGTTTGGAAACGCGTAAGCCCTCACGAAGCTCTTTGGGCGTCATCGCACCCCGGTCCTTGAGCAACCGAAGCAGCTGTTCTTGGCGTGGGCGCAACAGCACTTTGTTTGGTCCCGAACCGGCCAGGAGATGCTGAATGCGAGTCCAGACCCGGTCCAATGTAATTCGCAACGCTCCGGCACAGTACTCAACCCAGGCTGTGAGATCACTTCCCTGCTTTCTCACATTGGCAAGCGCCTGGTAGTAGGCGGGCCTATCCTCCCAATACACTTCATCGACTGAAAAGATGTGGTGGGTGTCGAACCCTCGACGGTAGAGTTCCCATAGTGCCAAGGCCCTTCCGGTGCGCCCGTTTCCGTCGGCAAACGGATGGATGTCCTCAAACTGGTAATGGAGTATGGCTGATGAAACGACCGGTGACCATTCGCGAGCCCGATCATTCCACCATTCCAGAAGCTCGCTCATCAACCCGCTGACCATATCCGGCGCCGGTGGTGTGTATTGACCCACGTAGACTTGCATGTCTCGATATCGGCCTGCAGAGCCTTGATCCATCACTTCTGTGGCGAGCAGCTTATGTAACTTTAAGACGTCTGTGTGTCCGATCCGTTTTTTCTTGTTGTGTCGTTCGATAAACCGAAGTCCCGCTAGATAGTTGAGGATCTCCCGTTGCGAACGAGGCGGTTCGGCTGGTAGACCATATCCCTCTTCGATGAGCCGTACCTGTTCCAGCGTGAGGGGATTTCCTTCAATGGCCGTGGAACTATGAGTATTCCGCACTCGCGCATCGCGCTGCAGTTTCGGAATCCACGGCACCTGGATCGTGGCCGCCAGGATACGCTCCCGCATGCCCGCGATGGCTTCCAGCTCTCTGAGTGTCGTGGGGGTAATGCTGAACTTTGGTTGAAACGCCATAAGGCCAGCATAATAAATAAGTCAAGTATGAGTCAAGTTATGAGTCAACCTTCTCGATGGCCGAGGTGCGAGGGGATCGGCACCGTTAGAACCACACCGGAATCCTTATAGGCCGATAGGCTGAATAGGGCTTCCATTTCATGAGAAATCTTCGATCCAGAGCAGCCGACTGTGGTACTCGCTGTGCTGCAGCGCTTGGTAAAACTTTCGATCGGCCGTCAAAAATGTCAGGTTCAGCTGCATGGCCAGGGCCAGGTACAAGCTGTCGTATAAACTCTGCCTCGTGTGGTGAGCGAGGTCGAACGCGGCTAGCACCAGCGTCTCGTCGGCGTGCCGACGGATGGGCGCGCGTCGAAATGCCCGCCAGATATCCTCGGCATCCTGCGCAGTCAATTCGCCACGGCGACGCTTTTTGGATAAAACATTGCCGACCTCCAGGGTGAGAAAGACGGGGGCATGCAGACGCGCGTCGGAGTCTTTGAGTCGCAAGGCTCGCTCGCTGTGCTCCTCCGGGATGAACCATTTGAGAATGACACTCGCATCAATGATATATGCCATCACCGATCGCGGTCCTCGCGGATCAACGCGGCGCTGTCGCTGAATTTCCTCCCAGACCGTTTGAGCCGTTCACGGATGCGCTCGGCTTCCTTCCAGAAGTCGCCCGGCTCTTCTTGGGCAGCCTCCTCAAGGATCGTCTTGACTTCAGCTTGAAGTGACCGCCCTCGAGTCTTGGCTCGCTTCTTGAGCCTCGCCACAACTTTATCCTGCAGGTTTCGAACAAGAACCTGTGCCATTTGCAGGCCTCCTTCGGTCAAATGGAATAAGCTTGCATAATGCTAGCACTAAGCCCCATGGTCTGCAACAGCTATTCCGACATCTCCCGCAAGATGTCTTTCTCAATCGTTTTGATGTCTGCCTCGATCGCCTCCAATGTCTCCGCTGATGATCGGAATCCTGCAAAGAAACGCCGCACTTCAATTCGGCGCGATTTCGTAAACCAGCGTCACCGTGGCCTCGATCTTCAGCTCCCCCGGCGAGATCGGCACCTCGCCTGCGCTCGCCTCCATCGCCATGCGCGCCACGCGAGAGGCAGGTCTGACCACATGACCCCCCTCAGTGACCGATAACACTCGCACGAGTTTCACGTGCAGCGCCTCGCTCAGGGCTGCCGCTTTTTCACGCGCCTTGGCAGCAGCCTGTTTCAATGCACTCAGCCGCACCGATTGTTCATCGCGCAACCCCCAGTGCAACCCATGAAAGCTGTTCGCGCCGGCCTTTAAGACTTCTTCTATCACGGTGCCGACTCTGTCGAGGGCGCGGATTTCCACCGTCACCATGTTGCTGACGACGTAGCCGATGATTTCCGGAGCAGCAGGGGGCGCATCGGTTGGGCGGGTAGGCAGCGGTCGGTAGTGCGGGGATACCGTAAAGGACGAGGTTTGGATCAGCTCCTTGTCGATCTGTAACTCCCGCAGTCGGTCCATGACTTTGCTCATGACGGCGCTGTTCCGCTTCTGCGCCTCGGCGAGTGCTTTGCCGGAAGCCTCCAAGCCGAACGTCACGAAGGCCGTATCCGGCGCGTGCGTCATCGTCCCGGTTTCGCTGACCGTGAGGGTCGGCGTCTCGGGCCTCATCTCATCGTGCGCCAGCGCCACAACCGGAAACGCCAGCAGCAGCACCAACAACCAGATCATCCGCATGCTCGCCCTCCTTTTATCGTCTGTACAACTCATTTCTGTAATCGTTCGCCCACATCTTCCAACGATGTGTGACAGCATATCTTCTCCCTTAACCATGACGCAAGAAACGCAGCCCTTTACTGCGACTTGACCCAACTGAAGGAATGCGGCATCCTCTTACTGAAAGTCCTGGCGAGACACGATCACATGGCTATGACATCCAGCATGCTCCCTCTCGGCACCCCGGCTCCTGCATTCGAGCTCCGCGATGTGGTACGCGGGCAGACCTATTCGATCAGCTCATTTTCAGACAAGACCGCGCTCCTGATCATGTTTATCTGCCGGCACTGTCCCTATGTGGTGTATGTCGAGCAGGAGCTGGCGAAGATTGGGCGCGACTATCTGAACACGGGCTTAGGAATTCTCGCCATCAGCAGCAATGACCCGATGGGGTACCCCGATGACGCGCCACCCAAGCTCAAAGAAATGGCTCAGCGTCTAGGCTTCACCTTTCCATTCTGCCACGATGAGACACAGGACGTTGCGATGGCCTATCGAGCGGCCTGCACTCCTGACTTCTATCTCTTCGATCGTGACAGGCTGCTGGTGTATCGCGGCCAATTGGATGACAGTCGTCCTGCCAACAACAAGCCGGTCACCGGCCGTGATCTCCGCTCCGCCATCCAAGCGGTGCTGGGCGGCAAGCCTGTCGATGGCAACCAGAGAGCCAGCATCGGTTGCAGTATCAAATGGAAGCCGGGTCATGCTCCGTCATATGCCTGATAGCCGTTCTGTCCTCTCTCTCAGATCTGTACATCTGCTTCTGTAGCCCGCGACAAATTTTCCCATTGGAAAACGAACTACCTGCCGAACTGGCATGAAAATTCCCCCTCCCCATCTTCTGTGGATAACCTTGTGAATAAGTTGCTTTTATCGCGGAAAATGGTGCGAATGGCGTATGGATTTATCGAATCGCCCATTTTTTAGGCATCCGCCGGATGTCGGGTGACCCACAAGTAATAGTGGTTTACGTGATATTTCTGATTGTTTCCACATATATCTAGAAGAATATGCTTGACACCATATGATCACGTCCAGCCGCCACCCGGAAATTGCCACCATTCAGATCACTATCCACAGGTTCTTAACTTTTCTGTGGATGGAGCTTTTCAGCATCAGGAGCGAGGTTTCGTATCTGTCAAGGGCTGAGAAGAAGAAAGACGGCTCGTCGAATGGTGAAAAGATCCAGGGACCAATTTTTCTCCAGCCAGAGCCGAATGGATGGTGGTGGAAGGAAAAAGTAGGACTAGAGAGCCTGATCTACCAGGCATAGGACTCCGGCGCGGCTCCGCCGGGACCAGGAAAGAGCTCGTCCAGTTGTTTCAAGATGTCGCTGCTCAGTGAAAGACTCAATGCCCTCATGGCCCCTTCCAGCTGTTCCATCGTGCGTGGGCCGATAATCGGTGACGTGACTGCTCGTTGGTGCAACAGCCAGGCAAGCGCGACGGTTGCCGGGCTTTCACTGATCCCTGCACACAGCCCCTCGTAAGCTTCCAATTTGGGACGGGACTTGACCACCTCTTGTTTCAAGTCCGCGTCCGCGCGCCGGCCAATGTTGTCGGACTGTAGAACACCGGCCAACAGTCCCCGTCCGAGCGGACTCCACGGGATCAGACCGATGCCGTAGGCCTCACAGGCAGGGATGACTTCCAGTTCAATCGTGCGCTCATTGAGGTTATAGAGGCTTTGCTCCGACACCAGCCCCAAAAAGTGACGGCTACGCGCGGTTTCCTGAGCCTGGGCCAAGTGCCAACCGGAAAAGTTGCTGCTGCCCACATACACCACTTTGCCTTCCCGGACCAACTGCTCCATCGCTTGCCAGATTTCGTCCCACGATGTTTCACGATCGATATGATGCATCTGATACACATCGATCCAATCTGTTCTCAACCGTCGGAGACTGTCCTCGCACGCTCGCTTGATGTGAATGGCCGAGAGGCGGGACTGATTCGGCCATTCCCCCATGCGACCGTACACCTTCGTGGCCAACACCACCTTCTCCCGACGGCCTCCCCCTTGTGCGAACCAACGGCCGATGATCTGCTCTGTCCAGCCTTCACCGAGCTTCCAGCCGTACACGTTCGCCGTGTCAAAAAAATTGATACCGAGCTCCAAGGCCCGATCCATCAGGGCGAAGCTGTCCTGCTCGCTCGTCTGCGGCCCGAAATTCATCGTGCCCAGACAGAGTCGACTGACCTTCACTCCAGACCGACCAAGGTGTTTGTATTCCATGAGTGCGCGATCGGATCTAATACCCTCGCCCCGTACTGCCACCCCGCCCCATTCGATCGAGTGGAAGCGCCTCGTACCGTTGTTTGAGGTCCGGATGCTCGTTGAGATAGCCCTTGACCGCCGCATCATCCGCAAAAATCTCCGGACTGCGCTTGCGATAGTCATCGAGCGTCAAATCGTGCTTGGCGAGAAGCGCCGTGAGCTTGCCATTGATGTCTGCTCCCATTTGTCGCATTTGCTCCTGGGACGGACGCTGTCCCTCCCCATAACTCTGACCACCTTTGAAATAGTTCGTCATCATCTCACCGATCTCGATTCGGGCGTTGACGAACTTTTCCACTTCGGCCGGTTCGGCGGCAGAGGCGACTCCCGCGCATAGAAGAATGCCCAGTGAAACATTGATGGTTCGATACCACAGATTCATAGCGTATATCCCTCCACCAGTAGATTATTTCAACGCACTGCACAACACGACAATTTCGTTCCCGGAACGTTCAGCAATTCGGACACCCGCCGGCATAGGCGCGAACCGCTTCAGACCCCATCCTCGCCATCGCTGTACGCCGAGGGGATGCCGTAGCGTTTGCACTTTTCCCAAAGAGCCTTTCGGGACAATCCCAAAATTCTCGAGGCGGTGGTGCGGCTCCCATCGACACGTTCCAATACGGAGACGATGTAGTCCTTCTCAAAACTTTCTCGCGCGGTGACCAACGAAGTCAAGGTCGCATCTTTCTTCTTTTTCCCTCCGGTCAATCCTTCGCTGCAGAATCCGCAGGATTCCTGTGGAACACCCCCCAAGAAAGGACACGCCTGAGATCCACAGAGGTCGGCCGGTTGAACCGCTGCCCGATCTCGCCCGAGGGCCACGGCCCGCTCGACCATGTTTTCCAGCTCCCGCACATTCCCCGGATACGAATAACGGAGCAACAATTCACGCGCCTGCTGGGAAAACCCGCGTAAGTGCTTGTTCAGTTTGAGCGAGCATGTTTCGAGGACATGATCGGCGATCACCATAATGTCTTCTTGCCGTTGCCTGAGCGGTGGAACGACGATGGGCACGACGTTGAGCCGGTAGAAGAGGTCTTCGCGGAACCGGCCCTGAGCCACCTCTTTACGTAAGTCTTTCTGTGTGGCGCACACGACCCGCACATCCGTTTCGATCGGCTCATTGCTCCCGACCCGTTCGAAGGTCCGCTCTTGCAGGACGCGCAAGAGTTTCACCTGCACGACGGGCGAGATTTCACCGATTTCGTCAAGGAACAAGGTCCCTCGATTCGCCATTTCGAATCGCCCCCGACGCTGGCGCAACGCACCTGTAAAGGCGCCTTTCTCATGGCCGAAGAGTTCCGCTTCCAGCAACGTCTCCGGCAACGCGGCGCAGCTGACTTTGATCAACGGATACCCTTTCCGCGCGCTGTTCTGATGCAGCGCATTGGCGACCAGTTCCTTGCCCGTTCCGCTCTCTCCGACGATCAGAACGGTGGAATCGGTCTCAGCCACGAGCTTGATCTTGTCCAGCACGGCGCGCATCTGACTGTTCGCTCCTAAAATGCCGTTGAAGCAGAACTTGTCTTCAAGCTGATGTTTGAGATCCTGATTCTCCCGACGGAGTGTGATCATGCTGCCGACCCGCTCAACGATCAGGAGCAATTCATCCATCTGGAACGGCTTTGTGATGTAATCAAATGCGCCCAGTTTCATGGCTTCAACCGCTGTTTCTACCGATCCATGCGCGGTAATCACGAGCACCTCCGTCTGGGGCTCCTTGCCTTTGGCAGTCTGGAGCACCGTCAGCCCATCCACACCCGGTAATCGGAGGTCGGTGATCACCACATCAAACGTCTTGTCTCGAATCGCTTCGATCCCATCCGTACCGGTCGGTACCGCTCGGACATCGCAACCGACGGCCTCCAATGCGTCCATCATGGAAAGGCGCATCAAGGGCTCATCGTCGACCAGCAGAATGGTCAACCCTTTCATGCTTCCTTCTCCGCCAAGGAACGTTCTCTGGACACGGGCAGACAGAGTGTGAACGTCGTCC
>JAHBWU010000003.1 GCA_019636835.1 Nitrospira sp.
CCGGATCAGCATGAGCCCGCATTGAACGTGGTCGGAACAGAGGTAACGGTGTTGGCGTCGAACGCGGCGACGCAAAGCTATGGGATCACCTTGCAGCAGGGCGCGGAAGGAACCGGCCCTCCGCCACATTGCCACGATTGGGACGAAGCGTTCTACGTCTTGAAAGGCGAGATTCACTTCCTATGCGACGGGAAAAACTATGCCTGCACCGCTGGGACTCTCGTGCACGTTCCTGGAGGAACCGTACACGGCTTTCGCTACGGAAGCGGCGGAGGTCAGATGCTCGAGATTACGGGAGCCGGCGCGTTAGCGGCTCAGATGTTCACGGCCATCGACAAGGAGATTCCCCCTGGATCGCCGGATATTCCAAAGCTGCTTGATGTGCTCACGCGTAATGGGGTAACTGTTGCGGTGTGACCATCACCGTGCTTGAGGGACGCACGCCCGATTGCGTGTTCGGGGAGACTCAACCGGCAAGGTTCACAAGGTCACGGTCGAACAGAAGCAACAACAGCGCACTTCCACATTCTAAAAAGGAGCAAAACCCATGGCAGACGCAAAAGAACAGATGACGAAAGCGGTGGAGTATCTCAAGCAGCAGCGCGACGAGCTTCAAGTTCAACTTCACCTGGCGAAGGCGGACGCCAAGGACGAATGGGCCGGCCTGGAGAAGCAGTGGGAGGAGATAAGACCCAAACTGGAGGCAGCGCGGGAGGAAGCCGGCAAGACCGCAGAATCCGTCAGCACCGCGCTGGGCCTGGCCATCGACGAGTTAAAGAAGGGCTATGAGCGGCTGAAGGGGCGGCTGTGAAGGAGACACCACGAGAGTATCGGTGAAGGCGGACGCAAGCAGCGTCCCCTGCTCAAAAACGTTTCACCGCCGAGGCCAAGAGCTACAGTGATCGTTACGGCTATCGGCGGTGACGCTAGCATTGTTCGATCTCGAAACGCTCACCGTTTTGCTCATAGCCTGTTATACTGACTCATCCTTTTTTTCACTTGAGAGTCGGCAGGCATGAGCGATCCAACTTGGGATGAATTCGCCGAGCTCGCGCTGAAACGTATTGCGAAGTCCGGCGCCGAGTATGCCGATATCCGCATTCAGGACAGCAGCACGGAGCATATCGAAGGCGAGGATTGCAGAATTTCTTCGGTTCGAGATGCTAGAGACATAGGCTTCGGCGTGCGGGTGCTTTATCACGGGGCCTGGGGGTTCGCCGCGAGTTCGGTCTTGTCGTTGGAAGAAGTACCGCGGGTGGCGGGCCTGGCTGTTGAGATTGCCCGAGGGTCTGCATCGGTGGCCCTTGAGAAGGTGCGATTGGCATCGGAGCCGGTTCACCGCGATCGCATCGTCACACCGTATCGCATCGACCCCTTCAGCGTGCCGTTGGAGAAAAAAACCGACTTATTGCTCAACACCATGGAGGTCTTGCAACGGCAATCCGGCATCGCGCGAAGCAGCGCAAGTCTCTGGGCGCGTCGGGACAGAAAGTTGTTTGTCTCGACCGAGGGGTCACACCTGGTGTTCGATCTTCTCGCGGGACAGGGTGACTGTACGGCGACGGCGCTGCATGAAGGCCGATTTGCATCGCGCAGCTTCAATACGCCGCATCTCAGGAAAGGCTTTGAACTGATCGAGGAAGCGGATTTCCTACGGGAAGCGTCACGTGTGGCCAACCAAGCGGTCGAAAAGGTGAAGGCGCCGGCGGTTGACGCCGGCCAGTATGATCTGGTGCTCGATCCTGAACATCTGTCGTTGACCATCCATGAATCCTGTGGCCATCCGAGCGAACTGGATCGAGCGCTTGGCTACGAGGCCAATTATGCCGGTACAAGTTTCTTGACGACGGAGAAGCGCGGCACCTTTTGCTATGGCTCGCGGCATGTGAATTTAGTTGCCGATAACACCGAACCGGAAACTTTGGCCGCGACCGGCTACGATGATGATGGAGTGGCCTGTCAGAAGTGGGACATCGTCCGCAACGGGATCTTCGTCGGATACTGTACGAACCGTGAAGTGGCGCCGAAGATCGGCGAATCTCGTTCCTGTGGCTCCAATCGGGCTGATGGATGGGGAAATATTCCGATGGTACGGATTGCCAATATCGGACTTGAGCCCGGCGAGGCGACGCGTGAGCAGCTCATTGCCGACGTGAAACGGGGCGTCTATATCGAAGGCCATGGGTCCTACAGCATTGATCAGCGCCGCTACAATTTCCAGTTCGGCGGTGACGCGTTCTGGTTGATCGAAAACGGCAGGAGAACCCATATGTTGCGGGATGTGATCTACCATGGGATCACGCCGGAATTCTGGAACAACTGCGATGGAGTGGCTGACCGATCTTTTCGCCGGCGGTACGGATTCATTACGTGTGGGAAGGGGCAGCCGGGCCAGTCCGGCTGGATGACCCATGCCGCCGCTCCCGCGAGATTTCGCCAGGTTCACGTGATCCGAGGAGAAGAAAGCTCATGACCGTATCGAGCGGCACTTGGCCGAAGATGACCGGCTCCGACGAGTTTCGTTTTCTGAGCGATCTGGTCATGACCCGCTCGTCCGCTGATCATACGATCGTCAGGCTTCGCGATCACCATGCCGGAACGACCAGGTTCGCCAATAATCAAGTCATTCAAAATGTCGATGCGAGACGAGGCTCTCTGGCCGTGACGGTCGCCTTCGGGGGTCGGCATGGGACCGTCGGCACGACGGATTTTACCGCCGGCGCGATTCAGGATGTGCTGGCACGCGCTGAACGGATCGCTCGGGTCTCACCGGTCGATCCCGAATATCTTCCGCCTCCCGATCCGTGCATATTCCCTGTTCGAGAGACGGCGAAACCGGAGACCCTGGCGGCAGGGCCGGTCAAACGTCTGGAGTATGCCAATGAAGCGATCGGGCACTGCCGGATGGAGAACCTCATGGCGGCCGGTATCGTCTCGTCGTCGACGACGGCAGTAGGGATTGCCACCGGCAACGGACTGTTCGGCTACGAACGTCGAGCAGATGCGAAGTTCAGCCTGACGGTCCAAGCCGGTGATGCGACCGGTTGGAGTGCGACCGCCCATCGGTCGATCGATCACTTGAAGGTTCAAGAGCGGACCTTGGCGGCCATTGCCAAAGCCAAGCGAGGTCGCTCTGCGCGCGAGATGCCGGCTGGGCGGTATCCCGTCATTCTTGAACCGGCAGCCGTGGCGGGCCTTTGGGCGTGGCTGATTTGGGCGCTGGATGCCAAGTCTTATGTGAAAAAGACGAGCCCTTTCGCCGGCAAGCTGGGACAAGCGATCGTGGACGAACGGTTAACACTCAAAAACGTTCCTGATCATGCCGACCTGCTTGGAGAGGGATTTACCCATGAGGGGTTGCCGAGTACCGATTCGCTGTGGATCGATCAAGGGATCCTAACGCAGCTGGCTTACGATCGATTTACGGCGAAGGCGCATGGCGTGAAAAGCATTCCGACCTTGGAGGCCCCTGCTTTGTCGGTCGAGGGGCCTCCGGCACATTCGATTCAGGACCTCATCAAAGACACGGAAAGAGCAATTCTCGTGTCGAACTTTTGGTACATCCGCCCCGTGAATCCTCGCGATCTCATGCTGACCGGTATGACGCGGGATGGGACATTTTTGGTTGAGAAGGGGGAGGTTGTCTCGGCAGTCAAGAATTTCCGCTTCCATGAGAGTCCCCTCCAGGTGTTTCGACACATCAACATGTGGACCTCGCCGATGGAGGCGGTCAATTCGGAAACCGGTAAGATGCTGGTTCCGGCCATGGCCCTGCCCCAATTTCATTTTTCGAGTGTGACTCGATTTTAGGATTATCGTAAGGACTCCGAATATATTTCAGCGTCGCATAATAAAAGGGTTGACTCTTCCAGCCACGAAGGAGTAGGTACATCAGTAGCAATCTACTAGGTCCGAATGAAGGGGATCCGTCATATGGCCCCGCGATTCAACAAAGAACCGATCAACCTCATTCATCGCATTCCTTCGCAGAAGCAAATCGATGAAGCTCGTCCTGTGCCCGCACCCTATGGTCAGCTCCTGCTCGATGCCGGAGCTGCTTGCTGGCGCAAGATGGTTGATCTCTTTGCGTATGTGACGCGGTATGAGGACGAGACCTCTCCACGGATTCGTAAACCGCTTGCGCTGCCCGACCGAACGATGGAGCACGCCACGATTCAACAGGATCACCTCCGTCCGAATGTTGGGGAAGAGCCGGTCCAGGAAGCAGAGAATTCTCGGGCTGCAACGGTCACAATCCTACAAAAGCCGGTCCAGGCACCGACTCTTGTTCAGTCGGAGGAAGCCGCCGAACTCCGAGCTTTTCTGGTCGGGCAACAGGATGAGATTGCCCGGCTTACTTCACACATTCAAGAACTCACGTCCTTGGTCAGCTCTCAGCAACAGGTCCTCGTTCATCTCGGTAAGGAGCTGGAAGCCGGTTCATTTTCGACAACCTCGACCAGCACGGCGGCCGCCTCCGTCAAGCGAAGCCGTATCGGTCGGAAGAAACCGACTGAAAATGAAACACCGCATCCGCTTCAGGAAAATGAGCATCCGCACGCTTCTCAGAAAAGTGAAGGCCCGTCACTCAATCTATAAGTTAGACCCTTTGGGGTCGTTCTGTGGCCCCATCGGCTCCGACGCTTTCCCAGCACTTCGCAGGTAAAAGAGAATAAATCCTACTGATCAGCGTTCGTGGTGCTGTTTACACGTACACCTGTTTCTCTAGCCAGGTGCGGGTCAGGTCTGCTAAAAAACCCTCAATGAGCATCTTTCGCCTCCTCTTGTGGGCGGTGCCGTGGCTAGGTCTATTCGCGATTGATTTGAGCGCGGCCGCTGAACGCCCTGTCTCCCGCGTCCCTCTCTTTGACAATCTCGGCACGCTTCACCATCCCATCACGACGAACTCTAACGAGGCTCAACAATACTTTGATCAAGGTTTGCGGTTCGTGTACGCCTTCAACCATGAGGAGGCCATCATGGCCTTCGAAGAAGCCGCGCGTCTTGATCCCGCTGCGGCGATGGCCTATTGGGGTGTGGCGCTCGCGTCCGGTCCGAACATCAATGCGACGATGGACAAGGGAGCAGAACGGCGGGCGTGGGAAGCCGTACAAAAAGCCCGCGCTCATCGCGCCCGTGTGAGCCCGGCCGAGCAGGCCTATATCGACGCGATCGGCAAGCGATACGCTCTCAATACACATGCGCGATCGGCTCTCGATAAGGCTTATGCGGACGCGATGCGGTTAGTCTGGCGGCAGTTTCCGAACGATCCGGATGCCGGCGTATTGTTCGCTGAAGCCTTGATGGATCTGCGCCCTTGGGATTTATGGACGGCGGCTGGTCGGCCAAGGCCCGGCACCGAGGAGCTCGTATCCACATTGGAGTCGATTCTGGCTCGTTTCCCGGATCATCCGGGAGCTTGCCACTACTATATCCACAGCGTGGAAGCATCTCCGACCCTTGATCGAGCGGTGGCCTGCGCGGAACGTTTGCCCAGACTTATGCCGGGTGCCGGCCACTTAGTCCACATGCCGGCCCATATCTACATGCGGCTCGGTCGATACCATGAAGCGGTTGAACGGAATGCGCATGCCGCGGATGTGGATCGCAACTATTTGACAGGCCGAAAATTACGCGGCGACTATGCCGACGGTTATTACACCCACAATCTGCATTTCCTTTGGGCTTCCTTAGCGATGGAGGGGCGAAAAACCGAGGCCTTGAAGGTGGCACGTCGACTGACCGGAACGATCACCGAAGACGAAGCGCGGAAGGATAAATGGAAGGAATTGTATCTTCCCACTCCCTTGTGGTCGATGATCCGGTTCGGACAGTGGGACGATCTGCTGCGCGAGCCGCCTCCTTCCAAGCCGCTGCGTCTGCAACAGGGGATGTGGCGATTGGGAAGAGGCATGGCGCTATCGGCGTCAGGCCGCTTGCCCGGGGCCGAGGGCGAGCACCTCGTGCTGGCCGGCATGGCCAAACGCCTCGGCCGTGATCGAACGTCAGAGGAGAAAACCGAACGGACTCTGCTCAAGATCGCGGAACGACTGTTGGCCGGTGAGCTCGCGATGCACCGCCAGAAGTACGACGAGGGGATCACATCGTTTACCGATGCCGTCAAGCTGGAAGAGGGGTTACCATACACAGAACCTCCATTCTGGCCGATTCCCACCCGCCACTATCTCGGCGCTGCTTTGCTGAGAGCCGGTCAGCCCGGCAAGGCGGAGGCAGTCTATCGAACGGATCTAGAGAAGAGTCCGAGGAACGGATGGGCTCAGTTTGGACTCATGCAGAGCCTCCGCGCTCAGCGGAAAGGCCGTGAAGCGGACGCAGTGGAAAAGCAATGGCAACAGGCATGGGAGCATGCCGATGTCACGCTCACGGCATCTCGGTTTTGAAGGAGAGGAAACGGACTGTAGGAGGGAGTGATGCGATTTGTGGTTGGCGTGATGGGCCCGGCCAAAGCTCCAAAGCGGGACCTCGACAATGCTCGGGTCCTGGGAGAATTCATTGCACGGCGTGGCTGGGTGGTCTTGACCGGCGGTCGTGACGTGGGCGTCATGGATGCGGCTTGCGAAGGAGCCAAGCGGGTGGGCGGAAGTTTAACCATCGGCATCTTGCCGACGGCCAAGGACAAGGTGTCTCGCCATGTAGATGTGCCGATTATCACGGAAATGGGCAGTGGCCGTAACAACATCAATGTTCTGACCAGCCATGTCGTGGTGGTGTGTGGATTGAGCGGATCGGGTACGGTGTCGGAGGTCGCCTTGGCGGTAAAGGCGGGTAAACCGGTCATTCTCGTTGAAGCCTCTCCCGCCGATGTGGCGTTCTTCCGCAAGCTCGATCAGCGATTGGTCAATGCCGCCGCCTCCCCGGAAGAGGCCATTGAGCTGATCATGAAACTTATGGACGGGCGTCAACGACGAGTGCGCCGCACGGGGAAGGATACGTACGGCTACCTTCCGGTCTGAGGACCGAAACCTACAGAAACATGCTCAACAGAATCGTTTCCATCGCGAGCTGAACCGATATCAGTCCTCTCCACGATCGCCGTGATCACCGTAGTAAGATGTAAGAACTGTCGTCCTGCGACGACGATAGAGAAGGAGGAAATCTCTATGACTACTCTTCAACGTTTGTCCATCATGGTGGTCGGTCTCGTGACTTGTGCGACTCTAACAGCAGGGCTCTCAAGCGGAGTTCAGAGCGCACCGACCACCGCCAAGGCTTACTTTGCGGGTGGCTGTTTCTGGTGCATGGAAGAGGCATTTGAAAAAGTAGATGGCGTTATCGCAGTCGTATCTGGCTACATGGGAGGCACAGTCGCCAATCCCACCTATGAACAGGTCTCAGATGGACGCACGGGCCACGCGGAGTCCATCGAAGTGATCTATGATCCGTCGAAGGTTACATACCAGAAATTGTTAGATGCCTTTTGGCGCAACATCGACCCGGTCACGCCGAACGCGCAATTCTGCGACCATGGGACTCAGTACCGCGCGGTGGTCTTCTATTCAACCGATGAAGAAAAACGGCTCTCAGAAGAGTCAAAAAGTAAGATCGAACAGTCCAAGCGGCTTCCTGCCCCGATCGTGACGCAGCTGGTCCAAGCGTCAACCTTCTACCAGGCTGAGGACTATCACCAGGATTACTACAAGAAGAACCCACTCAGGTATAAGTATTACAAATACAGCTGCGGCCGAGCCCAGCGGTTGGAGGCCTTGTGGGGGAAGCCGTAGGAGCGATGGGAGTCAGCACGACAAAGACAATTTCAAGATCATCCTGATCTTCATTTCCACCAATGATTCGACTCTACAGTCGGCCGTCGACACATCCAACACGGTAGTCTCTGATGTCATGATGGCGCTCTTTTCAAAGGAAGATCAGGCTGACAGTCTTTGGTGTGCGCATAGAAAAGACATGAGCAGGCATAATCACGACTTCCCTGCGTAGACTTCAATTACCGCTCCCATCGCGCTTCAAATTCTGACCCCCTTGACGCTGGCCCAATCCTCTGCCACAAAGGACCCGATCCAGAAGGTAAGAAGGAGTAGCGATGCGAACAGTGAGTCGACGGATGGTGGATCTCGCCCAATCGGAAATTCGGGCGATGACCCAGGCTTGCGCGAGCGCGAAGGGTCTCAATATGGCACAGGGTGTCTGTGACACACCGGTGCCGTCGATCGTTCTCGAAGGGGCGGAGAAGGCCATCAGGGATGGGCACAATGTCTACACCCGCTTCGACGGTGTGCCTGAATTGCGCCAGGCCATCGCCGACAAGCTGGCGCACTATAACGGTATTGAAGCCGATCCAGAAACGCAGATCACCGTCAGCGCCGGGGCAACCGGCGCATTTCACTGCGCCTGTGAGGCGTTGCTTGATCCGGGTGACGAAGTCATCCTCTTCGAACCATACTATCAGTACCACATCAGTGCCTTGCGCGCGGTCGAGGCTGTGGCGGTGGTTGTGAAGATGAAGCCCCCGAAATGGACGTTCGACCCGGCTCAGCTCGAAGAGACGGTGACACCTAAGACCAAGGCCATCATCGTCAACTCGCCCGGCAACCCATCGGGCAAGATATTCAGTCGAACGGAACTTGAGGCGCTGGCAGATTTTGCGTGTCGGCACGATCTGTTCGTCATGACGGATGAAATCTACGAATACTTTCTCTATGACGGGCGGCGGCATGTGAGCATGGCCTCCTTGCCGAATATGGCCGAACGGACGGTGACCATCGGAGGGTATTCCAAGACGTTCAGCGTGACGGGGTGGCGGATCGGATACAGTGTGGCTGCGCAGCCCTGGACAAGAGCTATCGGCGCGATGAACGATCTCCTCTACGTCTGTGCTCCGGCGCCGCTTCAAATGGGTGTGGCTCACGGGATCCGAAAATTGTCCGATGATTTCTATGGAAGTCTGGCTCGAGAATTTCAGCTGAAGCGCGATAAGTTTTGCAGCGCCGTGGCCAAGGCGGGACTCGCTCCATCGATCCCAGAAGGGGCTTATTACGTATTGGCGGATGTGTCTCGGCTTCCTGGTAACACAGGGAAAGCTCGCGCCATGTATCTGTTAGAGAAAACCGGCGTGGCTGGTGTACCGGGAGAAGCCTTTTTCTCCGGTGCGGCAGGAGCCAACTACATTCGATTCAGTTATGCCAAGACGGACCAAGATCTTGATGAGGCTTGTCGGCGGTTGACGGAAGCCGACTTTTAGTATTCGAGACAGGCGGTCATTCAGCTTTCGTCATCGACCGTGCGAGTCAGCAGCTTGAGAGCATCGGGACAAGACGGGCTGGTGGCGATGATTCCGCTATAGCGAGGCTCACGTCGGTTAAAGGTCAGGTCCTGTCCGCGGCCGTCAGAGATGGTCCCACCTGCTTCCGCGATGAGGAGAGCCCCCGCTGCCACATCCCACTCATTCTCCGGTTCGAGCGTTGCCGCGGCATGGATCCGTCCGCTCGCAGTGAGGGCGAGCGCCCAGGCGATGGAACGAATCGGATGGCTTTCGGTAGACATTTCAAGCGACCTGAAGCGGCCGATTTTGCGTTCCCACGGACTCAACGCGACAATCGGTTTTCGGTCTTCGCACGTATCTTGTGGAGTAACCGACTTGCCATTGAGACGAAGACCGGCCCCCCGAGTCGCGGTGAATAATTCATCCGTGGAAGGGTTGAAGATACCTGCCACGACCGGCTGACCCAGTTCAACGAGAGCGACCGAAATGCAAAACTCCGGTTCACCACTGATGAATGCCTTCGTTCCATCTATCGGGTCAACCACCCAGACTCGTCTTTTTTGAAGTCGGTCCAGGCCATCAGGCGACTCCTCTGAGAGCCATCCATCCTGAGGAAACACCGACGTCAAGCGAGATTGGAGAACCTGATTCACTGCCAGGTCAGCCGAGGTCACCGGAGACAGGTCGGGCTTCTGAATCGTCTCAAATCCATCGACGACGAATCGTAAGGCTTCCAGCCCGGCCTTCCGGATCACATCGATGAGCACATCACGTTCATAGTCCCATGCCATGACGGAAGAGTAGCAGGCTTGGAGACAGATGAAAAGAAATGAACAGGCTGTTGAAAAAGTCCGCCAGCGGCGTTCTCGCGGCGCTTAGAGGCTCAACGTACGATCCAAAGTACGCTTCGCCTCCTCGCTTGCTGCGGCCTTGCTGGACGGCCTTTTTGAACAGCCTGTAGGCTCTTGTGAGATCGGCAGCTGACTTGTACCGGCTTGACCTGGCGCCTGAATCTGCGTACAAGCACGCTACGATGAAACTGCTGCAGAAACGGTCGAAGAAGACGGGACTCTCACCCGGAACGCTCATTCACATCGGTGAACGGCGAACCGAGGCTGTGTCTATTGCCCTGTTCAATTATGCCGGGGCCCGATGCGAAGAGCATGTCGTGACGGACATGAATGAACTTCGGCTGCCTCCCGACGAAACCGTCACGTGGGTGAATGTCGGTGGAGTGCATAAGGTCGATGTTCTGGAGGTCTTCGGAAAACAGTTCGGTCTCCACCCTCTTCTCCTGGAAGACATCGCCAATACGGATCAGCGCCCGAAGCTCGATGACTATGAGACCTATTTCTTTCTTGTTATGAAAATGCTCATGCTTTCTGAGCGAGGGGACATTGTGGTCGAACAGGTGAGTTTCGTTCTTGGACGCAATTATGTCCTGTCGTTCCAAGAAAACGGGGCGGATGTCTTTCACTCGGTGCGGGATCGTCTGAGGGGCGGCAAGGGGCGTCTTCGGCAAAATGGGTCGGACTATCTGATGTATGCGCTCATTGATGCCGTGGTCGATCGATATTTCGCTGTACTTGAAATGCTCGGAGAACGGATCGAATCACTGCAAGAGCGGGTGATCGCCGATCCAAAACCGGATACGCTCAAAGACATTCACACGCTCAAACGGCAGCTGTTGTTCGTGCGGCGCGCCGTGTGGCCCCTGCGGGAAGCGATGAACAACCTGTCCCGTTCGGAATGCCCTTTTTTACATGAACCCACCAAGCTATTTTTTCGAGATGTCTACGACCATGTGGTACAGATCGTCGATACGATCGAGACCTTGCGTGAAATGGTCTCGGCGAGCCTCGACATCTATCTTTCAAGCGTCAGCTATCGGCTGAACACCGTCATGCGAGTGCTGACGGTTATCACGACGATTTTCATGCCGCTCACCTTTATTGCGGGCATCTACGGTATGAATTTCGAGTATATGCCGGAATTGAAATGGCCCTGGGGCTACCCGATGGCATTGGGTAGCATGGGAATCGTGGCGGCCGTTATGCTGATCGGGTTCCGCCGAAAGAAATGGCTGTAGCAGGATGTTGAAAAAGCCCTCCAGCTTCGTTCTCGCGTCGCTCAGAGACTCAACGTACGGCAAAAAGCACGCTTCGCCTCTTCGCTAACTGCGGCCTTGCCTGTGGAAAGGCGCGTCTAGGCGCGCTGGGGTGGGCGGGTGAAAATAACGGTCTTTTTGAACATCCTGGTCTCTGATACTACTCTTCTTGAATTTCCACCTTATCCACGAAATAGGTCGTCTCACCGAAACAGGTGGTTGGAATATAGCGATACTCTTTGTAATGCAAGATCACCCGTTTGCCCATCACCTCTGACAATTGCGCGGTGACTTTATCGTCCCAGATCGTAAAGTCCCAGAGAACAGGCGCCGTTCCCGGCACGGTCGTCATCGCCAACTCTCCTTCATGCGTCTTACACAGCCAGCCCCTCGTAGAAAATTTTTGGATGTACCCGGCTCGGCTTCCGTCGGAATAGGTCCAGTTGAACACGACAATGAGGTAGGCAGCACCGACAAACAAGAGAAGCGTCACAAACAGTTTCACCAATATCTCCTCCGTTATCGATGGACGTCGCTGAACAGCCAAGGAGCCTCAGCCTTTCGGCGAGATTCATAGGCCGTGATCGCCTTCTCATGCTGGAGCGTGAGACCGATCGCATCAAGTCCTCGATAGAGACAATCCTTGCGAAAGGGGTCGATCTCGAACCGATAGGTAGTTCCATGCGGGGTGGTTACCGTTTGGCGGCCCAGGTCTACGGCGAGCTGGTAACCCTCGGTGTCAATCACTTCCTTCATGACGGGGAGCACCTCTTCCGCTTTCAACACCACGGGAAGAATTCCGTTCTGAAAGCAGTTGTTATAGAAGATGTCTGCGAAACTCGGCGCGATGATGCACCGGAATCCTTGATCCAGCAACGCCCAAGGCGCATGTTCACGAGAGGAGCCGCAGCCGAAATTGTCGCGGGTCAAGAGGATCGTCGCGCCCTGATATCGAGGCTGATTCAAAAAGAAGGACGGATCAGGGGAGCCGTCCTTCAGCTTTCGCCAATCAAAGAACAGGCCTTCGCGCAGTCCTGTCCGCTTGATCGTCTTCAAAAACTGCTTCGGAATCACCTGATCGGTGTCGACGTTCACGCGATCCAGCGGAGCGACAAGACCGGTTAGTGTCGTGAAAGGTTCCATTGTGTAATCAGCTCCAATGTCGGATATCAACAAAGTGTCCTTCAATGGCCGCAGCGACCGCCATGGCCGGCGACACCAGATGGGTGCGACCTCCGGCTCCCTGGCGTCCCTCAAAATTCCGATTGCTCGTAGAGGCACAGCGCTCACCGGGCTTCAGCACGTCGGCATTCATCGCCAGACACATGCTGCACCCGGCCTCCCGCCATTCGAACCCTGCCTCACGGAATACTCGGTCCAGTCCTTCGGTCTCCGCCTGCTGCTTGACGAGACCAGAACCAGGAACCACCATCGCATGCACGGTCTTCGCAACTTTCTTACCCTTCGCAAAGCTCGCCGCGAGTCGAAGATCTTCGATCCGCGAGTTCGTGCAGGAACCGATGAACACCTTGTCGATTTTGATATCGGTAATCGGCATGTTGGGTGAAAGTCCCATATAAGCCAAAGCCCGCTCGGTGGCATTCTTTGTTTTTTCATCCGACATCGTTCTGGGATCCGGAATATTCTGGTCCACACCAAGTACCATACCCGGACTGGTGCCCCAGCTGACTTGCGGCGCGATCTGTTCTGCTTCCAATATTACGGTCCTATCATACTTGGCATCCGTAT
Organism: Nitrospira sp.; assembly: GCA_019636835.1. Classification (GTDB taxonomy): domain Bacteria; phylum Nitrospirota; class Nitrospiria; order Nitrospirales; family Nitrospiraceae; genus Nitrospira_D. Next base: position 13,095 of record JAHBWU010000003.1, read on the forward strand.
CAGTTTTGAGTTGCCGCCACGCCCGAACAGCCTGTTCGAAAAGATCACCTTTTGGAGCGAGTGGCCGTCCGCTGATATAGGCAATCGTCTTCTCATCGGGAGCGACCATGCCTGCACGAGCCCCACCCTCAATCGACATGTTACAGAGGGTCATGCGACCCTCCATGCTGAGTGTCTCTATTGCTGAACCGGTATACTCGATGACATAGCCGGTACCCCCGGCAGTACCGATCCTTCCGATAATCGCAAGAATAATATCCTTGGCCGAACAGCGTTCTGAGAGAGTTCCATCGATGCGTATTTCCATGGTCTTGGGCCGCTTCTGCACCAAACATTGAGTGGCCAACACGTGCTCCACTTCACTCGTGCCGATGCCGAATGCCAAAGCACCAAACGCCCCATGGGTGGAGGTGTGGGAGTCGCCGCAGACGATCGTCGTACCAGGGAGAGTGAATCCCTGCTCCGGGCCGATGACATGGACAATGCCCTGGCGGATGTCGCTCATGTTGAAAAGGGTGATGCCGAAATCCTTACAGTTGTCCTCGAGCGTTTGAATCTGAAGAGCACTCACTTGATCAGCGATCCCCAACCGCCGATCTGTGGTGGGGACATTATGATCCGGCACGGCGAGTGTGGCGGTAGGTCGTCGTGGACGACGGCCCGCAAGCTTTAACCCTTCGAATGCCTGCGGGGATGTCACCTCATGAACCAATTGTCGATCTATATAGATCAGTGTCGTTCCGTCCGGTTCCGATCGGACGACATGCGAATCCCAAATTTTGTCGAACAAAGTCTTGCCCGCCATCTGCGCTCCTGTTTCGTTAAGCTAACGCCCATTATACAGAGGAGTCCCATGGTCTTGACAAGGTGTCTGTGTGCCTTCTTTAGATCTCCGGCGACACCTCGCCGGGGCTTGGTCCCTGCATAGGCGGGTGAGGCTTGTCCTGCCACGCAAGACGTGTTACCACCACGTTCGTGAAAACTGCGCCGTGGAACGAACCACGTATTGTGGAGTGGAGTCAGCTGTTGTTGGACAGCTATCGTCATTGGATAGGAAAAGATCTGATCGAGCGGACACTCAATGCAAAACAACAGGCACGTATGTTGTTCGAGGCATCCTTTGTCGTCGTGTCGCACGGTGCGGAGCCGGACCCGATCTTGAACTATGGCAATCAAACCGCTATGGACCTGTGGGAACTATCCTGGGATCAATTGATCAAGACGCCGTCGCGACTCACGGCTGAGGCGGATGACCGTGCGGAGCGGGGAAAGATGTTGGAACGAGCAAAACTCAACGGCTACTTCGATGGATATCGGGGAGTGCGAATCTCTTCAACCGGGAGGCGATTTCTTGTCGAACAAGCCTTGATCTGGAACGTGATCGATCCTGCCGGAAACCCTATCGGTCAAGCCGCGACGTTTTCACAATGGTCGAACCTGTCTTAATTTTGAAGACTTCGACACTTCCGGATCGGTTACGGCGACGGCCATTGAATGGAGCGGACAGTCCTCCGGCTGTGAAGGGGAAGTCAAGTCCAGAGTTCGAGAGGGCCGTGGTTCGCGATGCCCTGCAGCAGATCTCTGGTGGTAAGGATGCCGACGAGGTGGCGATTGTGATCCAAGATCGGAACAGCGTGAATCCGCTCATCCAGCATAGCCCGGGCAATCTCGCGAATTTCTGTCACGGGTGTCGCCGATAGGACTCGGGAAGTCATGATTTCAGCCAATCGCCGCCTGGAGGCCTGTCGCTTATCGCCTGCCGTGATAAGTTCCGGAACATGGTGGAGTAGGTCACGATACGACACCATCCCGACGAGGGTGTCGTGCATCGATGTGACGGGGACATGGTGGAATCCTTTGTGTGACATACCCGCCCAGGCGTCAAGCAAGGTGCTGTCGGATGGAAGAGAGAGAACCGGAGCACTCATCAGATCACGAGCCAGGATTGCAGGTTTCAAGTGTGGCCGTTCGTTGCTCTGCTGTTGATAAGCCGTTTGGGCCGCCAAGGCTGAGCGATCCAATGAAGATGAATGTTGATGCTCCCGCTCTCCAGGGGATTCCGCACCATTCCGTGGGCCGACCGGCTTGATCGGATACGTCTCCACGATTCCATTGACCGCCAGAATGATGGGCATACTGCAGTTCCTCAACTGCCGTATCGGAATATTCGGGAAATACTTAAGCGAGGGAGGTTGTAACGGCCCTGCGGCGTCGTTCTTGTGGGGTACGTCCGCCTCTTGGCGGCGTTAGATTAGATCGGATCAGTTACTATGGTTATTGCCACCTCAGCGTTCCCAATCGGTTGATTCCGTTTTGAACCCTATGCTATAAGGAGCGGCGTGTTACATGGTGTGTTGACAACCGGTGCTCTAGACAATAGATGAAAGGCGCAGATTACTAAAAGCCTGCACGTCCTCCAAGTTTGACATCATAGATTTCACAAGCCTCAATTTATCTCTTCTTTTCTCGCAAGGGGGGTAGTCATGGGCAAGACATTGTTGGCGGTTTTTCTCGGCCTTGGAATGGTGTTGGCCGGGGTTTCTGGTTCGTATGCGCTTCAAGCTGGTGGTGTTGAGACGGGCGATCTAGAAACCGGTACTGTCGTCGGCCAGCCGTTTAAGGAACTGAAGGTGGATGCTTCGTTCTTCGCGATCGAAATCGGCAATATGAAGATATGGTATCCTCCTACGACGGTCATCGATTTTAAGTCACGTCCGGGCGCTCCGGTTCTGTTGAAAGTGACGAATAATTCCACTGCCGAACATGGCTTCCATCTGAGTGGCGCGGCCAATCAATCGGGACCATTTTCCTTAGAAGCTAAGTTAGTGCTTAAGCCAGGGGAAACGCGTTACATCGGTATTCCAACCAGCGATTTGTTTTATGCAGCGGGGAGTACCTTCGAATATCGTTGTCACCTGCATCCTGCTCATGTCGGTGGCAAGCTGGTGATGCTGAAATAACGTATTTCGATTCAGACAATGAAAAGGCCTCGGTGGGTTCCACCGAGGCCTTTTTTTTGTCTACCGCAACAAAGGGCTCTGGTTCTGGACAGAACCAGAGCCCTTAAACTTGAATATTCCCCGTAGCTTGCTACGGGGTTCGCCTCTGCATCCGAGAGGTCTGCGAAGCTGCGGGGAGCTTCATTCGCTTGAGGGAATCAGTTTCGTACCCCACTCCATACTTTGGCAGGATCTATCGCTTTGTCAGGGTTCAAGGTTTTCGCCCTTTCCAGAAGGACGTCCGTCGTTTCAGGATAGAGAGGGTCTGAAATACAACAATTATCAACGGGGCAAACCGCAGCACACTGCGGTTCATCAAAGTGCCCGACACACTCAGTGCAGCGGTCATGTGCGATCACATATATGTTATCCCCGACGCCTTGCCCATCGCCGACGTGATTGCCTTTGGTCTCAGCATCGCTTCTGGTTTCAAAGATTGCTTCATTCGGACATTCCGGCAAGCATGCTCCACAAGAGATGCATTCATCCGTAATCAATAAAGCCATGACCCAAGCCTCCTTATCACGTCAAAAGACTATAAGAGCATTGACAAGTTCACGCGGCTCACACCATAGTGCCTCGGTCTACTTATGGCGAGTAAGAGCGCGGAAAAGCATTCTATTCCGTGATTCTTTTCTAAGTCAACTGAACGGAATCCGGGCAGAAGACCTAGGTCATTGTTGTGCATGGGCCATTGGGCCCAACAGAGAAGAAAACGTCGGTCGTCGTCAGCATGGCATCTGATCAAGTCCAGGCGAGTAATAGAGAACAGCGGAAGAAGCGGATCATTATGATGACCCTGCTCGCTGTTCTCCTGATGAGTGCTTCGGTGTTCCTCGTCGAACGTAAGGAGTCGAGCATCATCGTCGTGACGTTCCCGAGCGGCGTTGAGCTGGAAGCCGAAGTGGCGGACACGCCGGAGAAGCTGCTCTTTGGGCTTGCCTTTCGAGATGCATTACCTCCAAACGGCGGCATGCTTTATATCTTTGAGCAAAACGGGATGCATCGGGTGACGACCAAGGAATATCGATTCCCCATCGATATTCTGTGGGTGGATGAAGGTCATCATGTGGTGCATATGCTGGAGCATGCAGAGCCCTGTGCCCAAGATCCTTGCCCCCTTTTGGGGCCGCCACCCGAAGCTGTTCGGTATGTGATACAGGCAGAATCGGGGTTCATTAAGAAAGCCGGAGTTGCAAAAAGCGACGAGCTCAAGTATGCCCTTCGTATGTAGAGGCTAAGAGACTGCAAGAGGAAATACGCACAATGGATGGGTTTCAAAAGGTTGCACAGATCGATGAGTTGCCTCCGGGAAAGTCAAAGATTGTCAAGATCAATGACCGCCCGATCGCGTTGTTCAACGTCGAAGGAAAGTTGTACGCGATCCATAATAGCTGTCCCCATGAGGGTGGCCCGCTCATTGAGGGGAGACTCAAAGGATACGTCATTGCCTGCCCCTGGCATGATCTGGCGTTCGATATCAGAAATGGGCAAGGCATCGACGGCGGCGGGTACTGTGTAGGAAGCTACGAAGTCCGCGTGGACGGGAACGATATTCTGATCGGCGCTAGGCGAAAAATATAAAAAGGGAAATCCGGCTGGACGGTGGTCATCGCGGCACGGATCAGGGGATCGACGTGAGTATTTCCAGTACCGATCACAATCCTGCTTTAGACGGCGGCGACCGTCGCAAGGTCATGGTCGACCAGTCATTCTTGATCCATCTATGGGAAGATCGCACCAGAGGTGAACAGTGGGTGCCGTCATACGACACCAAAGGACTTGCGCTTCTCAGTGATGAATTCCTCCGCATCGCAAGCAATAACGCCGTGGAAAACGGGCAGCGCATCTTCGAATTTAAAGCCGTGCACGCAGGTGTGTATCAGCTGATTTTCGAAAAGCGTATGGGATGGAAATTTACTGCGGAAGATCGGCGCTTGTTCAGCATAGAAGCAGAACCACCATCCAGGAATTGAGTCAATGCCCGACATCGCGTTCATCAACGGCCGCTTTCTTCCCTGGGAGGAGGCGACTGTTTCCATCGATGATCGGGGGTTTCAATTCGGAGATGCCGTCTACGAAGTCATTCGGACCTATCGAGGGATCCCGTTCGAGCTTCCCGCGCATCTTGCTCGGTTGGATCGGAGTGCACGAGAACTCTCGCTTCGCCAACCATACACGACTGTTCAATGGACGCGGTGGATTCAACAAGGACTCAGTCTGGCCGGATATCAAGATGCCAAGATCTATATTCAGCTCACCAGAGGGGTGGCTCCCCGTGAGCATAGTTTCCCCTCCGATATTCTCCCGACGGTCGTCATGACCATCAGAAAGTTTCATCCTCTGGCACCAGAACTCCGTCGTACCGGCGTCAGTGCCTGCACCCGGGAGGATCTTCGATGGGGGCGCTGTGATATCAAAAGCGTCAATCTCCTGGCCAATGTCCTTGCCCGTGAAGAAGCGAAAAAGGCCGGTGTCTTCGAAACAATTTTGGTCAGAGACGGCTTTGTCATGGAAGGTGCGCTGAGCAATGTCATGGCTGTTCAAGATGAGGTCGTCATCACGGCTCCCGAAGGTCCTCGAATTCTATCCGGCGTCACCCGGACCGTGGTTTTAGAATTGGCGAAGAAGGACGACATCGTGATCGAAGAACGATTCATACCAATCGACCTCCTGCACCGCGCGGATGAGGTATTTCTGACCGGAACCACGCTTGAAGTACTCGGGGTTGTCCAGATCGATGGGAAAACCATCGGCTCCGGCCAACCGGGTCCTATCACCAAAGCGCTGGCCGCTCGCTGGGCGTTGTTGACCGGTTAGTACCCTTGCTTTGCTCTGGGGTGCATGGTATGGTGCTCCCTCTGTAAGTGGGCTTATGCCCACTTTTTTGTTTGGACACATGTCAAAGGAAAATGGGTTGAGCATACCGGGCAATGGTCCGCAGCCGGTTGCCGACCGGTTGCACGAAGTCATTACACCGATCCTATGGACGCTCGGGCTTGAGTTGGTTGATGTAGTGTGTGTGGGGCAAGGTCCTCGCGCGATCGTTCGTGTTCTGATCGATAAATCGGGTGGAGTCAGCATCGCAGACTGTGAGCAGGCACATAAGGCTCTAGGACCGGCCCTCGACGTGGCCGATCCGTTCCCCCATGCCTATACCCTTGAAGTCTCTTCTCCGGGTCTCGATCGGCCCTTCAAGAGATCTCAAGACTATCAACGGGCAATTGGAAAAGAGGTGAGCCTCAAGCTTCGGCAACCGCTCGAAGGCCAGTGGAGGATCACCGGGCAACTGACGCATGTGGATGAGCAGGTTGTAGTCCTGACGGTGGCCGCAACGCGAACACCCCAGACGGTGAGACTGAATCGAGACGTCATTGCTGAGGCGAAGCTGGTCGTGAAGATTTAGGGGCTGGAAAATTGGAGATTGTAAGCGGTAACCGGATGCAGGAGCGTGATGTATGAACCGAGAACTGATCTCAGTGATCGACGAAATCGGGCGTCAGAAAGGAATCGACAAAGCCCGAGTCATCGGGGCCATAGAATCAGCCCTGCAGACCGCCGCGAAGAAACGCTTCGGCCAGGCCGAAAACATCCAAGTGGAGATCGACCCAAAGACCGGAGAAATTTCCGTTGTTTCCAAGAAGATCATCGTCGAGACGGTCGGCAATCCCAAAGCGGAGATCTCTCTTCAAGAAGCTCGCCAGTATGATAGTGAAGCGGAGATCGGTGACGAAATCGGATCGCTGATTGAAATGAACGAATTGGGAAGGATTGCCGCACAGACGGCGAAACAAGTCATCTTCCAGAAGGTGCGCGAGGCGGAATGGGAAGCGGTTCAAAAAGAATATTCGACGCGTCAAGGGGATCTCATGACGGGAATCATCCTCGGCATGGAGCGGCGGAATTACCTTGTGGACCTTGGAAAGACAGAGGCTATCCTGCCTATCCAAGAGCAGATTCCGCGTGAAACATATCGACGCGGCGATCGCGTGAAGGCGATGTTGCTGGAGGTGCGTCGTACGCCGAAGGATGTGCAAGTCATTCTGTCCCGCAGTCATCCGCAATTCGTGGCGAAACTCTTTGAACTCGAAGTGCCGGAAGTCATGGAAAAGATCATCGAAATCAGATCGGTCGTTCGAGAGCCTGGAGATCGGACGAAGATCGCGGTCACCTCACGTGAAAAGGCAGTGGATCCGGTGGGGGCTTGCGTCGGTATTAAAGGGTCTCGCGTGCAGGCGGTCGTGCGTGAGTTACGGGGCGAGAAGATTGATATCATTACCTGGACCCAGGATCCGCGAGTGTTTATTGCTGAAGCCTTGAACCCCGCGACGATCGAAAAGGTAGGGATCGACGAAGAGAAGAAGTCGGCGCTCGTGGTCGCAGCCGACTCGCAGTTGTCGTTGGCGATCGGTAAAAACGGCCAAAATGTCAGGCTTGCGGCGCGGTTGACGGGATGGAAGATCGATATCATCAGCGCAACGGAATACGAAAAAGAAAAAGTCGAGCGCGATAAGGAAATTAAAGCGGCGCTCGCAGAGGAAGCCGAGGCTCAACGACTGCAAGAAGAAGCTCGGCAGGCTGCCCGAGCTGAGGAAGCAACGAGCGGATAGAAAACGGAACCGTCTCATGGCTATGCGTGTATACGAACTCGCGAAAAAGTTAGGAATGGAAAATCGAGTGCTCATCCCCGAGCTCAAGAAGATGGGAGCATCGGTTTCCTCCCATAGCAGTACGCTCGACGATGAGATCGTTCAGAAAGTGTTGGATAAACTGGGCTCAAAATCGAAAGGCCAGGGAACGGGAATCGAAGGAGAATTCGGTGCAAAGTCAGCGGAGCATGCGAGTCATGGTAAAGCCACGGCGGCAAGGAGCCATGTTGTCGAAGAGCCGCCCAAGCCTGACAAGCGCCGTATCCTGATCAAGCGAAAAAAAGAAGATGAACCGATCGAGGCCATTTCTTCAACGCCGACCGTTGAGAGCGAGCGCCAGGCGCAGCCGGTGTCCTCAATCACCGTGCCGACACCGACCCCATCCACCGAGCATGCCGGTGGCGGCCTAGTCGACCCCGCTCCTCTTCCAGCGCAAGAAAGTCCAAGCGAGATTTCTTCACCTACACCGCTGGTTGCGAAGCAGGAAGCGGTGCCGGTGAAGCCGGTCGTCGCTCCGTCAACGATCGGGGCGCCGACTCCAGAACTTGTGACGGCCAAAAAGAAAAGCATGGCATTCGAGGCCATCGAGGCCGAGGGACAAAAAGACAAGCTTAAGAAAGCGCGAAAAGTAGGTCGCCCCAGAGATGATCAGCAACAAGATGTGAAACTCCGCGAGGATGCAGCCCGCTGGCAAGACCTTCGTGCGATTCCAGTGCAGCGACGGGATGATCGATCCAAGCATGTCCATCATAGTACCCCGGCAGAGATCACCAAACCACGACGGAAGAGCGTGAAAGTCACGCCCCGGACGACGGTAAAAGAATTCGCCGAATTGATCGGTCAACGGCCGGCGGACATCGTTCGAAAGCTGATGGACATGGGGCAAATGCTGACGTTCCACCAACCCATGAACCTGGATGCCGCATCAATTTTCGCCGAGGAAAGCGGAGTCAAAATTGAAATATCGGTCGAGAAAGCTGGGGACGAGTTGCTGCAGGATGTAGTTGAGACGGGCGGTGATGAACGGCCGGAACCTCGCCCGCCGGTGGTGACCATTATGGGGCACGTCGATCACGGAAAGACCTCTCTCCTCGATGCGATTCGCCAAACAAACGTGGCGGAAGGGGAAGCCGGCGGCATTACCCAACATATCGGCGCCTATACCGTCTCGGTGCGTGGTAAACAAGTGACGTTTCTGGATACTCCCGGCCACGAAGCCTTTACGGCAATGCGGGCTCGTGGTGCCAAGGTCACGGATATCGTCATTTTGGTTGTCGCCGCAGACGATGGAGTGATGCCGCAAACCATCGAAGCGATCCGCCATGCCAAGGCAGCCGGAGTGCCGCTGATTGTGGCGATGAATAAGATCGATAAGCCGACCGCCAATCCTGATCGGGTAAAAAACGCGCTCTCTGAACATGGGCTGATCTCCGAAGCATGGGGCGGGGATACCATTATGGTCGAGGTATCCGCCAAACAGAAAACGGGACTTGACACTCTCCTCGAGATGATTTTGCTTCAGGCGGAAGTGCTTGAACTCAAGGCGGATCCGCACCGACAAGCCAAGGGTACCGTCATCGAAGCCAAAATTGAACGGGGGAGGGGCCCTGTTGCAACGGTATTGGTCCAGAGCGGCAGCCTACGCGTTGGGGACGCGTATGTCGTGGGTACATTCAGTGGGCGTGTCCGGGCCCTCATTAATGATCGTGGCGAAAAAGCACAGCAAGCTGGACCGTCCATTCCGGTAGAAGTGATCGGATTGCCGGGCGTTCCGTCGGCGGGAGATGTCTTCCATGTCGTCTCTAATGAGAGAGTCGCCCGAGAGATAGCGGAAGAACGAGCTCAAAAGCGGCGGGCAGCAGAACTGACCGGTCCTGCGAAAGTCACCCTGGATGATCTCTTCGCGAAGATCCAAGAAGGATCTGTGAAGGAACTGGCCATCGTCATCAAGGCCGATGTGCAAGGGTCGTCTGAAGCATTGGCAGGTACAGTCGAAAAGCTGTCGACAGACGCCGTCAAGCTCCGCGTGATTCATAATGGAGTCGGTGGAGTCATGGAATCCGATGTGTTGCTTGCCGCCGCGTCACGAGCCATCATTATCGGCTTCAATATCAGGCCGGAGCCGAAGGCGACCGCATTGGCCGAGCACCAGGGTGTCGATATCCGGCTCTACACGATCATTTATGACGCCATCGCCGACATCAAGGCTGCGATGGAAGGTTTGCTCGAGCCCACCCTAAAAGAGCGCGTGTTGGGACGAGCGGAAGTCCGGCAGGTATTTACGATTCCGAAGGTCGGAGCTGTAGCAGGATCTTATGTTATTGACGGGACGATCTCTCGGTCAAGCGCCGGGGTGCGAGTGATTCGCGACAATGTGGTGGTCTATCAGGGTAAACTCGCTTCGTTGCGGCGTTTCAAGGACGATGTGCGTGAAGTGCAGCAAGGGTATGAATGTGGCTTGAGCATCGAGAACTTCAATGACGTGAAATCCGGAGATATTGTCGAAGCTTATGCAATCGATAAGATCGCAACGAAACTCTAGTAGAAGCTTCAGAATTTTTAGCGCAGCCGTTGCCCAAAGGCCTGGCGCGCTCATTCAATGAAATCGTAGAGCCTCCATCATGAGCCTACTTTAACTGAACCCTTGGCCATGGTCGTGGGTCTATGCACGGTAGAATTATTCATCCCAGGGAGCCAATCGCTTAAAGACAAGCGACAGGTCGTTCACGGGCTCAAGGACAGGCTTCGGAATAAGTTTAATCTCTCAGTCGCCGAAGTAGACGGGCAGGATCTCTGGCAGAAGGCCATCTTGGGAATGGCTTGCGTCTCGAATGAGAGTAGCCACGTGAGCCAGGTGCTTGAACAAGCGTTGAACCTGATCAAAAGCATGCCGGCGGTTGAAGTCATCCGAACCCAATTGGAATTGCTCTAAGGATGTTACAAAAGCCCTCCAGCGTCGTTCTCGCATCGCTCAAGGTCTCAACGTACCGAAGCGTACGCCTCGACCTTTTGCTCGCTGCGGCCTTGCTGGAAGGGCTTTTTCAGCATCCTCAGCGGTCTTGCCCTTAAGGACCACACGATATTTGTGATTGCCAACGTCGGGATAGCAAGATGTCGAAGACGACCTATAAAAGAGCGGACCGGGTGGCCGACCAGATCCGGATGGAAGTGGCGGATATACTCATGCGAAAAATCAAGGATCCCCGGGTTCGTGACGTGACGGTCACCGATGTCGAACTGACAGGGGATTTGCGCATCGCTCATGTTTTTGTCACGACCATGGAAACGGGCGAGGCTGAGCGGAATATCTTTGCCGGTCTCTCAAAAGCCAGTGGATTTGTGCGGTCGGAGTTAGGACGGCGGCTCTCGCTCCGCTACCTTCCGGATGTGATTTTCAAAAAGGATGTCAGTGGACCTCGGGGTGACCGTATCATGCGGCTATTGGAAGGATTGCATGGGGAGTCTGAACAACATGAGGCACAGGACTCTCCAAACGGTAAACAGAGCGCGGATTCTTAAGGGTATGGACCAGGCAGGCATCACAACCGACCAAGGGGGCGTTCTGGAGGGGGTCCTCATTGTCTATAAGGAGGCCGGCTGGACTTCACACGACGTCGTAGCCAAGATCCGGCGGTTATTGGGCGGCAGCAAAGTCGGCCATGCCGGCACGCTGGACCCTAGTGCCACTGGTGTCTTGCCCATCCTTGTCGGACGGGCCACAAGAATCGCTGAATACCTGATCAATTGGGATAAGGAGTACCGTGCCGTCTTGCGCCTGGGAGAAACGACCGACACGCAGGATGCAACCGGACAGGTTTTGACCAGGGTTGATCCAGGTGAGGTGCCTGAGGACATGCTTCAGGCGGTGATCGCTCGATTCCGGGGAGTACAACAGCAACTGCCGCCGATGTATTCAGCCGTGAAAGTGGGTGGACAACCGCTTTACAAAGCGGCCAGAGCAGGCAGAACGGTTGAGCGGGAAGAGCGGTCGATCGCGATTCATCAACTGGATATCGTGGCCGTTCACGGTCGTGACGTGGTCCTGCGCATTGCGTGCTCAAAAGGCACGTATATACGCACGCTGTGCGCCGACATCGGACAGGCTTTAGGTGTAGGCGGGCATCTCTATACTCTTGAACGTCGCCGTGTCGGTCCACTGTCGATCGAACAGGCAATCACGGTCGATCAAGTTGCCGGCCATTTCACGACGGGAACACTCCGTGGACGGTTCATTTCGTTGGACCAACTCCTCTTCCAACTTCCGGCGGTGGTTGTGAACGATGAGCAGGCGCAGCGTGTCCTGCATGGCTCGCCGGTTTTTCCGGTGGGAGTTGAACAGCTGCCCTCCACTTCCACTGTACGTCTGAAGAATGAAGCGGGTCAGTTGTTGGCCATTGGAACTCACGAAAGCGGCCGCGTCGGGTCGATAAGAGTTCGTAAAGTGCTGAGTGTGTTGAGTCATTAATGCGGAAGGAGTAGGTATGGGATTACTGAAGGAAGCAAAGAGCGAACTCATCAAGCAATATCAGCAGCATGACAAGGATTCCGGATCGCCGGAAGTTCAGATTGCCGTGTTGACCAACCGGATTACGTATCTCACCGAACATTTCAAGACCCATAAAAAAGATCACCACTCGCGGCGTGGGTTGTTGCAGCTGGTCGGACGCAGGCGACGTTTGCTGGACTATCTCCGCGGTGTGGATGACGCACGTTACCGAGCCGTGATCGATCGACTCGGCATTCGCAAGTAACCGGTCGTACTAACAGCGGCGTTTACCGGCGCCATAGGTATCGTTCGAATGTCCCACAGATGAACACCGACATGCGTTCACACGATGTGCGTGGTGTGAAAGTAAAAGTTATCAAATGACTGAGCAGTCTTAGACTTTCCACCTAATAACTTGTCATTTGTCGTTGAGCGCATCTCAGTGGGCATCTGTGGATCTAACCAGAGGAGACCATAGATGGTACACGTCGTCGAAGTAGACATTGCAGGTCGGACCCTCCGCCTCGAAACCGGTCGCGTCGCGAAGCAAGCTGATGGATCAATTTGGGCTTCGTATGGTGACACAGTCGTCTTGGCGACGGCCGTAGCCGCACAAACGGCCAAGCCTGGTATCGATTTTCTTCCGCTGACCGTCGACTACCAGGAAAAGGCCTACGCGGCCGGAAAAATCCCCGGAGGGTACTTCAAGCGAGAAGGTCGACCGGCTGAAAAGGAAGTTCTGACAAGCCGCTTGATTGATCGTCCGATCCGCCCGTTGTTTCCGGAAGGCTACTATTACGAAACGCAGGTCATTGCCTCAGTCCTCTCGGCAGATAAGACCGGTTCTTCCGACGTGATCGGAATCACGGCGGCATCAGCAGCTCTCGCTGTGTCGAACATCCCTTTCAACGGTCCCGTTGCCGGAGTGAAGATCGGTCGGGTCAACGGCCGGCTCGTTGTCAATCCTGACCTCGAAACAATGGAGCGGAGCGAATTGCATCTGGTGGTGGCAGGTACAGCTGACGCGGTGATGATGGTGGAGGCAGGCGCCAATGAATTATCCGAGCAGGCGATGCTCGAAGCGCTGGAATTGGCTCACGCTGAGATTAAGAAAATCGTCCAGAAGATCGATGAATTGGCCAAGAAGGTCGGTCGGGTGAAGCGGGAGGTGATCGCAGAGTCGATCGATCCCGCGGTGCAAGCCGGCATCAAGACGCTGGTTGCACAACCGATTCGTGACGCCATCATGATCGCCAACAAGACCGCTCGACAGGAACGGTTGGACCAAATTCTGTCCGACGCCATTGAAAGGCTGAAGAAGCCGGATGATCCCTCAAGCGAACGGCACATCAAGATCGTGTTCCATCAATTGGAATACACGGAAGTCCGGAAGATGATTTTAGAGAATCGTTCACGCGCCGACGGGCGCGGACCGGCCGATATTCGGCCGATCACCTGTGAGGTCGGTGCCTTGCCGCGTGCACACGGGTCCGCCATCTTTACCAGAGGCGAAACGCAGAGTTTGGCGGTGGTGACATTAGGAACGACCGACGATGAACAGCGCATTGACGCCTTGGAAGGCGAGTACACCCGGACATTCATGCTGCATTACAACTTCCCGCCCTTCAGCGTCGGTGAGGCTCGGCCGCTTCGCTCACCGGGAAGGCGAGAGGTTGGGCACGGAGCCTTGGCCGAACGGGCGTTGAAGCCCGTCATTCCGAACAAAGATGTCTTCCCATACACATTACGGATTGTTTCTGAAATTCTGGAATCAAATGGGTCTTCTTCGATGGCGACCGTGTGCGGTGGTACGCTGGCCATGATGGACGCCGGAGTTCCTATCAAGGAGCCGGTCGCCGGCATCGCAATGGGGCTCATCAAAGAAGGGGACGACGTCATTATCTTGTCGGACATCCTTGGTCTTGAAGACCATCTGGGCGATATGGACTTCAAGGTATGCGGGACCAAGAACGGCATTACGGCGCTTCAAATGGACATTAAGATCGGCGGCATTACCACGGCGTTGATGCAGCAAGCCTTGGAGCAGGCCCGCCTGGGCCGCGTCCACATCCTCGACCGCATGTCCAAGGGGCTTGCGGGTCCCCGCACCGACCTCTCGCCGTTCGCGCCTCGCATCTACACGATGAAGGTCAAACAAGATAAGATTCGAGACATTATCGGTCAGGGCGGCAAGACGATCCGTGGGATTCAGTCCGACTGCGGAGTCAAGATCAGCGTTGAGGATACCGGTGTTGTGACCATCGCTTCTGCGGATGGTGCGTCGTTACAAAAAGCCAAGGAGATTATCAACCGATTGACGGAAGAGGTCGAAGTCGGAAAAGTCTACACGGGTACGGTGAGAAAGATTATGGACTTCGGCGCGTTTGTCGAAGTGTTACCGGGTACTGATGGATTGGTCCATATCTCACAGTTGGCGCATCACCGGGTGAAAGCCGTGTCCGACGAGGTGGCCGAAGGAGACCAAATTCTTGTGAAAGTGTTGGAGATCGACAAGCAAGGCAAGATCAGGCTCAGCCGAAAAGAGACCATCCCGGTGCCGACAGCAGGCGGCGCCAACGATTCAGCGGGCGGGTAACACTTGTACCGCAAGCTCATTCTCGATAACGGGGTTCGCTTGGTCACTGAGCGAATCCCGACCCTCAAGTCCGTGACGGTGGGTATCTGGGTCAACACGGGATCCCGTGACGAGACTTCCGCCCAGGCCGGGTATTCACACTTCATTGAACACATGTTTTTCAAAGGGACGACCAGTCGATCCGCTACGGATATTTCCCGAGAAATCGACGCGTTGGGGGGCGAAATGAACGCGTTCACCACGCGCGAAACGACGACGTTCTACGTCAAGGTCTTGGATCAGCACCTGCCCAAGGCGTTGGATCTGCTTTCGGATCTGTTCCTTCGCTCTCGTGTTGACCGGAGAGAAATTGAGAAAGAGAAGCAGGTGGTGCTCGAAGAAATCCGGATGGTTCAAGATGACCCCGAAGATCTGGTCCAGGAACTTCATACCAAGCTGGTCATGGGGCGACATCCCTTGAGTCGGCCGATCTTGGGGCGGGAATCAAGCATCGTCGGGCTCAGCCGGCAGAATCTGCTTGAGTACATCGACTCGCAGTACCGCCCGGAAGAGATCGTGGTGGCGGTCGCAGGGAATTTCGATCAGCATCAGCTTGAAAAAACAATGGCTCGCGCCTTCGGCGGACATCGCAAGTCCTTAAGCAGCATTCCTCGCAGACGTTGGCCCCCCGAACTGCAGGGCGGCGTGATGATGAAACAGAAGCCGTTGGAGCAGGTTCACATCTGTGTGGGATTCGAGGGCGTCGCAGCGGGGCATAAGGATAGGTACGCAGTCTACGCGCTGAACGCGGTGCTGGGCGGTAGCGTCAGTTCACGGCTTTTTCAAGAGGTCCGAGAGAAACGCGGCTTGTCTTATTCGATTTACTCATTTCTGTCGGGCTATTCCGACGGCGGCACCATTACGGTTTACGCCGGAATTCGAGCACGGGAGGTTGAGCGGGTCCTGGATTTGGTCTACCGCGAAATTCGAAAACTGGCCAGACATGGTATCAATGGCCAGGAACTGAAACGCACGAAGAATCAGATGAAGGGTAGCCTCATGCTGAGTTTGGAGAGTTCACATAGCCGAATGAACAAGCTTGCCAAGGACGAGTTGATTGCCGGGACACATACGACACTGGAGGATCTGATTGCGGAGATTGATGGCGTGACTGAGCAGCAAGTATTTCAGACGGCACAGAACCTGTTCGCCGGCGACAGAATTGCCTTGACCGGATTGGGTCCTCTTTCTTCACGCCAAGTGGAGGAGCTGAGCGCAAAAGTATCGTGACTGATCTTGAGACAGATGAGAAGCCAATTGATGACCATTCACAACATATTGTTATTCAAAATATTTCTGTACAATATGTCTCGATTCGAACCCATCAAACATTTCCTTGACAGGACATCGCAGTTTCAGTACCGTTCCGGTACCAGGACGGGGAGCTCCCCGTTCGTTTTTAGTGCCCAGGCTATTGAAGAACGCCGGATTTTCTCAAGGCTTTGATTTAGTTATATACAATATTGGGACGAGTAACCTTTCATCGGACTATCGGGCTCAATTTGACGAAGGAGGGATTGCGTATGAAAAGGGCTATCGTTCTAGCTGCCGTGGCGGTGTTTTCGGGATTCGGCTTGCTGGCGGCCGAAGTTTCCCTAGCCGCCGACGTAGAAAAATTAGGCCTCGCTGATGCAGTCGTCGGGGGGAAACCCTTGAAGGCTGAAGCCGCGGCCAAGACACTGCAAGGCCGTGTCTGGTCGCAGTGGGCGGATAACCCGGATGGAGAACTCTTGTTCGGGATCCAATATTGGAATTCGGGAGAGCCCGGGTCCGGCACGCCTGGGGGCCGATCATCAACGATGTTGGACGTGAAGCTGCCTGATCCGTTGTTCAGTTGTTGCGCATGGGGTTTTACCGGTGGCAGTGAGAAAAATTCAACCTATTCAGGCTGGTACCATGCGGCCACGACGGTGCGTCTGGCCGTCAAAGATAAAGCGCTGATGGACCAAATCATCAAGGCCTCTCAAGAATTGATCGCTATGGAGGTTACGCTGGACGGCAGAACCATCACCGGCTTCAAGGTGATCAAGGCGGACTAACCACTCTCAAGGCGAAGTGATGTTATTGAAGGAGGACGTGATCATGATGTTGCAGAAGCGAGGTGCAGCCGTTCTTGCAGCCGTTGCGCTGGTAGTCGGCATGGGTTCGACTGCCTCAGCCATTGAATCATTTCAAGAGCGATTTGAGTGGGGTGATATGAGCAAACCGACCACCCTTCAGGGTCGGGTGATCGTCCTTGATCCCTATGATGAAGCCGTGTGGATTAACATCGCCGTCTTCGGTGGTAATGCCGAGAGCGGCTTGTACTGGCAAAAAATTCATCCAGGTAAAAATGTGAAGTTCTATGCCGATAAGTCCGCCTGGCAAGAACTGAAGAAGATGGGGCGAACTCATGCCGGACCAGCAGCGGCGAAGGAAGTTCCCCCAGGCAGTACGACGGACTTGATCGAATTCGTCGTCACAGAAACCGAACAGAATCATCGGGTGATTTCATCAGTGAAGAAGATTCCTGAGGTTTCAGGTGTGATCGGTAAGCCCGTGAGCATGTCGGCGCTTCGTCTAAAAGATTGCGCCGGGAAGAGTGAATTCGACAAAGCCTGCGCAGCAGCCAAACAAGGACTCAACACTACACCGATGGGTCCAGATGGAGGCAGTGTAGGTATGCAGTACGATGTGATGCTGCCTGGAGGAAAAACGCTCGGCGGCTTGGTTCCTTGGACTGCGCAGTATAATCTGGCGCACTGAAGGCTACTCTAGATGGAAACGGGCGGCATTCCCACAGGGAATGCCGCCCGTTTCATTTTCACCATTAGATCCACGAGCAGTTATCGATTAGATGGATCACCGCTGTCCGATCTCACCATCCGCTGCAATTCGGCAAGACGATTCAGTGCGTCAAGCGGTGTCATGGAAAACAAGTCGATCTGCTTCACCTCCTCAATGACTGGATGAGGTTGGGGAAGGGGCTCAGATGTCTGGAGGGGCTGTTCCTGAATCAACCCGGAACGAGCCGACTCCGGTTGTTCAAGTTGCGCCAGCACCGCTTGCGCCCGACTGATCACATCGGTAGGGAGTCCGGCAAGTTTGGCGACGTGGATGCCGTAACTCCGGTCGGCCTTGCCCGCGACGATTTTTCTCAGAAACACAACATCCCCGCCGCGTTCCTGAACGGCCACGCGATAATTCTTGATTCCGGTTCGCTGTTGCTCCAGTTGCGTCATCTCATGGTAATGGGTGGCGAACAATGTGCGCGCGCCTAATCGTGCGCGGTCATGGATGTGCTCTGCGATCGCCCAGGCGATGCTCAGTCCATCGTAGGTGCTTGTGCCGCGTCCGATTTCGTCCAGTAGAATCAGACTGCGTTGAGTCGCGTTTTGGAGAATATTCGCCGTCTCAACCATTTCCACCATGAACGTACTCTGGCCTCCCGCCAGATTATCCGAGGCTCCCACTCTGGTGAAGATGCGATCGGTCAATCCGATATGCGCGTCCGCGGCGGGAACGAAGCTGCCGATCTGAGCCATCAGTACAATGAGTGCGACTTGCCGAAGATAGGTACTCTTCCCCGCCATGTTCGGCCCGGTAATGATCAGCAGCCTGTTCGTTTCTAGATCGAGGACTGTGTCGTTCGGGACGAATCCCGAATCGGTGCAGAGTCCTTCGACCACGGGGTGACGCCCCTCCCGTATGGTGATGGCACCGCTTTCTGTGACCGTTGGTTTGGTGTACCGGTGCAACGCAGCGGCGTCGGCCAGTCCGGCTACGACATCAATCAGCGAAAGGACGGTCGCCATGGCATCCAATCGATGGGCTTCTTGGGCCAACCGGGAGCGCAGCTGAATATAGACCTCTTGCTCACGGGCAAGGAGTTTGGCATCGGCTCCGATGACACGTTCTTCCAGTTCCTTCAACTCCGCGGTCATAAATCGTTCGGCATTGACCAGGGTTTGCTTGCGAATATAGTCGGCTGGGACACGAGCAAGATTGGCTTTGGTGATTTCGATATAGTAGCCGAAAACTTGGTTATAGCGGACTTTCAATGATTCAATACCGGTTCGGTCACGCTCCTGCGTCTCAATTGCGGCGATCCAATTTTTCCCTTCCTTGCTGCTCTTGCGCAGCTCGTCGATTGCGGGATCATAGCCATCTTTAATGATGTTCCCATCGCGAATGGAGAGCGGAGCATCGGGTCGAATCGCTTGCTCAACCAAGTCGAACAGATCCTGGCCGTTATCCCATGATGCCCGCGCTTCGCAGAGTAGTCGACTCCGCAGCGCGGTCAGCTGGACACAAATCTCCGGTAAAACCGAGAGAGACTGTTTGAGGGCAAGAAGTTCTCTTGGGCCGGCCATACCGAGTACGATGCGACTGCCGAGTCGTGCGATATCCTGAATCTCTCGCAAGCCTGTTCGTAATGCAGTCCGCGCCTGCATGTGGTTCTTCAATTCCTCCACGGCATCGAGGCGAGCGTTGATTTGGTCACAATGCACCAACGGCCGTACAAGCCACTGCCGAAGGAGGCGACTTCCCATAGCCGTGGCGGTCCGATCCAGCACACTCAAAAGAGTTGTAGAGTTCAAACCGCCCGTTGTCTCGTTCGGCGCTAATGGTCTGAGAAGTTCCAGATTACGGATGGTCGCTCCGTCCAGGTGCATGGACTCATTATTATGCCGGACAGTGAAGCGGCGTACGTGATCCAGAGGAACCGTCGGCTGGGTTTCGCGGAAGTACGACAAGACAGCTCCAGCCGCGCTGTTGGCAGCTGGGAAGTCGACACAGCCTAGGGCGTTCAAGGTCTGCACGCGAAAGTGTTCAGTCAAGGTGCGAGTGGCCGATTGTTGGCTGAACGATGCTGGTGGTCGTTCACACAAGCGTGCTCCGGTGATTTGCTGGATCCAGGCGGAGGATTGGGGGGCAAGGTCTGCGGGAAAGAGTACTTCTCGAGGATCGAGCCGAGAGACCTCATTCAATACGTATGTAACCGCGTGGGGGCCGTGAAACTCCATACCCCAAAATTCACCCGTTGAAACCTCAAGGACGGCCAGGCCTATCGGTAGGTCATGAACCATGCCTGACGGAACGGAGAGGGCAACGAGATAGTTGAGTTCGGAAGGGGCAAGAAATTCCGTGTCGACGAGTGTCCCAGGAGTATAAAGCCTGACGACTTCACGCCGCACCAGGCCCTTTGCTGCCTTGGGATCCTCGACTTGCTCGCACAACGCGACGATCCGTCCGGCCTTCAATAGCTTGGCGACATAGCCTGTTGCCGCATGATAGGGAACGCCACACAGTGGAACAGGATGGGCGCTGTTCTTATCACGAGAAGTGAGGGCGATCGATAAGAGTCGAGAAGCTTCTTGTGCGTCCTCGTAGAACATCTCATAGAAATCTCCGACCCGAAAAAACAGTATGGCCTCGGGGTACCCTTGTTTGATGTCCCGATACTGCCGCATGAGCGGGCTCAAGTTCGAGTCAGTCATCAACGAGGTCCCTCGAAGACTCCATTTGAGTGGAACCCTGGGCCCGTCCGGATATCTTCTCAAGAGACTGCCGAAGTCGTTCTAAGTTGACTTCGGCTTCCTGTAAGGCTTTCGTCTTTCGTCGTAGATCGATACGCCCACGTACCCAGGGAGGAAACAACAAGATCGCCGCGACCAAAAGGCCGATGCCAAAACCGGCCATGATGGGTTTGTAAATGGGAGTAGAGGCTTCGAGCAATCCGAAGAAATAGCGGAGGGTGACTTCCTGTTCCTGGTTTTGAAGAAAGAAGGCCAACGAAAGGAGTAAAAGAATGCCGATCAGAATCAGTCGAGTCATCGCGGTGACGTCTTTCTGCCGGCTTGGAGGCTTGGCCTGACCGACCGTGGGGTTGGACGCACTATTTTTTGAATTTGGGCGAGAAGTGACCGAGAGCGCGACCCTCGTGCTTCCACCCGGGCTTCTCTAGTCCTCCTGGTTCGATGGGCAAACCTCACTTCCAGTCGGTCCTCCGGGAGCAATTGGGGAACTCGGTCTGCCCACTCTATGGCGACGGCCGCGTCGTCCGTAAGGTAATCCGCCAGCCCGATCAATTCGGCTTCTTCAGGTCTCTGCAACCGGTACAGGTCCATATGAATGAGCGGCAGACGTCCTTGGTATTCATGTACGATCAGGTATGTCGGACTCGTGACGGAAGCCGCCGGTGTGCCGAGCCCGGCAACGATTCCGCGGACCAGTGCCGTCTTACCTGCACCCAATTCACCGATCAAGGCGAGCACCTCGCCCCCCCGAAGCAGCTTGCCGATGGCATATCCGAACGATTCCGTCTCCTCAGGAGATGAGAGGATAAGGTCCAGCGCGCTGATAGATCTGGCCATGGGAACGTCCTCACACGGGATCGTCCCATATGTTGTTTGATGGTGCCTGCTGTATCAGCCTGAGGGCATGGGGAATCTCTTCGATCACGTCTCCCGCGATCATCCCCGCCTGCCCCATTCTGGCTGCAGCCAAATCACCGGCGGCTCCATGCAGGTACGTCGCGGCACAGGCAGCCTCCCAGGAGGGCATGCCTTGGGCTAAGAGCCCCACCATCATGCCGGTTAACACATCGCCTGTTCCCGCCGTCGCCATCCCGGGATTGCCGGTAGGGCAAATAGCAACGGCTCCATCCGGTCGAGCGACGACGGTCCGAGCTCCTTTCAAAACGACGAACAGGCCACGCTCTCGCGCGAAGCGCGAGGCAATACCGATCCGATCACTGTTGACGGTTTGAGGGGTTGCGTCAGCCTCCAGTCGCGCCATCTCTCCGGGATGGGGCGTGATGATCGGCGGTGTTTTGCAAGACGCCAGAAGAGCAGTCCGTCCGGTCAACGCGTTCAGGGCATCTGCATCCAAAACAGCCGGTCGGTCAAGTTGTTTCGTCAAGGCTTGAACGAGTTCAACCGTTTCGGGATGAGTGGATAATCCGGGACCGATGGCGATCGCGGTTCTGGCCGCCATGAAGGCTACGAGCCGATCCAATGCGGTCCGTGCAAAGGTGCGCGCTTTAGTTTCAGGCATCGGAACCGTCATGGCCTCCAACAGCTTTGCTTCCAATGTATCGTTGACACTTGTAGGAATTGCCACGGTCACAAGGCCCGCGCCGACACGCAGGGCCGCTCGTGCCGCCATGGCGGCGGCTCCGGTTTTTCCAACGGACCCGGCAATAATGCCGGCGTGACCAAATGTACCTTTATGGCTCGATGGCTGCCGTCTCGGCAGATACGTCCGCACCGCGTGCTCCGTAATCAAGGTCGTTCGGCTCTCAACCGCGTCAATGTACGCCGGTGGAATTCCGATGTCCACGATGGCTACCTCTCCAGAAAGGTCGATCCCATTGCTTTGATAGAGGCCTAACTTCGGGAGACCAAAGGTCACGGTGAGGGAGGCACGAACGGCTCGGCCCAGGATCGTTCCCGTATCAGCATGGAGGCCCGATGGAAGATCGACAGCCACTACGGGACAGTCGGCCTCATTAATACAGTCAATGACCTCGGCATAGCGCCCGGTGACAGCGGAGGAGAGCCCTGTCCCGAGGAGCGCGTCGATGAGGATATCACTGTCCCGCAAAAGTACTTCCGTCTGAGCCCTGGACGTGTAGAGACGGACGGAAGATTTTCCTGCACCACGAACGAATTGCCTATACATCGTCGCAGCATCACGGCTCAGTTCGGAGTTGGGTGTCATGGCGAGCACGCGCACGTTGGCATGGCGTCGACGGAGTAGGCGTGCAGCGACGAATCCATCTCCCCCATTGTTGCCTTTTCCGCAAACAACGGTGACGGTCTTGCCTCGTACAGGCCCCAACCGTTGCTCAAGGCAAGAGACGACGCCGGACCCGGCACGTTCCATCAATGTCGTCGCTGAAATATGAGCCTCTGAGATCGTTCGGCGGTCGAGCTCCTGCATCTGCGCAGCGGTGATGATCTTGGTCATGGTGAACCGAACGTGGTGAACGGGCGGACTCAACGGGTCGACGGTTTCAGATCAACCGAGCAAGGTCTTCATTTCTTTGACGGCTTGTACGAGACCGACGAGGACCGCCCGTGCGATGATACTGTGCCCGATGTTGTACTCGACGATTTCGGGAATATGCGTCAGGCGTTTGATGTTGCGGTAATTCAGTCCATGGCCGGCATTGACCCCGATCCCAAGTTTGTAGGCCAGCTTGGCGGCATGGGTTATGGCTTCAAATTCCGCATCGGCTTCTTTGGACCGTGTGGCATTCGCGTAACGACCGGTGTGCAACTCCACGAAATCCGCTGCAATTTTGTGGGCGGCCTTGATCTGATTCAGATCAGGCTCGACAAAGACACTGACGGGAATCCCCCCGTTATGTAACAGAGTCACAATGCCCTGGATTCGTTCGCGCTGTCCTACAATATCAAGGCCCCCTTCCGTGGTGAGTTCCTGTCGCTTTTCCGGGACCAACGTGACAAGGTCGGGCTTGATGTTCAGAGCAATCTTCGCCATTTCGCCGTCGGCCGCCATTTCAAGGTCGAGCTTTGTACGGACTATTTCGCGAAGGAGATGAAGATCTCGGTCTTGGATATGGCGCCGGTCTTCCCGGAGGTGAACGACCAAACCATCCGCTCCCGCCAGCTCGACAAGTACAGCAGCAGCCAAAGGATCCGGATCGGATCCCCCACGTGCCTGCCGCAACGTCGCTACGTGGTCGATATTCACTCCAAGCCGAGCCATCCACTCTCCTTTATTCAATCAACCTGATCATGAGCGACTGAGACAAGTTAGGTCAGTAATCAAACAATATTAGTAGCAGAAAGGAACGAGAGGGGGCAAGAATTGGTTCACCGATAGAGGAAAACGGTTGAAAAGCCCTCTGTACGTGGCCATCTCAGAAATCCATACGAAATGAGGCAAATTGACTCGACCAAGGCCCTCCATTAGAATGTGCGCTTTCCACATCCCTTCGCTCATGTATCGCGATGAGTTAGTTGGGGACTATCGAAAAACCGTCAAAGGAAGTTCATGGGGTTGGGTGAAGGTTTCTATCGAATCAAGCGACTCCCGCCGTACGTCTTCGCGCAGGTTCAATCCCTCAAGCTTGAGGCTCGGCAACGAGGGGAAGACATTATTGACTTTGGGATGGGCAATCCCGATCAACCGACGCCGCCTCATATCGTCGAGAAGATGATCGAGGCGGCCCGCAAGGGAAAGAATCATCGCTACTCGGCATCGCGCGGCATCACGAAACTGCGGCATGCGATTTGTGGATGGTACAAGCGAAACTACGATGTCAACCTGGATCCGGAGTCCGAAACCATTGTCACCATCGGATCAAAAGAAGGGCTCGCTCACCTGGCCTTGGCCATGATCGGCCCAGGCGATGTGGTCCTGACCCCGACGCCTACTTATCCGATCCACATGTACAGTTTCATCATTGCCGGTGGCGAAGTCCGCGGCATCGAACTCCGGCAGGATAGCGATTTTTTCGAGGATCTGACGCGCGTCTATCGGCAGACGTTTCCGAGACCGAAGATTCTCGTGATCAATTTTCCCCACAATCCCACCACGGCAGTCGTAGATCTGGAGTTTTTCAAGAAGATCGTGGCTTTTGCCAGGGAGCACAACGTCATCGTCATCCACGACCTCGCCTACGCCGACCTGGTGTTCGATGGGTATAAGGCTCCAAGCTTCCTTCAGATCCCAGGAGCGAAAGACTGCGGGGTGGAGTTCTATACCTTATCCAAGGCCTACAACATGCCGGGTTGGCGAGTCGGCTTTTGTGTGGGCAATCGAGAGGTCGTCGGAGCATTGACGAAGATCAAGAGTTACCTCGACTATGGTATTTTCCAGCCTCTTCAAATCGCCAGTGTGATCGCATTGAACGGCCCTCAGGACTGTGTCAAGGAGACGGTTCTGCGCTACCAGAAACGGAGAGATACGCTGGTGGGTGGGTTGAATCGAATCGGCTGGCAGGTCGCGAAGCCGTTGGCCACGATGTTTGTCTGGGCACGCATTCCCCTTCCCTATCGCCATATGGGTTCGTTGGAGTTTTCGAAACTCCTGCTCAAGGAGGCGAAGGTTGCGGTCTCGCCCGGGATTGGATTCGGCGAAGGCGGCGATGAGTATGTGCGATTCGGACTGGTGGAAAACGAACATCGTACCAGGCAGGCCGTCAGAGGAATCCGCAAAGTCCTCAAGCTCGACGGGGAAGAAGAATGAAGTCGCGCGTAGGAGTCGGAATTGTCGGGTTCGGCACAGTCGGCACCGGTGTCGCCAAGATTCTCCTCGATAATGCCGCCCTCATCACTCGCCGTGCCGGTGTGCCGATCGAGCTTGTTCGCGTGGCGGATCTGGACATTGTGCGAGATCGGGGGGTGCCGCTGAAACCCGGTCTGTTGACCACCGATATCAAACACATTCTGACTGATCCAGACATCGATATCGTGATCGAACTGATCGGTGGATATGAAACGGCTAAGCGGGTCATCCTGGAGGCGATCGCTGCCGGGAAACATGTGGTCACGGCCAACAAAGCGCTGTTGGCTCTTCATGGAGAGGAAATTTTTGAAGCCGCCACGCGCAAAGGTATGGATGTGGGATTTGAGGCCAGTGTCGGAAGCGGTATTCCTGTCATTCGGGCGTTGACGGAAGGGCTTGCCGGCAATACGATCGAATCCATCTACGGCATCATCAATGGGACGTCCAACTATATCCTGTCGAGAATGACCCATGAAGGACACGGTTTTGAAGAGGTGCTGAAGGATGCGCAGCAAGCCGGTTATGCCGAGGCGGATCCCACGTTCGATGTGGCCGGGATCGATTCCGCGCACAAACTCGCCATTCTGGTCAGTCTCGCGTACGGAACGCCGGTCAACTTCAAGGAGATCTACACGGAAGGGATTACGAATATCACCCCGACCGATATCGCCTACGCCAAACAGTTCGGCTGTACGATTAAGTTACTGGGGATCGCAAAACTCGTGGATGGAGAAATTGAGGCGCGGGTCCATCCCACCATGCTACCCTCTACTTCCCCTATCGCCCAAGTCGAAGATGTGTACAATGCCATCCAACTGGTCGGAGATGCCGTCGGCGACGTCGTGCTGTATGGCCGTGGAGCCGGATCCATGCCGACCGGGAGCGCCGTGGTCAGTGACGTGATTGCGATCGGGCGGAATCTGCTCAAAGGCGCCGTCGGTCGAGTACCGGTGGCGTCGTTTCAACAGGATCAGCGCCGACCGCTTCGACTGAAACCGATGGAAGAGATCAGCTCGCTCTACTATTTGCGGTTTACGGTTGTGGATCGGCCCGGTGTGTTGGCCCAGATCGCCGGTGAGTTGGGCCGTTGTGGAATCAGCATTTCCTCTATGGTGCAACAAGGACGCCGCGAAGGGCAGACGGTGCCGGTCGTCATTAAGACACATACGGCGAGGGAGCGCGACGTCCAAACCGCGCTTCGCGAAATCAATCGGAAGGCCTTCGTCTCCGAACCGACGAGGCTCATTCGCGTCGAGGGCAAGGATGAGTGACCGATGAATCGTTGGCGTGGAGTCATTGAGGAATACCGAAAATTCCTCCCGGTCACTGAGAAGACCCAGGTCATCAGCCTGGGAGAAGGGAATACCCCTCTGATCAGAGCCACCAGGTTGGCGAAAGCGATTGCGCCGGGAGTCGAACTCTACCTGAAGTTTGAAGGGGTGAACCCGACCGGTTCGTTCAAAGACCGAGGGATGACATTGGCCATCTCAAAGGCCGTGGAGAGCGGCGCACGAGCCGTGATATGCGCGTCGACCGGCAACACCTCCGCCTCGGCTGCCGCGTACGGAGCGCGTGCCGGGTTGGCTGTCTACGTGTTGATCCCTGTCGGTAAGATTGCGATGGGTAAACTCTCCCAGGCGATGATGCATCAAGCGACGGTGATTCAGATCGAAGGCAACTTTGATCAGGCCCTGACCCTCGTGAAAGACTTTTCGGCCACCATGCACATCGAACTGGTGAACTCGGTGAATCCGTTCAGGATCGAGGGACAGAAGACCGCCGCCTTTGAGGTGTGCGATCAACTCGGCGACGCTCCGGCTCTTCATGTCTTGCCGGTCGGGAACGCCGGAAATATTACGGCCTATTGGAAAGGATACAAGGAGTACCGGTCGGCGAATCAAACCACGAGAGTGCCTCGCATGATGGGCTTTGAAGCCGCAGGCGCCGCTCCGATTGTGCTGGGCAGGGTCGTCGAACAACCGCAGACGATCGCCACCGCCATCCGAATCGGCAATCCCGCCAGTTGGTCCTCGGCCTTGAAGGCCGTGGAAGAATCCGCTGGCGTGATCGATATGGTGACGGATGATGAGATTCTTCAGGCCTACCAGGCAGTGGCGGCCACGGAAGGGGTTTTTTGTGAGCCGGCTTCGGCCGCGTCCGTCGCGGGCGTGGCCAAGCTGCATCGAGCCAAGGCTCTACGGGAAGGAGAAACGGTGGTATGCACGCTTACAGGGCATGGTTTAAAAGATGCCGATACGGCAATCAGTGTGTCGAAGCAACCACAAACCGTCAAGGCGACGCGCGAGGACGTTGCCCGTTTATTGAACCTGTAAAAGACGCGTGGATCTCATGAAATATGTGATCGTGCATGCCGGAGGAATGGCGGACCACTCCCGATCGGAACTGGGTGGCCGTACACCGCTACAAGCGTCATCGACGCCCAATCTCGATCGCCTGGCGCAAATCGGAGAGCTTGGTCAGTTGCTGACTCCTATGGATGGAGTTCGTCATGGGAGCGGATTGATCGGCGCAGCGATTCTTGGGTATGACCCGAAGAAGTTTTACCCGGGTCCCGGACCGCTGGAGGCGGCAAGTTTGGGTGTGTCCGTGACGGAACATGATGTGGTGTATCGCTGTACGATGGTCACGCTGCGACCGGAAGGCGGCAAGGGCGGTGATATCAAGAAGCTGGGTCAGCACGTGATCATGGACGACGCAACGGCCGGATTGATCGAAACCGAAGAAGCCCGCGAGTTGATCGAAGCGATCAATGAACAGCTCGGTTCCGAAACCATCCAATTCTACCCAGGAGCGGGTCATCGCCATCTGATGGTGTGGGTGAATGGAAAACCGCGAGCCGTCTGCAATGATCCTCAGACGATACTCGGTCAATCCATCGCCGATGCTCTCCCCACGGGAGATGGTGCGGATATTCTCCGGAAGTTGATGGATGCCGCGTATCTGACCCTGCGCGATCATCCGGTGAACGACGACCGGCTCGCAGCGGGAAAGAAACCGGCAAACTGCGTCTGGCTGTGGGGTGAAGGGCGAGCCGTCATGTGGCCAAGCTTGGTGGAAAAGTACGATATCACCGGAGCGGTCGTGGCGACCAGTGATGTCTATCGTGGGGTCGGCATCTCCGCCGGTCTCGAAGCGGTGGATGTCGATCGGTTGCCGAGCGGGGATCTCCGGACCAGAGCAGCGGTGGCGTTGGAAGAATTGGCCAAGAAAGATTTTGTGTATGTGCATGCTGAATTGACGGACGAGGTGATCCACGGGACTGATATCAAGGCCAAGGTCCATGGCATTGAAGAGTTTGATCGCGACCTGATCGGACCGGTGGTCGACGGTTTAGCCGAACAAGGTCCCTATCGGTTTCTCATCATTTGTGATCACGCGGAAGATCCGCAGAGTCCGGCGTTCTATACGTTTGGTGAAGGAGGGGTCACAGGATCGGAGACGGTCGGGCGCCGCTTCACCGAGGCCGATGCGCTGGCCATGAACATGCCCGCCCGTGATGCCACCAAGTTTGTGAACAAGTTCTTCTCCAAAAGCTGAGACCCATGGCGCTGATCGTTCAAAAATACGGAGGAACTTCCGTGGGAACGATTGAGCGGATCCACCGCGTTGCCGACCGGGTGGCTCAGACGCAGGGGGAGGGCAATCAAGTCGTCATCGTACTCTCGGCGATGAGTGGGGAGACGGATCGGCTGCTCAAGTTGGCACACGAAATGACCACTGTTCCGGACGACCGCGAATTGGACATGCTGCTCTCGACGGGAGAGCGGATTACCATCGCGCTGCTGTCGATGGAATTGCGGGGACGAGGGATCAATGCCAGATCCTTTACGGGACGCCAGGTCGGCATCATCACCGATAGTGCCCATACCAAAGCCCGGATCGCGCGGGTCACGGCGGATCGCATCAAGGAGGCCTTGAAACAGGGCGTCATCCCGGTCGTGGCCGGATTCCAAGGGATCAATGAGCAGTCTGATGTGACCACTCTCGGCCGTGGGGGGTCCGATCTCTCTGCCGTTGCGCTGGCGGCGGCCTTGAAGGCGGACCGGTGCGTGATCTTCACCGACGTTGATGGAGTCTATACGGCCGATCCCAATATTGTGCCGGCGGCAAAGCGGATCGACAAAATTTCGTACGAAGAGATGCTCGAAATGGCCAGTCTTGGGGCGAAAGTTCTCCAGACCAGATCGGTGGAGTTTGCGGCCAAGTTCCACGTCCCAGTGGAGGTGAATTCCAGCTTCAAAGAAGGAAAGGGAACGCTCGTGACGAAGGAAGATGCGGACATGGAAGCAGCGGCGGTCTCCGGAGTGACCGGGGACCGGAATCAGGCGAAGATCACGATCGTCGGCGTACCGGACAAGCCGGGGATCGCCGCCAGGATTTTCGGACCCGTTGCGGAGTCCCATATCAATGTGGACATGATCATTCAGAACATGAGCCAGGCCGCCCTGACGGACCTCTCCTTTACCGTGCCCCGCGCCGATCTCAAGAAGGCCGTGCCGATCATTCAAGCCGTGGCGAAGGATATCGAGGCCAAGACCGTCTCAGTGACTGAAGCGATTGCAAAGGTTTCGCTCATCGGCGTAGGCATGCGGTCACATTCAGGCGTGGCAGCAAAGATGTTCGAGGTGCTCTCCCGCGAGGGCATCAACATCATGATGATCAGCACCTCGGAGATCAAAATCTCCTGCGTCATCGATGAGAAATATCTCGAACTCGCCATGCGCTCTCTCCATTCGGCATTTGATCTCGATCAGACTCAGTCCTGAAACGGTCGGGCCAAGGCCCACTGCTCGAACTTCATCTCGCGCTTCTTAACCAGTAGATTGGTGTTCCTTTCCAGTATCCAGGCTCATCTGCTTCCTTTCCGGCTGGCCAGCTGATTCATCTTGTCTCAGCGAAGGCTCACAGGTGTGAGCCGCCTTCTATGCTAAGCTCTTGCGGCTGACGGAGGACTTCATGTATATACGAGAACGTGTTCACGTGGGACGTCGCGAAGGCGCTCTCGAAATATGAGAAGCATGGTGTCTCATTTGAAGAAGCCGCGACGGTCTTTGGAGATGCAAGCGCACTGGATTGGCAGGATCTTGCCCATTCCCAGCAAGAACCTCGATTCAAACGGCTGGGGGGATCGCTGAACGGACGAATCATACTCATCGTCTACACGAGGAGGAAAGTTCATGAAACCCACACGATCCGTATCATCAGCGCGAGACAGGCGAATCGCAAGGAGCGTCAGGCACATGCCCGACTCGCAGATTGATTTTTCCGATATCCCCGAGGCCACCGATGAGCAACTACGACGCATGCACAGAATTGGGAGACCGGCCAGCGGCGCGGCCAAACAGCTGATTGCCATTCGGATATCGCCCACGTTGCTCCACCAACTGAGGAAGATGGCAGCGAAGCGCCGGAAGCCGTATCAGACCTTGATCCATGAGCTGCTCGAAAAGGCTGCGTCCCACGCAGCGTAGCGCAGTGGCAATTCCTCTTTGCGCAAAACTGGACAGATCAGGCGGCGAGCAAACCCACAGAGCTGGTTGAAGGAGTCAATTGGGCTCCGCGCATGTTCCGGCACAATCTTCGAAACAAACCAGTCAACCAGACCAGCCGGCTTCGGCTCTTCGTTCTCCCAGTCTTCGCTCAGCGCCTCATCCTAAGCTTGGCGAAGGGCCACACTTCTTCCCCCATAGGGGGCGTAGTTTCTTCTAAGGAAAACGGGTAAGCTTCGGCGGCTTGTCAGGCAGCGGAGTAGAGGTATCCGAATTGACTGACTTCACCCCGTACCACGCCAAATACTTCGCCCATGATCTGACTCGTCGGGCTACAACAGGCATGGATCGGTTGTCCGTGTCCCTCTTTGACGCGGCGGTAGATCTGAATCCGCACCAGATCGAGGCTGCCCTGTTTGCGCTACAATCACCGCTTTCCAAGGGAGTCATTCTTGCCGATGAAGTTGGCCTTGGAAAGACAATAGAAGCCGGCATCGTGCTCTGTCAGTTTTGGGCGGAGCGCAAGCGGCGACTCCTGGTGCTGTGTCCTGCCTCCCTCCGCAAACAATGGGCACTTGAGTTAGAAGAGAAATTTAACCTGCCTGCTCTGGTCTTGGATGCAAAAGCCTATCGCGCAGCCCAACGGAGTGGGCGCGCTCCGCTCGCTGAGAAAGCCGTCATCATTCTTTCATTCAACTATGGAAATGTGTTGCGCGAGGAATTGAAGGCCATCCAATGGGACCTGGTGGTGATTGATGAAGCGCACAAACTCCGCAATGCCTATAGGCCGAGCAACAAAGTGGGGCAAGGTTTACGGTGGGCCACCGAGGACTGCCGCAAACTCCTCCTAACCGCGACGCCGCTGCAAAACTCCCTCCTCGAACTCTACGGGCTCTCGACATTGATCGACGATCATCTCTTCGGGGATATCAACGGCTTCCGGGCACAGTACGCCGGTACAGGCGGCAATCTTCCCGAGCTACGTCAACGGCTGTCCGGTTTCTGCAAGCGCACGCTGAGAAACCAAGTGACCGAGTACATCCGCTACACCGAGCGACGGCCCATGACGCGTCCCTTCACGCCGACCGATGATGAACACGCACTGTACGAGGCCGTCTCGGCATTCTTGCAGCGACCCGACAGCTACGCCCTCCCACATCGTCAACGCCACCTCACCGCCTTAATCCTCCGCAAGCTGCTGGCCTCATCATCGCAAGCCATCGCCGCCACATTAGATACGCTCAGAGAGCGTTTAGAAGTACTACAAGATGCGCAGGCCCAAAGCGATCCGGACTTCGCCGAACGGCTGATCGAAGCGGAAGAGATCGAAGACGAGTTGCTCGATGAGATCCTAGTAGAAGATGAGGAGACGGAGGATACATCGGCAGCTCCTGCAAGCATTGATGGGAAGAAGCTGCGGGAGGAAATAGACATTCTTGGGCAGCTAGCTGCTGGGGCTAAACAGATTGGCGTCGATACCAAGACGCGAACACTCCTGAGCGCCCTGGAAATTGGCTTCGAGCAGATGGCAGCCACAGGGGCAGGCCGCAAGGCGCTCATTTTCACAGAGTCAAGGCGCACACAAGAGTACTTGAAGCTGTTTCTCGAATCCCATGGCTACCAAGGGCAAGTGGTCATCTTCAACGGAACGAATAGTGGGCCTGAGGCGACGGCGTTCTATGAGACATGGGCTGAGAAGAATAAGGACACGGGGCGCGCATCCGGTTCGCGAGCGGTCGATGTCCGCACAGCCCTCATCGAGCACTTTCGGGATACGGCATCCATCATGCTCGCTACCGAAGCTGCTGCAGAGGGCATCAACCTCCAATTTTGCTCCCTCGTCATCAACTACGATCTGCCGTGGAACCCCCAGCGGATCGAGCAGCGTATCGGTCGCTGTCACCGATACGGACAGAAGCATGATGTCGTGGTCATTAACTTCTTAAACGAGCGGAATGAGGCCGATCGCCGCGTGCTCGAGTTACTCACAGAGAAGTTCAATCTGTTCAGCGGAGTCTTCGGTGCATCGGATGAGATACTTGGAACCATCGAATCCAGCGTGGATTTCGAAAAGCGGATTCTGGCCATCTATCAGGAATGTCGGACCCCTGATGAAATCGAGGCGGCCTTCCGCAAGCTCCAGCAGGAGATGGATGAGCGCATCCGCACAAGAATGGACGACACGCGGCGTCTCCTCTTCGAGCATTTCGATGAAGACGTGCACCAGAGGCTCCGCATGCAACTGGCCGATGCCAAAGCCCAACTCGATAGGTTCGGCAAGAAATTCTGGGGCTTGACGAAATATATACTCCACGACCGGGCGCGTTTCGACGAGAACGCCCTAGCGTTCGACCTTCTTCAACCACCGTGCCTCGATATCGCAGCAGGCCGCTACCACCTGATCTCCAAGTCACAGCCGCGAGTTGACGAGGACGGAGGCGAGGAGCGAAGCCTCTTTCTCTACCGGCTCTCCCATCCACTCGGCGAGCATGTCGTGGAGGCCGGCAAAACTCTGGACACTCCGGCTGCCCAGATTATCTTTGATGCGACCCACCATCAGCCTCGCGCCCATACAGTGGAAGCCCTTCGAGGCAAGCGAGGCTATCTGACGCTGACGCGGTTGACGATCGACTCCTATGAGCGCGAAGAGTATTTGCTCTTCTCGGGTTTCGACGAAGGCGGCATCTCGCTCGATCAGGAGACGATGGAGAAGTTGTTTGGGTGCGATGGGAAAGCAGACGGCGGGAGGCAGATGCCAGATGCCGTTGCCCAACGACTCGCCGCTGAATCGGACCGTCATGCCCAAGCGACGGTCAGCCGATCCCTTGAGCAAAACAGCGTCCATTTCAACCAAGCGCGGGAGAAGCTGGAGAAATGGACTGACGATATGGTGCTCGCCGCCGAGAAGGCGCTACAAGATACAAAAGAACAGATCAAGGCCCTAAGAAGGATGGCGCGGCAGGCCACCACCCTACAAGAACAGCATCAGATTCAGGAAAAGATGAGGAAGCTGGAGCAGACTCAGCGGCGGCAGCGGCAAGACATTTTCAAGGCCGAGGACGAGATCATGGACAAGCGCGATGCTCTGGTCGAATCTCTGGAACGCCGACTCGCCCAGCGAACCGAGAGTGAGACATTGTTCAGCATCCAATGGGCTGTCGATTGAGTGTTCAGCGTTCAGGTTTCAGTGTTCAGGGGGAGAGTGATGTATCAGTCGTTTGAGGAGCTAGAGGTTTGGAAACGCGCATGCCATCTTGCGGTGCGGATCTACAAACTGTTACAGGAATGCCGAGATTACGGACTCAGGGATCAGATGCAGCGTGGGGCCGTGTCGATCGCCTCGAATATTGCAGAAGGGGCTGAACGTGGAGGGAAGGACTTCATCCGCTTCTTGAGCATTGCACGTGGTTCCGCTGCTGAATTGCGAACGCAGTGTTACATTGCCGGTAAGATTGGCATTCTCCCGTCCGAACAGATAGAGCAGCTCGTATCTGAACTCCAAGAGATATCTAAAATGCTCACCGGCCTTGCCCGCTCCATCGGGACAAGAACTGAAAACTGAACACTGAAAACTGCTATGAGTCAGAAATACGAAAAGCTAAAGACCCTCCTCAAAGAGTTGTTTCAGCTCGACCAGCCGGACCTGGACTTCGGCCTGTACCGCATCATGCACGCCAAGGCCGGGGAGGTAACTCAGTTTTTGGAGAAAGATCTCTTACCACAAGTGAGAGAGGCCTTCAGCCTGTACAAGACCGCAGACAAAGCTGAACTGGAGAAAGAACTGGCAACGGCGATTGAGCAAGCACAAGGGCTCGGTGTCGATCCGGAGACGACACAGAAAGTGAAGGACCTGCGCGCGAAACTCGCCAACGATGCCGTGGACATCGGTGCGCTGGAACAAGAAGTCTATGACCACCTCTACAGTTTCTTCCGCCGCTACTACTCGGAGGGCGATTTTCTTGCGAAGCGGGTCTATAAACCCGGCGTCTATGCCATTCCCTACGAGGGCGAGGAGGTCAAGCTCCACTGGGCCAATAAGGATCAGTACTACATCAAGACCAGCGAATATCTGCGCGAGTACAGTTTTCAGTGTTCAATGTTCAGTGTTCAGGAAGAGGGGCAACTGAAAACTGAATCACTGAAAACTGAACACTCTCGTAGGGTTCACTTCCGGCTCGTCGAAGCCACCGAGGGGGAGCACGGCAATGTCAAGGAGGCCGCAGGCAAAGATCGGCGCTTCAAGCTGGCTCCAGCGCCCTTCGCGGCCGTGGAAGGTGGCGAGCTGGTGATCCGCTTCACCTACGAGCCCGACCCGGCGAAGCAGAAGGAACTAAACACCGCAGCCGAGGCCGCGATCCTTGGCCTGAACGACGCCACGCTCGCCGACTGGCTCAAGGCCATGGGAGCGAAGCATATTCGTTCTGATGGCACTGTATCGGATGCTACCCGCCTGCGTGTGCATCTGGACCGATACACCGCGCGCAATACCTTCGACTACTTCATTCACAAGGACCTGGGTTGCTTCCTACGCAGAGAACTGGACTTCTATATCAAAAACGAAGTCATGCACCTGGACGATGTAGAAAGTGAGACGACAGCCCGCGTCGAGCAGTATCTCTCCAAGATCAAAGTGATTCGTCGTATCGCCGGCAAGATCATCGCTTTTCTTGCCCAGCTTGAAGATTTCCAGAAGAAGCTCTGGCTCAAAAAGAAGTTTGTGGTGCAGACGGATTACTGCATTACACTCGGTTGCATCCCGAAGGAGTTCTATCCAGAGATTGCGGCCAACGATGCTCAACGCCAGGATTGGATAAGGCTGTTCGCCATCGACGAGATCAAAGGGGAAGCTACGAAGATGGGGTACAGCGTGCCGCTGACGGTCGAATTCCTAAAACACAATCGAAATCTTATCCTCGATACTCAGTTCTGGCCGCAGGATTTTAAGGACCGACTTATCGCGGCGTTGCCTGCAATTGATGATAGCGTTTCAGGGGTTTTAGTCTGTGGGGACAACCGTCATGCACTCGATCTATTGCGCTGCCGATTTAGGAAGCAGGTGAAGTGTATATATATCGATCCGCCATATAACACGGGGGAGGACGATTTCCCCTACAAGGATAGTTATCAGCATTCAAGCTGGATGTGCATGATGAAAGAGCGCGCCGAGCTGGCGCGCTCTTTCATGGCGAATGATGCCCTCTTTGCCGCGCAAATTGGTGATGACGAGGCGGCGCGGCTACGTCTTGTTCTTGACGATGTATTTGCCGAGCGCAAGAACTCTGCAGTTGTTAGGCGGGGCATTAAGAATGTTCAAGCTCAGTTCACCGACATCGACCGGCTGACGCTTGGTCACGATATCGTGCATGTGTACACGGCCGGAACCGGAATTCGATTACCGCACCTGCGTCAAGCACTCGAGGCCGATAAACCAGGTAAGTGGGACACCTTCTGGCGCGGAACTGACCGGGAAACTATGCGATACGAACTCTTCGGAGAGAATCCGACGACTGGACAGTGGCGCTGGGAAGAAGGCCGCGCGAAGCGGGCCGTTCGTAACTATGAGCGTTATTTGGAAATGGAGGCTTCTCACAAAGCGCTGGACGAGTGGTATGCGGAGAATCTTCAAGCTGGAGTGGACTTGGACTTTGTGAGATTAAATGAAGACCAAGTTGTACAGTACTACGTGCCACCGCAAGGGTTCCGTCTGGTAAGTGACAACTGGCTGGATATTCCGGCGGCAGGGAATCTGACGGAGTTTCCTCACGAAAAGTCGCTGTATCTTCTCCAGCGCATAATCGGCTGGTGTACTACACCTGGCGATTGGGTTCTGGACTACTTCGCAGGCTCAGGCTCTACTGGTCACGCAGCATTTGCAATGCAGCCAGTAAATCAAGGGAAAAGGCGGTACATTCTTGCCGAAATGGCTTTATATTTTGATTCGACGCTAATGCCCAGAATTAAGCAATACGCCTACTGTGTCGCCTATCGAGACGGAAAGCCGCTGAATCGCGACTCGGGAACTTCTCAAACGCTCAAGTACATGCGCTTGGAATCTTATGAGGATGTTTTGAACAATCTGGAGACACGCCGTTCCAAGGTGCAGCAATCCCTCTTGGAGTCATCCGACACCCACGGCACTGACGGTCTCAAGGAGCAATATCTTCTCCGCTACATGCTCGACGTGGAGACGCGTGGGAGCCAGTCACTGCTGAACATCCAGGCCTTCAAGGACCCGACCGCTTACAAACTGAAAGTCAAACGGTCCGGCTCTGACGAGACCCGTGAGGTCAATGTCGATCTCCTGGAGACCTTCAATTGGCTCATCGGCCTCACGGTCCACCACATTGCCGCTCCACAGAAGTTCACCGCTGCATTCGAACGAGACAGCGAGAAACGGCTTCGGCTGCGCGGCCGGCTAAAGCCGGTCGTGAGTGTTCAGAGTTCAGTCGTCAGTGTTCAGAAGGAAAAGACTCGCGAGTCTTCACTGAAAACTGAACCACTGAACACTGAAAACTGTTTCTGGTTTCGCACGGTTACCGGCACGACGCCGGACGGTCGCAAGACGCTCGTGATTTGGCGAAAGCTGACCGGCAATCTTGAGGAAGACAACCTGGTGCTCGACGAATGGTTTACCAAGCAGGGGTACTCGACGAAAGACTATGAATTCCAGCTCATCTATGTAAACGGCGATAACAATCTGGAGAACCTCAAGGCACCAGATGACACCTGGAAAGTCCGGCTGATCGAAGAG
The DNA here is from genome assembly GCA_019636835.1 of Nitrospira sp. Classification (GTDB taxonomy): domain Bacteria; phylum Nitrospirota; class Nitrospiria; order Nitrospirales; family Nitrospiraceae; genus Nitrospira_D. The sequence goes on from JAHBWU010000003.1 coordinate 50,367, forward strand.
GATTTCCATCGGTTGATGTTCGATACGGAGGGGGTCTGATGCCGAAGCGGAAGGGCTCGCGGTCCTTGCTTGCGCGGCCCACTGAGCCGCTGTATCGGCAGATCAGGACCGTCCTCGACTCGGCCCGCACAGGCGCCTACCGAGCTGTGAATGCTGCCATGGTGCAGGCGTATTGGCACATCGGCCGGCTCATCGTCGAACACGAACAAAGAGGACGTCAGCGAGCGGGTTACGGCGAGGCTCTTCTGGAGACCTTGGCGCGCCGACTCACCACCGAGTTCGGGCCAGGATTCGACGTGACCAATCTACGCAAGATGCGACAGTTCTTTCGAATGTTCCAGATTCGAGACGCACCGCGTCTCGTTTCCCAGGCCTCGCCGACACGGCCCCTGGTCTCCGAGACCTTGAGCTGGACGCACTACCGCTTCCTGATGCAGGTTGAAGATGGGGCGGCCCGCGAGTGGTATCTGCGGGAAGCCGCCGATCAGCACTGGTCCACCAGGCAACTGGAACGGCAAATCTCCGTCTTCTACTATGAACGCCTGCTGGCCAGCCGCAAGAAAGCGCCTGTCCGGAAGGAAGCCAGGGAGAAGCTTGCCGCCGTCGCGCCGGACCAGTTCATCCGTGATCCGTACGTGCTTGAGTTTCTGGATCTGAAGGACTACCCCGCGTTGCGAGAATCGGCGATCGAGCAGGCGATCATCGACAACTTGCAGGCATTTTTGCTGGAATTGGGCCGTGGCTTTTCGTTCGTGGCCCGGCAGAAACGCCTTCGCTTCGACGATGAGGACTTCTACATCGATCTGGTGTTCTACAACTACGTGCTCAAGTGTTTTGTGCTCATCGACTTGAAGGTCGGGGCCCTCACCCATCAGGACATCGGCCAGATGGATTCGTATGTGCGGATGTTCGACGCGCATGCGCGACCGAGGGAGGACAATCCGACGATCGGGCTGATCCTGTGTTCGAAGAAGAACGAAGCCATCGCTAAATATTCGGTGCTGCGCGAAGCCCGGCAGATTTTCGCGGCGAAGTACCAGAAGCATCTGCCGTCGGAAATCGAACTGCAACGAGAGGTCGAACGTGAACGACGTCTCATTGACGCTCGCCGCGCATCGGGAAAGACGGGTCACGACTGATGCCAAGGGGTCGACGTCGCAACGCGGCCTCTGCGACAGCAACGACTCGTCGGCGCCGTGCCAACCGAGCACCCGCCGTCCCGTTTTCGCATAAACTGGTGCTGAATCAATGGTTGCTGTCGCTCTTCAATCTGACGCGCTTCGAAGACCTGGCCGAACATCTTCGCAATGAAAAGCTGGAAGGGTTGGACGAAAATCACGTCCACTACTTCCACCACACCCTCACGGCCCATTTGTACAATCTGACTGCGCTTCCCACGGAGCTGTTGCTGGAATACGACCAGCGTATCGTGGCCATCACCCAGCGGCTGAACGAACGGCGGATCACGCGCGGGGAGACGCCGATTGTTTGGAAGTATTTTCAGTACTTATCCCTGTTATTCACGGAGATCTACCTCGATCGCTATTTTTGCGATCCTCAGGGATTGTTGAAGGCGCTGAATACTCAGGTCGCTGTCTACAACGCTGACAAGGAGGAAGCCGATCAGGTGTCCCCGTTCGACGAACAGGCTGAAGCCTGGCCGCAACTCAACAAGCTCGCGTACTGGATGGCAACCGGCAGCGGCAAGACGCTCCTCATGCACGCCAATATTCTTCAGTACCAGCACTATCTGGAGACGCATGGTCGAAGACGGGAACTGAACCGGATCATTCTTCTCACTCCCAACGAGGGGCTCTCTCAGCAGCATCTGCGTGAATTTGAAGCTGCGGGTATTGCTGCGGAACTGTTCAACAAGGACGGACGGGGCCTGTTCGCAGGCCAGGCGGTCGAGATTCTGGATATCCATAAACTCGCCGAGGAGATGGGGGACAAGACGATTGCCGTTGACGCATTCGAGGGGAACAACCTGGTCTTGATCGACGAGGGCCACCGTGGGGCGAGCGGCGGGGAAGACGGTACATGGATGCGTTTTCGTGAAGCGCTCTGCGAGAAAGGGTTTTCCTTCGAGTACTCGGCCACCTTTGGTCAGGCCGTGAAGGGAAACAAGGTGCTCACGGACCTCTACGCCAAGAGCATCCTGTTTGACTACTCCTATCGTTACTTCTATGGCGACGGGTTCGGGAAGGACTATCAAATCCTGAATCTTGACGAAGACACCCAACAACATCACCTCGAACTGTACCTGGTGGCCTGCCTTCTCTCCTTCTATCAGCAGCAGCGGCTGTACCGCGAGCAGGGTCGCTCTTTCCAAGCTTTTCATATTGAGAAACCGCTGTGGATCTTTGTTGGTGGAAGCGTGACGGCAACCCTTGCGAAGAAGGACGCGTCCGATATCGTCGAGATCCTCCAGTTCCTTGCGCGCTACGTTGCCGATCGCGCTGGAAGCATCCAGCGCATTGAACGAGTGTTGAATCAGGGACTGATCACAGCGACCGGCAGGAATTTGTTTGCCGGTCGATTCACCTATCTAAATACCAGTGGTGTGACGGCGCCTCAGGTGTTCGATGACACGCTCGCGACGCTGTTTCACGCGCCTGGCGGTGGGCAGCTCTACGTCGAGAACCTCAAAGGTGCTACGGGAGAGGTCGCCCTGAGGCTTGGCGCAGAAAACGATCCCTTTGGTGTGATTAACGTGGGCGACGATGCCAAGCTGGTGAAGCTCTGCGAAGAGAAGGGGCTAGCGACCGGCAATCGGGAATTCGCCGGCTCACTATTCCATGACATCAACCATCAGGACTCGAAGGTGAATGTCCTCATTGGGTCCAAGAAATTCACCGAGGGGTGGAGTAGTTGGCGCGTCTCGACCATGGGACTGATGAACGTCGGCAAAGGGGAAGGAGCGCAAATTATTCAGCTCTTCGGCCGTGGCGTCCGACTGAAAGGCTATGGAGACCCGTGGAGTCTGAAGCGGACCGGCAAAGTTCTGTTGCCAGATGGGATAGAACGTCCGAAGCACATTGGATTGCTTGAAACGTTGGGAATCTTCGGCATTCACGCGGACTATATGGCGCAGTTCCGTGACTTTCTCCTTGAGGAAGGGTTACAGCCTAACGAAGAACAGATCGAGATCCTGCTCCCAGTCATCAAACACCTCGGTACTCAGAAACTTAAAACCATCAGGTTGAAGAAGACCATCAACGGTGTGAGCACCGAATTCGGCGATGCCTTTCGTAAGCTCGGACCTGTGCCGACCCTTGGGATACCAGATGCCTATCTGCAGAAGAACCAGGTGGTCCTGAACTGGTATCCGAAAATCAAGGCGATCAAGTCAGCGGGCGTCGTGGGCGGAGATGGCGACGCCGCGCCGAATCAGACCCATCTCACCAAGAAACATCTTGCCTTTCTCGATCTGGACCGATTGTACTTTGAGCTGGAACGGTTTAAGGCAGAGCGAGGCTGGTACAATCTCAATATCTCGCGGGATGGGATCGGGCCTCTGCTCGAGGATCAGAGCTGGTATCAATTGCTCATTCCGGCTGAGGAAATGGCGCTCGACTCGTTCGAGAAAGTCCGGTTATGGGAAGACATTGCGCTGTCGCTGCTGAAGAAATACACCGAACGTTACTACTTCTTTCGAAAGCGCGAGTGGGAAGAGCCTTATCTTGAATATCAGGAACTCGCTCCCGATGATCCCAATCTCCTCGGCGCGGGTGACACGGCGAAAGATCCCTACTATCGCATCCTCCTTGAGCAATCGCAGCAAGAGATCGTTGCCAAGTTGGAGGAGCTGAAGGCTCTTATCGAAACAGGCACGCTCAAGCCATGGGAGTTCCAAGGGCTCAAAGCGATCTGGTTTGGCCGACACCTGTACGAGCCGTTGCTTTATCTGGACCAGAACATTGTCGAAATAAGTCCGGTAGCACTCAACAAGGGAGAGAAACAGTTCGTTGAGGATCTGAAAACTTTTCATGATGGCGGAAGCGGCCTGTTGGCTGGAAAGGAGCTGTACCTCCTTCGCAACCTCAGTAAGGGTCGCGGCGTTGGCTTCTTCGAAGCTGGGAACTTCCATCCGGATTTCATTCTCTGGTTGCTGACGGGCGATGCACAGCATGTGATCTTCGTCGATCCCAAGGGCATTCGAAATATCGGTTTCAGTGATCCGAAGGTCCAGTTCTACGAAACTATTAAGGATATCGAACGTCGCCTTGACGATCCGAAGGTCCAGCTGAATTCATTCATCATCTCTTCTACTTCTTCCGCTACCATGAAGATGCTGTGGGGGATCGATAAGAAGGCGATGAATGAGCGGCATATCCTGTTTCAGGAGGAAGACACCTATATCCGGTCTATGCTAGAGACTGCTCTAACCAGTGATGTGTCGATCTGAAGTGTGGTTGAAAACGCTAATTCATAAAACCATGCCTAATTGTGACCCGTTCACCAAAAGACCGGCAAGGCTGCCATCAAAGTCATCAACCATTACGGAGACAAAGTGCTGAAAGTGTTCGCCGTGCAATTATTAAAAGACGCGACTGCTCGACGTAATGTTATTAGCTGTGCCAGGACAGAGCGTGTTAGAGTTTGCAAGCGAGGTGATGATGACTCATCAAACATTGAACAAGCCTCCTGTTCAGGAGACGATCGCCGAGATGGTGCAGCGTATTGTGTCTCGGTTCAGCCCGGACAAGATCATTCTCTTCGGCTCCCACGCGCGCGGCAAGGCGGGTCCGGACAGTGATGTCGACTTGCTCGTGGTCATGCCAGTGAAGGGGTCGAAACGGCAAAAAGCCACAGAAATCGACGGGACTCTCGCAGATCGGACGATACCCTTGGACCTCATTGTCGTGACTCCGGAAGAGTTTGAGCGGGCCCGTGATCAGATTGGATCGGTTTTGCGTCGTGCGGCGCTCGAAGGACTGGTCATCTATGACCGAGCCGCGTAACGCAGTCCAATAGGTGTATTACACGGTGCGTCCCGAAGAACTCCGGCTGGCCGCTAGTGACTCAGACTGCAGCTAGTCGTTCGGACCTGGGCGTCTCGACAGGGAAGCCCCGCTCCTGATACCCTCTCTTCCCATGGCTCGTAAACCCTCACAATCCGGCTCTTCCCGCGCTGTTCGTGAGCAACAGCCGGTTCTTGATCGAAAACCGTCTGCGGACCGAATTGCATCATTGGAAATCTATGACACCACCTTGCGCGACGGTGCCCAGGCGGAGGATGTCAGTTTTTCAGCCGAGGACAAGGTCCTCATTGCGCAAAAGTTGGATAGCCTGGGCGTTCATTTTATTGAGGGCGGCTGGCCTGGGGCGAATCCGAAAGACATCGAATTCTTCCGGATGATCAAGACGATTCCGCTGAAGTATGCCGAAGTCATCGCCTTTGGCTCTACGAGGAAAGCCGGCAATACTGTCCGCAAAGACCCCAATCTTCAGGCATTGCTCGGTGCCGAAACGAAGACGATCACGCTTTTCGGGAAGACCTGGTCGCTGCACGTTACCGATGCCCTCGGCATCTCGCTGACCAAGAATTTAGAGTTGATCGCAGACTCTATCGCGTACCTCCACGGGAAGGGACGCCGGGTGTTCTACGATGCGGAACACTTCTTCGACGGATACAAGACTAATCCCGAGTATGCGCTCGCCACCATCAGAAAAGCGGTAGAGGCCGGAGCAGAGCGAGTGATCCTGTGCGATACCAACGGTGGGACGATGCCGTGGGAAATCCGTGAGATCTGCCGCGTGGTTCAAGACGAGTGTCGAGTTCCGCTCGGCATCCATGCGCATAACGACTGCGAAATGGCCGTGGCGAACTCACTCGTGGCGATCGACATGGGGATTCGACAAGTACAGGGGACGATCAATGGGATTGGAGAACGGTGTGGAAATGCCAACCTCTGTTCGATCATCCCGAATTTAGAACTCAAGATGAAGCGTCCAGCCTTGACCGATCGATTGAGCCATCTGAAGGATGTGTCAGGCTTTGTCACCGAGATCGCGAATCTGATGCCGAACAAGCATCAACCCTATGTCGGCGACTCCGCCTTTGCCCACAAGGGGGGAGTTCATATTCATGCTGTGCTGAAGAATTCGGCGACTTACGAGCATGTCGATCCGGCCCGAGTCGGGAATCGACAGCGCATGCTGATCTCCGACTACGGAGGCCGAAGCGGCCTTCTGGACAAGATAGAAGCCTACGGCATCAAACTTCCAAAGAACCATTCCAAGGTTGATGAGCTGATCCACACATTGAAGGATCGAGAGAGTCAGGGCTACCAATTCGAAGGCGCCGAAGGATCGTTCGAATTACTGATGCGAAAGGTGATGGGAAGCCATAGACCCTCGTTTCAATTGCTCGGATTTCGCGTGATTGTCGAAAAGAAGCAAGAGGATGGTCCACCCCTTTCAGAGGCCACCGTGATGGTTAAGGTCGGCGACGTGGTCGAACATACGGCGGCTGTCGGGACCGGACCGGTCAATGCGCTCGACCATGCGTTGCGCAAGGCATTGGAAAAATTCTACCCCCAGCTTCGAGAAGTGAAGTTGCTTGATTATAAGGTGCGCGTGCTGGCGGCCAATCGAGGGACCGAATCAAAAGTGCGTGTCTTGATCGAATCGGGAGACCACAAGGATAAGTGGGGGACCGTCGGGGTCTCGGAAAACATCATCGAGGCGACCTGGCAGGCTCTCGCAGATAGTATCGAATACAAACTTCTAGCCAAGGACTAGAGTATTTTCGTAAGCATTAGCCAAATTTATTCTTGACAGGTTTCGTAACCTCACGTAACTTAAGCAAAACTCATCGCATTGTGAGAGAAGTCGGTCGGACAGAAACGCGGTGAGTTGCAGTGGTCACGTAGGGGGGTGGCATGAGAAAGGCGGATATCGCTGAGGAAATTTTCAAGCAAGTCGGTCTCTCGAAAAATGAAGCCGCTGATATCGTCGAGTATGTCCTGAATTTGCTGAAGTCTGTCTTGCAGAAGGGAGAATCGGTCAAAATCGCGGGGTTTGGGAATTTTGTTGTCCGCAGCAAGGGAGCCCGTAAAGGACGAAATCCTCGAACTGGAGAAGAAATTGGAATTACCCCTCGTCGAGTCGTTACGTTTCGGCCGAGCCAGGTTTTCAAAAAGTACGTCAATTCATAGCAGGATGCTGAAAAAAACCACCCGCTTCGTTCTCGCATCGCTCAAAGCCTCACCGTACGACGCATTGTACGACTCGGCTTCTCGCTCGCTGCGGCCTTGCGGGCGGTCTTTTTGATCATCCTGCGTAAACACAGCAGACAGGTTAACAAGCGCTCGGCTCCATCGATAAAGTACAAGGCGCACCGTGAGGCCGGTCATGGGAACTGAACCCAGACTGGGGAGCAAGGTCTTCTATAAAATCGGCGAAGTGAGTCAATTGACGAAGCTTCCCGCCTATGTGCTTCGGTTCTGGGAATCTCAATTCACTTTCTTAAAGCCCAAAAAGAGTCGAGGGAACCAACGCCTCTATGTTCAACGAGATGTCGAAGCTGTGTTGGAAATCAAGCGTATGCTCTATGAGGAGGGACATACCCTTGAAGGTGTCAAGCGATATTGGGTACGTCGTGGGCGAGCTGCGTCGCGTCGGCTGCGCCCGAGAGAGGTCGCTAAGAAGTTGAGAGGGGATCTCCAGGTCATTCTCAAGATTCTCGACTCGCATTCATCGTGAGAGAAGGGTAGTTTCATCGCAGACAGTCCCCTTGTTCATCGGCTAAGATGGGTATCTGCGGACCAAAGAACGTGTCGGGGCGTAGCGCAGCCCGGTAGCGCACTCGCTTGGGGTGCGAGTGGTCGTGGGTTCAAATCCCGCCGCCCCGACCAATCTCCAACGTGCTGAGTGATGAGGGCTGAGGACTGACTGGCTGTATCCACCGGCTCAGTCTTGATTCAGGGAGCTGCCTCGCGCAGCTCTTTTTGTTGAAGGCCGACCATGCGCATCCTCGTGACCAACGACGACGGTATCCATTCGCCGGGAATTGCAGCCTTGGCAAAGGCCCTTGCTGCGATTGGGGAAGTCTGGATTGTCGCCCCGGATCGGGAGCGCACGGCCGTCGCTCATGCCGTGACATTGCACAAGCCATTGCGTCTTCACCAACTGGGTCCTCGCACATATGCCGTGAACGGCACCCCGGTGGATTGCGTGAATCTTGCGCTGCTCAAAGTCATGCCGAAACCGCCCGCCATCGTCGTATCCGGTATCAATAAAGGGGTCAACCTCGGCGATGACGTGATGTACTCAGGTACCGTGTCGGCGGCGATGGAGGGCACTATCCTTGGAATACCCTCCGTGGCGGTCTCCCAAGAAGGGCTGGACAAGTTTCGCTTTGACGTTGGCGCAACCTATGCGGTTTGCGTGGTCCGGCTTGTCCTTACTCACGGTCTGCCCGAGGAGACGCTTGTGAACGTGAATATCCCCAATCTGCCGCGACGTGAAATTAGGGGTGCGCGGGTCACCTGTCTCAGCCGAAGGCGGTTTCACAATCCGATCATCGAAAAGCTTGATCCGCACGGACGGAAATATTATTGGATTGCCGGGAAGCGGATATCGTGGAGTCGTAGTAAGGACGCCGATCACGAGGCGATCGAAGAAGGGTTTGTCTCCATCACGCCGATCCATCTGGATACGACGCACTATGGAGTTCTGGATCAATTTCGCGCCTGGGAGCCGATCATGAACCGAGGTATCAAGAAGTCCTCAACGGCTCGGTCAATGATCGGCCGCACAGGGCGGTTAGGGGCGTGATGGGAGGATTCATCGAAGCCATCATCAGTGAGTTGAGCCGATTTATAATTGGGTGTATTTCACGATTTGGCTATGGCGGCATCCTCTTTACGATGGCCGTTGAAAGTGCCTGCATTCCGCTCCCGAGTGAAATTATCATGCCGTTTTCAGGCTACCTGATTACGACCGGACAGTTTACGATGCTCGGGGTCACGCTGGCCGGCGCGGTCGGCAACGTTCTCGGTTCGATCGTAGCCTACTATGCGGGCGTCTGGGGTGGACGACCATTTGCAGAGCGCTATGGGCCGTATTTTCTGATTTCGCACCATGATCTGGATGTCGCCGATCGCTGGTTCGCAAAATATGGAGAGGCGGCCGTCTTTTTCGGCAGAATGCTCCCGGTGGTGCGCACGTTCATTTCGCTTCCGGCCGGGATTGCGAAGATGAATTTCCCACGATTTGTCGTCTTCACATTTGTAGGGGCGCTGCCCTGGTGCTATCTGTTGGCCTATATCGGCCTTCGTATGGGCGAACAGTGGGAACATCTTCGTGATTACTTTCATCAATTCGACATCGTCATCGGACTTCTCCTGGCGATAGCCATTGGGTACTTCCTCTGGTCTCACTGGCCAAAACGACGAGTGAGCCCAGGGGCTTAATGAGCATGCTCAAACTGTTCAATACGCTGACTGGACGGCAAGAAATTTTCGAGTCGATTGAACAGAAGAACGTACGCATGTACGTCTGCGGCGTGACGGTCTATGACTATTGCCACATCGGTCATGCGCGCAGTGCGTTGGTATTCGACGTGCTCCGGCGATATTTGGAATACAGCGGCTATGCTGTGACCTTCGTCAAGAACTTCACGGATGTGGACGACAAGATCATCAAGCGGGCACATGAACAGGGTGTTTCTTATGATGTCGTTACACGCCGATACATTCAGGCCTACCATGAGGATATGGGGAAGTTGGGAATCCGAGCTGCGACGGAAGAGCCCAAGGCCACGGAGCACATACCCGCCATCGTTCAGCTCACGGAACAATTGGTCAACAAGGGGTTAGCCTACGTGGTGGATGGGGATGTGTATTTTGAGGTTTCGAAATATCCGGAATACGGAAGGTTGTCGAAGCGACGACTTGAGGACTTGCAGGCCGGTGCGCGTGTGGACGTCGATGAGCGAAAGCGTCACCCGATGGACTTTGCCCTGTGGAAGAGCAGTAAGCCAGGGGAACCGGCATGGGAAAGCCCCTGGGGACTCGGGCGACCGGGCTGGCATATCGAGTGTTCCGCCATGTCGATCCGGCACCTCAGCGAAACCTTCGATATCCATGGTGGTGGGATGGATTTGATTTTCCCGCACCATGAGAACGAGATCGCGCAGTCCTGCGGAGCGACAGGAAAAGAATTCGCTCGCTATTGGGTCCACAATGGGTTCGTTCAGATCAACAAAGAGAAGATGTCCAAATCGCTTGGCAACTTTTTCACGATCCGGGAGGTCTTTGAGAAGTCGGAATGGTCGGAAGAGATCACGGGAGAAATCCTCAGATACTTCCTCCTATCAACTCATTACCACGGACCGCTGGATTTTTCCGATCAGGCATTGAAAGAGGCAAAGAGTGCATTGAATGGATTCTATGACCTTTTCAATCGACTGAGAGAAAACAACGGTTCAGGAGGGTCGGCTGATGGCCTTCTCAAGGCTGCCGTTGAACAGAGGCGCAGTTCATTTGTCCAAGCGATGGATGACGACCTCAATACTCCCGCTGCAATCGCAGCCTTGCAGGGCTTGCGAAGCGATGTGAACAAAATACTCGAAAAAGGCCTTTCACTTGAAGCGCGCAAGAACGCCAGGCAAGAATTTCGATCGATGGGCAATGTGTTGGGGTTGTTTCAGTTGGACAAATGGCAGTTCAATATCGAACTCGCCGGGACGGCCACTGTGACGGGTTCGGTACGAGCCGACCATCTAGTCAGGCTAACTGACACCGAAATCGAAAGAATGATCGCTGAGCGAAATGAGGCGCGCGTCAAAAAGGACTTCAAGCGCGCCGATGAAATCCGCAATGAACTCGCTGTTCGAAGAATCATCATCGAGGACAAGCCCGATGGCACAACCCGTTGGAAGCGCTAATGCTCAGGAGATTCTCTATGGTCTCCATGCCGTCCGCGAAGCGCTGAAAGCCGGAAACCGACCATTGCAACGTGTGCTCGTCATTCGGACCGACAAACAGTTCACCGATCTGGTACAACTGGCTCGATCACGCCGTGTTCCGATTCATGTTCAGCCTCTGACCTCTTTCGACCGTCTGGTTCCCAACGGCAAGCACCAAGGCGTTGTGGCCTTTACGTCGGCAAAGGCCTATCAGACGGAGGAGTCGATTCTCGCTCGAGCTGCCCAACGGCATGAGGCGCCACTCTTGGTAGTCCTGGACGGAGTCGAAGATCCCCACAACCTCGGCGCCGTGCTTCGAACGGCGGAGGGCGCGGGTGCCCACGGAGTATTTATTCCCGAACGACGGGCCGCCGGGCTTACATCCGTGGTTGCCAAAGCTTCGGCCGGAGCGATCGATCACATTCCCGTTGCGCGCGTGACAAACATGAGCAGATCGATCGAGTCGTTGAAAGCGGCCGGAGTGTGGATCTATGGCGTGACGCCGTCGGCGAATAAAGTATTTACGGATCTCGATCTGCGAGAACCGGTTGGGCTGGTTTTGGGAGGAGAGGGAACGGGTATCAGACCTGGTGTCCTACAACATTGCGATGACTGTGTCCGCATTCCTCTGAGAGGTCAGGTCCGATCGTTGAATGTGTCCGCTGCGGCAGCCATAGTCCTGTTTGAGGCGGTTCGTCAGCGATGTCCGACCCAGAGCTGACTTTACCGGATCCTGAGCACGCCGCTCTGAATGGCGGTTTTCAGCAGTTGAGCCGTATTCGACACCCGCATTTTCTTCATCATATTAGCGCGGTGGGCTTCGACGGTTTTGACGCTGATCTTCAACCGGTGACCGATCTCCTTGTTCTTAAAACCCGCCCAGATCAATTCCAAAATTTCCTGTTCGCGTGATGTGAGCGACTCAGGCCGTTTTGTGCGAGGCGGCGGTTCAAGATCGGCAAGCGATTTTCGAGGCCGTGACTTTCCAGTTGTCTTCGCCATAGTAGGTATTTCTCCATCTAGTAGATAAGTCCATCAGGTATACTTAGGTACTCAAGCGAGTGTTACGACTATATTATGGAATGATCATTCAAGAATGTAAATAAAGGCACTTCGGCCCTAGTAGGGTTACTGGGTAGGGAAAGAACTCTGAGCAATTATGCATGACGGAGGACCGTTACCGCTACTGATTGCCGGCCTTTTCGGTGCGCTCATCGGTAGCTTTCTCAATGTTTGTATCTATCGCTTGCCACGGCAGGAGTCGATCGCGTGGCCGGGCTCTCATTGTCCGAAGTGCTCCCATCCCATTGCCTGGTACGATAACATTCCGATTCTGAGTTACCTTGCGTTGGCTGGACGCTGCAGGCATTGTGCCGTACGCATTCCGTTCCGCTATCCCCTGGTCGAGATCCTGAATGCAGCAGGTTATGTAAGTCTCCTTTGGTTCTTCGGCCCAAGCTGGATGACTGTGGCGTATGGGTTGCTCTATTCCGCCCTTCTCGTGGTAGCCGGAACAGATCTTTCTCATAAGATCATCCCCAACGCCGTGACGTTTCCAGGGATCATGCTAGGCCTCGTCTGTGCCACCACCATCTTACCCCTCGGGTTCCTGAACAGCTTGCTGGGAATCCTCGTCGGCGGTGGAATCCTGTGGCTTTTGGCATGGGCCAGTCCCTATCTTTTCGGGAAAGAGGGGATGGGCGGGGGGGACATCAAGCTTCTGGCAATGATAGGGGCGTTTCTGGGATGGAAACCTGCGCTGATGACGATCATGGTCGGGTCGTTCCTGGGATCACTCGTCGGGGTTTCCTTGATTGCGACCCAGGTGATTAAGCGCGAGGACTACATTCCCTTCGGGCCGTTTCTGGTTTGCGGTGCGCTGGTCGCACTATTCTTTGGCCAATCCATCCTCGATTGGTATCAAGGGATCTTGGCCGGATAACGGCTCTCCTGGCCGATTCCCACCCTTTCGTACTGTATCTCTTCTGTGAGGAACAGTATCTTCTGAGGTACTCCGGCTATCCACCGTCCGCTCCTTCCGTGAAAGCGTGATCTCTACCAGGTCATTCCAAGCATTTCTCATTTTAGCTTCATCGATTCAATGGTTTAGGAGAGTTTCAAGGACCCCTTACTCAGCAGGGAGACATCCATGGGGGCCTCGACTATGAACGGCACGAGTCTTGACATAGCGACGGACTACCTAAATCAGTGCAGCAGAGATAGTGAGGAAAATATGAACCAAGAAGGTAAGACGTTGACGGAACTCATGGTGGTCGTAGCGATCATAGGGATGGTAGCGACAATGGCCGCACCCAACTACTCGGTGTTTAGTTCACGTGCCCAGGTCCGTTGTACGATCGAGGAAATCGCTTCGGAACTACGCCTTGCACGACAGCTTGCGATGACCTATCGGGATCGCGTTCGAATCGTCGTCGACCTGGAGCAGCAGGCCCTTACCACTCAGTTCGTGAACACTGCAACTACACATCACGCATATCACTATGGAGGAAAGGGCATTGTTATCGAAGAACCAAGCGCAGGCCCTGAGATCCTCTTCCATCCAAGCGGACGTTCTGCCAGTGCAACGACGATTCAACTTCACAGTTTAGAGGGACAGATCCAACAGCTCACCGTGAGCATTACGGGCCGAGTATCGGTCTTATGAGGCGAACCATGAAGAATGATGGCTTCAGTCTGATCGAGGTGATGGTGGCAATAGTGATTGCAGGAGTTGCACTCATGGGGACCCTTGGCGCGGTGGAGGTTTCGTCCAGGCACGTACAGCAGGGTGGCCTGAACAGTAAGGCGATCGAGTTGGCCCAGGCAAGGTTGGAAGCGAAGCGTTCCGTTCGTTGGCAGTCCCTTCTGGAAGATGATCTCGATCACGATGGCACTCCTGAAACGCTCATGGCCGATGACGGGCAAGGCCCCGACCTAACTGCGGGTGATGGGATTTACACAGCCATGTATGAGCGTGACGGAGTGACAGTCGTGTGGATGATTGAGACGGAACGGCCTGGACCACCGCGTTCCTCCGCCATGGTGATGATTCGCGCGGTTGCGTCCTATTCTGGGCTAAACGGACACAGGAGGGAAGTACAGGTGGCAACCATTCGATCCAATCCAAACTTTGTGGGGCAACGATGAACCAAGGGAATATCACCAGATCTGATGTACGGCGCCGGCGCTCCATCGGCATGGTATCCGACAGGAGCGGTGTTTGTCTGACCGAATTGATGGTCAGTTTGACGTCCGGAGCGATCGTATTAGCTGCGGCGTTGAATGCCTTGAATGTCGCGCAAGCCCATGTGACCAAACAGCAAAATGACCTGAGACATCAGCAGGATCTCAGACTGGGGTTGGAAGTCTTCGAACAAGAAGTTCGATTAGCGGTGGCCGATTCGATCGTCTCAGCGACTCCAGATGAATTTCGGTTTCATGCCAATATCAGTGCCCGTCGAACGATGATCACCGGCGCGGTCGTACCGGGTCAATCAGTTATTGCGGTGCAGGATGGCAGTGGATGGAGCGAGGGAAAGACCGTAATCATTTGTGGCAGCCAAGCCTGCGAAGTGCATCGACTCTCCCGTTCAGGGCAGCAGAATCAGCTGACCTTGACTGAACCGGTAGCCATGTCGTTTCCAGCGGGTGCCTCTGTGGAAGTGAACAATCGGGTGGTCTATTACGCTAAGCGAGACGAAAACGGAACGGTGAAGCTTATGCGGATGGTTGACGGAGGAGCGAATATTCTCATCGGCGATCTGGAAGATCTGCATTTTTCATATCGGGACGAGCATGGTCTTATCACGCGGCAGCCCTCGCTCGTGAAGCGGGTCGTGCTCGCAATCGAGTCGCACCACTCTCTGCATAGAGTGATGCGGGAAGTAAGTCTCCGATCATAGGAGTGAAAACATGTCGAATGTAAATGTCCAAGACGGTCAGCAGGGGATTGCACTTCTGGGAGCTATGGTTGTTGCTCTCATTCTATCAATGTTGGGCGCGACCCTTCTCAATCTTGCAGGACAAGAGGCCGCCAGTGCTGGACTAGCAAGCCAGGCGGCGGTTGCCCAGCAACTGGCCGACGGGGCTGGCGAATTGGTGGTGGCCTGGTTTCACAGTCCCCGGACAGTTGCAGGCGTGCCACAACTTTCATCCTTTCAAGAAAAAAGAAATCGCGATAAAGATGGAGCGCCATCATTTTTTGACGCGCTCGGTCGCTCGCAATTCGTAGGTACGGTGGATCAGCCGGATCTACGGTTACAGACCGGCAATCCCTCAGATCACCGACTGTTGAACGATCCTGAGACAGGAATGTTTCACACGATGACACATCTAGGACAGGTGGAAGAACTCAAAATCTACGCGCCTTCCAAGCCGGGTCTCCTATGCACAATCGACACCACGGTTGTAACCAATACCAATCCTCCGGTTAGGCAATCGATACTGATGCAGTTGGGCGCGCTGGACCTGCCGCCGTTAAGAGCTGCTGTGCAAGTGGGTCGGCATCTTGGCCGGTTCCAGTCGGGAAACGAATCACCGGTCTTTGTGCATTGGGGTGAGTTAAAGGTGGGAGGTGATCTGATCCTCACACAGGCTGATGAGATTCCCCTGAGGAGTGCGCTTGCTCAAGTAACAGGACAAGCATATGACGAAATGACGCAACGAGAAGATCGATGGATGGAAGGATGGATAGGCGGGACGGTTCAGGTGACACAATCCCCTGTGGGGGAAACTCCTAGTTTCCCCGGCAACCTCCACATGGGCCAGAATCCGATTCCGGGAGTTTCCCTCGATCAGTGGCCCTATGAAAACATAAAACGAATGGCAAAAAGATTCGGCCGTTACTTCGCGATTGATCGAGAAGGACTTCTGTATCCGCAAGGCATTGTAGAACCAGGACGTGGCATTTCCCCGGACGAGGTATTTCGGTCACAGAAAAGCGGCGATCAGCATGGCCTGATATTTATTGACACGCTCGATCAGACTGCTCCCCGGCCAGACAACCTCGGGGTTGTCAGATTGCAGGCCCCGTACTTTGAAGGCATGGCGGTAGTGCAAGGCCACGTTGTGCTTGCTCCCACTGGATCAGGACAGTCTATTGGGGTATTGAGTCCTCCACAAACAGATCAGGATAAGGGTGTCGCTCGGATCCCCGTTCAACTCTCCGGCATGCATTTCAACGGAGTACTCCATGCGAGTGGAGATATCACGATCATCGGAAGAGCCAGACTATACGGAGCAGTGGCGGCAGGGGGAACGATCACCTCAGCCGGTTCAGGAAACAGACTGGAGGTGTGGTATGACCACGATCTCAGTCGAGGGTTATATCGCGGATTGCCCGTGGTCTATCGCGCACCAGGCACCTGGATGACACGATATTGAGCCGAGGATCAAGAGCGAACGACCTCGGTGCGAGAAAGGCTAATGTATGAAAACAACTTCTTATTGTCGATGTGAAAGGATGAGCTAAAATGTTCACGCAAGACGTCGAAACGCATCACAAACGGCAGATCCTCTCGGTAGCCACTCTGAAAAAGCCGTCGATGACTAAACAACCTCGCAAGATGACGATGGGACGCAGTCTCTTAGACTGTATTGCCTATCGCGGGCTGATCAAACAGGTGGATCTCGATGCTGCAATAGAAGAATCTCTATCGCGAGAAATTGATCTAGAAACTCTCCTGCTCGATAAGTATCGTGTGCCGAAGTCCGCGCTCGGGTCGGCGCTCAGCGAATTTTACCAATGCCCCTACGTTTCCTATGATGAACGAACCGTCATCGACCCGGAGCTCTTAAAAAATCTCAGTTTCGATTATCTCAGAAGAAGCGCATGGATTCCGTTGAAACGACAGGGGACTGTTCTCGACATCGTCATCAATGATCCGCACGATCTGGAGAAAGGCCTCGATATACGACGCGCATTCCCCGGTACAACGACACGCTTCTCCGTGGGGCTTCGTCGGGATATCGAGCAATATCTCCTTGTCGCAACAGGGCAGGCCAATGGGGGATCGATAACCGAGATTCTCGGAGAACTCGTCGATGAAGCGGGCATCGAACGAAACGGCGAGGCCGAGTCAGGAGAGATCGATGAAAACGATTCCGCCATCGTGCGCCTCGCGAACCAGGTGATCGCTGAGGCGTATCGATTAGGGGCCTCGGATGTCCATATTGAACCCTATTCGGATCGCAAGGAGACGGCAGTACGGTTCCGTGTCGATGGGACATGTTTTACCTATATGCGTATTCCCGCCGTCTATCGGCGTGCCATAGTTTCGCGGTTGAAGATCATGGCCAACCTCGATATAGCCGAACGACGGAAACCTCAGGACGGCAAAATCCGCTACAAATTGGCGAAGGATCGTGAAATCGAATTGCGGGTAGCTACATTACCTACCGCCGGAAACAATGAGGATGTGGTGCTGCGGCTTCTGACGGCAAAGGACACCATGCCCTTAGAGGCCATGGACTTTGCCCAAGACATTCTGCAAATCGTTAAAGAATTGTCCGAGCGTCCACATGGCATTTTCATTTGTGTGGGGCCGACT
Source organism: Nitrospira sp. (assembly GCA_019636835.1). Classification (GTDB taxonomy): domain Bacteria; phylum Nitrospirota; class Nitrospiria; order Nitrospirales; family Nitrospiraceae; genus Nitrospira_D. The sequence goes on from JAHBWU010000003.1 coordinate 67,833, forward strand.
GGATCAGGAAAAACCACGACACTGCACGCCATAATGAAACACATCAACACCGACGAGCGAAAGATTTGGACCGCGGAGGACCCCATCGAAATCACCCAGGAAGGCTTGAGGCAGGTTCAGGTACATCCTAAAATCGGGTTTACCTTTGCCACAGCAATGCGCGCGTTCCTTCGGGCCGACCCGGACGTGATCATGATCGGGGAGATGCGGGACAAAGAAACGGCCGATATCGCAATAGAAGCTTCGCTCACCGGTCATCTGGTGATGAGCACGCTTCATACCAACAGTGCAGTAGAAACAGTCACTCGATTGCTGGACATGGGTTGTGACTCGTTCAACTTTTCCGATGCGATGTTGGGTGTACTGGCAATGCGCCTCTGTAAGCGCATCTGTTCTCACTGCAAAGAACCGTACCACCCGACTCAGCAAGAATATGACGAACTCGTGCAAGGCTATGGAGCGCGATACTGGGAAAAGCTGGGAGTAGCCTATACAGAAGACTTGACCCTCTATCGTGGGCGTGGTTGCGAGATCTGCAATCACAGCGGGTTTAAGGGACGGGTGGCGCTGCACGAACTCCTGGTTGGTTCAGAGGAAATTAAGAATCTGGTCCAAGCCAGAGCGAGGACAGCGGAAATTCTCAGCGTGGCGATGCGGGATGGAATGGTCACCTTGCTGCAGAATGGTATCCAGAAAGTACTGAATGGTCTGACGACCTATCGGCAAGTCCGAGCCGTTGCAATAAAGTAGCCCTGCTGGAGTAAACCACCAGTTCAATCGGTTATGAGGTCTGCTCCAGCAACAAAGCGAAGGCTCTCAGCTTCATGAGCATATCGGGCCGAACGCGGATGAATTCCATCCCACATCGGTGCTCAGCAACCCAACGTACTCCTGCCAATTCGATGTTAGCCGGCCCCTCGCCATTTAAAAGATCGATATCCAACGAAACGTAGGTTGAGACGGACGGAAGGTGCGTCGCCGTTATAGCGCATCCCTGTGCCGAAAGGTTTAAGACTGTTCCGTCCGACTTGTTTGTATTGCTCCAAAATTGGCAGGGAAGCTGAACGGCAAACCGCTGGACCTTGCGAGATTCTTTTGTCATCAGACTTGTCTAAACCTATGCCGGTTGAAATCCACAGATGTCTTCATATGTCCCGCTCGCAGCGGGCACCGTTGGTACCTTAGTGACGATTGCGCATTCTGTCAAAAAAACCACTCTGCCGTACGAAACGGTACAGCCTACACGCCGAAAATTGTCGTGCATCAGTGCGAAAAATGGCCGAATTTATAGGATCCTGATAAAGGACAAATGCCATCAAATCAAAAGGTTAGAGGGTGTAAACGCTTTGCCTAGAACGGCATGCCCCTTGCTCAATCAGGATGCGCCATGAAGGAAACAGTAAGCATCATGAGCAAGTCCCGTTCAAACGAAAACGGTTTCACTCTCATTGAAATCGCCATCGTAGGAGCCATTCTGAGCATCGCAGCTGCACTGTCTGTCCCAAATTTTCTTCAGATGTACGCAAAACATGAGCTATATCAAGCAACAACTAGTCTCTATAACCGCTTGATCCTCGCTCGTTCCTCAGCGATCAGTCGCAATATCATGATCGCGGCTACACCAGCCAGTGCCCCCATGGGACATGACACAGTGACATTTACCGCTCCTCTGGGCACCGAAACCCTTCCTCAAAACGTACGATTCATAACGCCTCTTCCCGTGAATCCGCTCGGCTTCACCCCTCGAGGTTTAAGTACGACACCACTCGCCACACAAACGGTTCAGCTGCAGAGCACGCGAGACCCGAATCTGACTTATACGATTTCATTGATGCCTTCTGGAAAAGTGACATGGTGCCGACAAGCCATCAATCCATGCGTCATTAATGAGAGGTCATGAAATAGGAAGGGCAGGCGACCTATGAAGGTACGCAATGAAAAAGGGTTCACATTGGCAGAAGTGATGATCTCTGCCGCCATACTCGGGGTTGGGGTAATGGGCATGGCAGCTATGCAAGGTGTGTCCTTTACGAAGAACGTCGATGCCAACGACTTGTCCATCGTCACAAATGTTGCAGCCGACATGATGGAAAGAATCCAAAGCAATCGGCGCTTTGCTTGGGCTTACAACAACTTGAACACCACTGGGCCTGGGAACTGTTTGGCGGGCGGGATTCCCGCTGCACCACCATCCATGCCGTTTTTTTCGGTCATGCCGTCGACGGCAGCGACAAGAGCAATCCAAGGGGATTGTACTCAGTGGCGAACCCTGGTTTTGGCCACGAATCTACTGAATGTACAAGGCACGGTCCAAGTTGCTCCTGTGATCCCACTAAGAGCTGATTCAAGCGCCGTGCAGGTCACAGTACGACTTCAATGGAATGAGCGTGCTGCGGCACAACGGACAAGAGCGGTGGCGTTCCAAACGCTGATTGAGCCTGAGTAGGGATCGATGGGTACAGCGAAGGGATACGTAGGGGGGCGCCTGATGAGACCAGCGCTGGATTCACGGGACCAGAACCAAAGAGGCTTTACCCTGACCGAAATTATGGTTGCGACGATGATGACGACAGCTATTGTCGCGGCTGGGTTTAGCGCGCTTGTCGTAAGTCAAAAGACCACACGTATTACTGGACAGGTCGGTAATACGCAGGCTACGGCGCGGAACGCCCTAGACATGATCACGGCTGATCTCAAGTTGGCCGGCTTTGGGATGCGTGGTCTTGCAACGTCGGTTGGGGGATGTCACATCAACGGAACGCCTTCATCGGTAGTTCCTGGTGACAACAATCCGCTTGGTGCGGATACCGGGCCGGATACCATCTCAATGGTTGTTCCCATGACTAATTCCATCGCTGCCGTAGGCCCATTGTGGCAGGTCTTTGTCCCGGTAGCACCGGGGACTATAGGAGGACTTCAAACGCCGATCGCAAATATTCCCATGCCGGCTAATGCGACCACAGCGATGGGGAATGCCATTCCCGGTGGTGGGGCAGCGTTACTGGGCATGTCTGTTTCAATCGGAGGAGTGGCGGGGTCGACAATTCAGGCAGTCGGTCCTGGTAGTCTGACCCTGAATCCAGCGATTCCTGCACCCACGGCCTTTGGGACCGGGACACAGGTCTATTTGCTGCAATGCATCACGTATCAAGTGATCCCTCCGCCTGACAATCTCAATCTCTGCCAGGGCAATGCGCCCTGTCTGGTCCGCGGCGCTGTCCCGGCCGTCCTGGTAGGTCTTGGTGGGCCGCCTAACTGTAATCAGGTCAATTCAGGATGCATCCCTATCATGGATGGGGTCGAAGACCTCCAACTGTCCTATGCCTGTGATGGCTGTGATCCTCGCGTCAATAACGGCAGGCCTGATTTGCAGCCGGACGATCTCAATCTATCGAACCAGTTCGACCAGGCTGACTTCATTACAGATCGTAATTGGTTCGGTACCGCTGCGCCGTACGGCACCTTTATGACGCCGAGGACAATTCGATTGGTGCAGGTCAATATCGTTGCGCGTCAGACCAGAGCAGATCAGGGCATGGGTGAAGGACAATCGACTCCTGTACATACGACGACCTTCCCTGTCATCAGCGATCACAACCATGCGAATGGGCTCTTTGCGCTGGGAGACAATGCGTCGCCCGCACAACAATCGGCCTACTTTCAATTTCGTCGGAGGATCTTGACTCGGACCGTCGAACTTCGGAACCAGAGGCTCTAACCATGTTGATTACGCGGGTGACTCCAACCATAGGCAGGTTGTACGGTGATGAGAGCGGCACGTCGTTCATGACTGTAATGCTGCTGATGTTGATCATCGGTGCTCTAGGCGTTGCAGCGTTAACTATGACCGGCATGGAAAACTCCATGGCGGGAGCAGTCCGCATGGTAGAGGAAGGGACTGACGCGGCTGAGGCATGTGTGGGGTCGGCAGTTCGTGCAATTCGATTGACGATCGAAGATCCTCAGATGACCGGCCCGGCGGCGGCTCTCATTGCACCTCAGGGACCGGTTCCGGCTGGGAATCAGGGGGTGTTCACCCAGGAGATCAACGGTACGCTGCGGAACTACTCCGACATTGCCGTTGGAACGGGAAAAGCACCCAATCTAACCATGAACGTGAATGGGTACACGGTTGATGGGGACATTGACTTTCTCTATTCCAAGCGACGAACCGGCAGTGATTTCGCTGATCCAGACAAACCAACCTTCGATCAGTTCTATCGAGTGGACTGTGTGGCGGCGAATGCAGCGACGGGTGCTACCAGCCGAGTAATTGTGACCTTTGATTGTCTCAATACCACAGGTGAAGGCTGTGTGAAACGAGCGAACAACGGTTAAGAAAAGATGGGTGGGAGGGTGTGCAACACTATGAAATCAAAAGGTCAGAGTAGTCACTCAGCGCTCATTTTGCTGAAGCTGATAATCTTTTGTTCGATCATTGTTTTCGCCGGCACGGGAGCACTTCAAGAAAGTCGTGCCGATGAGCCGCTTCCTGCCGCTATGGCCAGTTATCCCAAAGGAACAATCACCTCAGTTTATGAGACGACGTTTCAAATTGACGGGCGAACATTCAGCCTCGCACCGGAAGCTGTGCTCGTCGACCGTCATGGCGATCCTTTGGCGCCCACCACCATTCGAGTGGATATCGATGTGACATACCGTATTCAAAAAGGGACCACTGACAAGGTCGACTGGATGTTGCTGATCTTACCCGAATAAGAGGGCGTTCGATGCAAAACAGCACGCCACAGGGGAAAGTATAAATGGAGGGTGCCATGAAACGCGGGGATGTTACACTTCGGGGAACCATCATGCTTGCGTTGGTGGGCAGTCTTACAGGGGCTGGAGTGGCTCAGGCTCAGACGATGGATCAGTACTACGCCGTTCCTCCTTTTGTGAGTGACCAAGTCGCGCCCAACATCATTTTGGTGCTGGACAACTCCGGCAGCATGAGTGGCCTCGGGTGTGATCGTAACGATGATGGAGATTGCCGAGATGCCGCCGATCTTGCATTCACGAATACAACAAGCTGGTCTGGGTACTTCAATAGCCTGCAATGCTACACCTACGACTCCGGTGCTGATGCACGCTTTGAACCTGCGACAGTCAAAGCGGCGCTGGCAACAGCATGTGGTAACACGGAATGGGATGGCAATTTCTTGAATTGGGCGACGTTTCGGCGGTTCGATGCGCTGAAAAAAGCCATGATTGGGGGAGATTGTTTCATCGCTCGTGCTGCCGATGGAACCTGCCCCACGAACGGCACTCCCGCACTGAAGACGGTTAGAGCCCAGGCTTCTGGTGTGAACACAGAGCTGGCCGAAGTGAACTATGGCGGTGGTGCGGGGGCCAATACCTATGCAGGAAGAATTCCGACAGCGGATACGAGTGGTACACCAGGAACTCTCTATATAAGTACAGACGCCGCCTATTTTTGTGTTGATAATGACAGCACATTCAATTCCAACTGCGGGGATAGTTACAGTCAAAGAAAATATTGGCTGAAAATCGGCTATAGCACCGAGCCCACCGGCGTTATTCAACAGATCGGAGCCTCGGCACGATTCGGCCTGTTTGAATTCAAACCGACTGGAGACGGTGCCCGCATGTTGGTCGGTGTCGGGTCCCGCCAATCAATCGACTTTTCCGGATCAGGCGTGGAAACGTTTAATACGAATACAGCTGCCATGATTGACGCAGTTCAGGAATCGTTCCCCTCGACCTGGACACCTTTGTCAGAATCGCTCTATGAAACGACTCGCTACATTGCGCAAATCAATTCGACATATCTCACCACATCATATGTGTATCCCATTGCTTATTCGGGAGGAAACTCCAACGGTGTAGCGTTTCAGGGAACAGGGGTAGGTTCAATCGGGGCTTCAGAAGTCTCGGTCCTGACCGGCACAGAAGTATGCCCAGCCGGCTACATTTCGAATGGATGCGGTCGGGACCCGTATTTTTTCGGCAGCAACCACACGCCGGCCTGGGCGACCACTTCTACACAAGTCGCATGTTGTAAAACTTTCGTGATCCTGGTCACGGATGGAGCGCCAACGCAGGATACCAATATCCCTGCTGGATTGCGGGACTATGCTCACGGACAACACGGTCTCCATTGTGCGGGAGGGAATGCGACGATTCATGCGCCGAACGGGACTTGCAATACCAACAATTCAACTCCACCGGCAACCCTGCTTGGCGAGCATAAAACAGACTATGCTGACAATGGAAACCACTACTTAGATGATGTGGCATTCTGGGCCCATACGAACGACCTTCGGCCTTGTAATGGGTCAGCCGACGGCCTCATTTCCGTCTTGAACGTGCCTGGCCACTGTCTGCCAGGCTTGCAGAATATCACGGTCTATACATTTTTTGCCTTCGGCAACATTTCAGGCCGAGAGATTCTCATGCACACGGCAAAACTCGGAGGTTTCGAGGACACCAACGGTAATAACCTTCCTGACCAAGTGTCTGAATGGGATAAGGTCATTAATGCAACCGGCGCGCCGGGAACAGATGGTATTCCGGACAACTATTTTGAGTCATCCAATGTCGATGATTTGCAGGACCGACTGATGGCGACCATTACCTCGATTCTGAGGAAAAGTGCGTCAGGTACCTCCATTTCGGTGCTTGCGACTTCCGCCACCGGGGAAGGATCGATCTATCAGGCCTATTTTTACACGAGCGACGTTGGTCAGGGTGGTGCGAACGTCAAGTGGACTGGGTATGCACACGCGCTCTTTGTGGATGGTTTTGGTAACTTCCGAGAGGATACAAACCAAGACGGAGTGCTGACCTATGATACTGATCTGATCGTCACGACACGCTACGACAATAACCCCGCAAGTCCGACGTACCAGAAAGTTCTCGTCGACAAGTTCGCCGATGCGAGTCCGGCTGACGGAGTGGCCGACAGTGCGACACCCACGGTCAGCGGTGATCTCAAGTCGATCACACCCATCTGGGAAGCGGGCAAGGAGCTTGCGAACGCGACTTCAGCCTCGCGTAAGGTGCTTACCTGGATCGATGTCGATAACGACGGGATCGTTGATTCCACGGAACAGATCGAATTCAGTACGGCTAATTGTCTCCTGCTTCGGGACTATTTGCGGTATGCATTAGACACCTGCGTTGGCAGCACCAACGCGACGAATTTGATCAATTTCATTCGCGGTGATGAGATACCTGGATTGCGGACTAGGATGCTTGAGGTCCCGGTCGGAAGCGGAAACTTCAAAGTTTGGAAGCTTGGTGATCCGATTCACTCGACTCCGACGGTCGTGAGTGCCCCCAAGGCACGCTACGATTTGGCCTTTGGGGATCCCACTTACACGGCCTTTTACACCAAATATCGAACCAGACGTCAGGTGGTCTATGTTGGCGCGAATGACGGGATGCTCCACGCATTCAACGGAGGCTACTATCACAAGGGTGATGATCCCACGACAGCGGCCGTTACGGAACATGGGTGGTACACGAAGAATCCAACAGACAATTCCAGCGGCCTTAGTCTTGGATCAGAGCTCTGGGCCTACATTCCCCAAGAATTATTGCCTCAACTCCAATGGCTAGCTCGGACTGATTACACGCATGTGTACTACGTCGATCTCAAACCGACGATCACTGAAGCCAGGGTCTTTACGCCGGATGCCGATCACCCGGGTGGTTGGGGAACCGTGTTGATCGGAGGATTCCGGATGGGTGGCAGTTGTGGGAACTGTGCGGCAGGTTCTGGGGCGCCGCCGATGACGGTCACGATCGGGGGAGTACCTCGCACATTCTACAGTGCGTACTTCGCTTTGGATGTGACAAATCCAGAAGTCGACCCGAAGGTGCTCTGGGTATTTACCGACAGTGGACTTGGGCTGACCACGAGTTATCCAGCTGTCGCTCGCATGAACCCAAAGACCGATAGCCCCATCGATCCAACCAATGAAAAATGGTATGTGCTGTTCGGGTCTGGACCGAACGGGTACCAGGCGGATCTCACTGCCGCCTCGGCCCAAACCGCAAAGCTTTATACTGTAGACCTGAAGTATGGGCCTAAGGCAGCCGCAGGCGGGAGTTTGACGACCATGCCGATCGGCACCTGGCAATCGTTCATGGGGCATATAGTCGCAGTAGATAAAGATTCCGATTGGAGAACAGACGTGGCGTATATGATGCGGACCGCCCACGACGGCGCTCTCCCATGGCGAGGCAAGCTCTATCGACTCACCATGGGATGTAGCTCTGCGCCTTGCAGTCCGACAACGTGGGGTATTGCCAACGGGGCCGACCGAACTCCGACGGAAGTGATCGACACGTTCTACGATACAACTCTTGGGACGACCGTGGAGGTTGGGCCTTCAGCGTCGGCTCCTGCCGTGACCTTGGACGATACCGACAAGATGTGGGTATTTTTTGGAACGGGTCGATATTTCAGCAACGCGGACAAGGTAGATAACAGCCTTCAGCGCCTTTTTGGAATCAAGGATTCTGTACTGAGCGCTACCTGTACCGAAACTTCCACAGTGAGTTGTCACAGTGACGATCTTGTGGATGTCACCAACGCGGTAATCTGTATCGTCTGTAGTGGTAGCACCAATCAAGTCACAGATCCGACAAATCCTGGTGTCACTACCTTTAACGGAACCGGAACGACGTCGATGATGGGCTTGGTTGCCTCGAAAGATGGCTGGCGTGTTACTTTGCCTGGGCCGATCAGCATCATAAATCCAACGACCTTCGTGACAACGAACTATTCAGCCGAACGTTCCGTGGTCAGTCCAACCTTGGTGGCGGGAACGATTTTCTTCCCAACCTTTGCCCCGACGAACGACTTTTGTGCATCGGATGGATCGAGTTATCTGTACGCACTTTTCTACAGGACCGGAACTGCGTCGACAGCCCCTGTCATTGGTACGGCGACTTCCGGCAGCAATACCAATGTGAATGCCAAGACGTCCTTAGGTGTTGGTCTTGCGTCAAGCGGAACGGTCCATTGTGGGCAAGGTTGCAGCTATAACATCCAAATGTCTACCGGTGCGTTCACACAAGGGGAGGCAAGTCTCGAAGGCAATTATAGTCGCTACGTCAACTGGGTGCATCAGCGGGATTAGGTCTCCAGTTTGACCGTACGCTTAGGGAGCATCGTGTGAGTCAATGGAGCCTGTTGAGCGCAGTAACCGAAACCTTCTAGCGATTGGACATCTATTAACGTGGGCTGCTTTTATCACGGCCTGCACCAGCGGCGATACAACTGAAACCGCTGCTCCGATCACTAGATCAGGAGATAATCGGCCACCGATGGTGACCGCAGCTGTAATCCTCGATACTCCCCTTTCCCGGGCAGCTCCTGTTGCGGTCCAGATACAGTCAGAAGATCCTGAGCAAGAAGCGGTTTCCTTTCAGTATCAATGGTACGTGGACAACGTCCCTCTAGAAGGTCAAACCAAGGCTACGTTGCCGGCTGAACTATTACGACGTGGTCAGTCAGTGTTTGTGGAAATTATCCCCTCAGACGGTACTAATAAAGGTCAGCCATATCGAACAAAGAGCACAGCGGTTGGAAACACCTCACCAAAGGTCGCGACTGTTTCATTGACGCCTCAGATAGCTCGAACCGGAGATAAACTTGAAGCCCAGGTTGAGGCAAGCGATCCTGACCATGATCGGGTTGATTTGAACTTCAAATGGTATCGTAATGAAACTGTGATTAAGGAAGGAGAAGAATCCTTTCTCGATACGACTGGATTTGTGTCTCGTGATAAAATTACGGTTGAGGTGACAGCACATGATCCTGCAGTTACAGGGAATTCTTTGAAATCGGAACCGCTTGTTTTAGGGAATAGTGCTCCGAAGATCGTCTCCACTCCTCCTATCTCAGACTCCCAAGGCCGTTTCGACTATACTGTGAAGGCTATGGATCTGGATGGCGACCAGGTGACTTATCATCTGGAAGCCGCTCCCACCGGAATGAGCATCAGCGAAACATCCGGTCATATCCTATGGCAGATTCCGTCCGATCAAGACGGGATTTCCCATGTCAAAGTAGTGGCCAAAGACGGGTATGGTGGTATGGCCACACAGGAATTCGATTTGACTTTGACCAGAACAGATTCCAAGCCTACAGGAAGCTGAATCTCTCCGAATGTTGCATCCGCTTGTCTCAGCTTGTCTCAGCTTTTCTTAGTCTGTTACAATCCTAGAACGTAGGAGGAGATCACCCCAAACTCGTGCGCAAACTCAAACTACGAGAAGGCACCAATACCGCCGTACTCTTCGGCCACCATGACCGACACCTCAAGTTGATCGAAGACGAGCTGGGTGTTCGGCTCTCTGCCCGTGGTGAAGAACTCACGCTGGACGGTCTTCCCGAGGCTGTTCGTCAAGCAGAACGAATCCTCATCGAACTCGCGTCCCTGACTAACCAAGGAATATCACTCCAAGCTGAAGATGTAACCCATGCGCTCAGCGCGTTGCGCAGAACTCCCGAGGCTTCGCTCAAGGACGTGCTCGGCGAGTCGGCAATGATCGTCACGAAAAAACGGTTCGTCGGCCCCAAGTCGCCTACGCAGAAGACTTATATCGAAGCGATCGAGCAGCACGACATTGTAATCGCCATCGGACCGGCTGGAACGGGGAAAACCTATTTAGCCATGGCCATGGCTGTCAGTGCGTTGACGAATAAGGAGGTAAGCCGGATCATTCTCGCTAGGCCGGCGGTTGAGGCAGGCGAGAAACTCGGTTTCCTGCCCGGCGATATATACGAGAAAGTGAATCCTTATCTGCGGCCGCTGTACGATGCATTGTTTGACATGATGGATATGGAACGAGTGAATCGCTTGATCGAGCGGGGAGATATTGAAATTGCCCCCCTGGCATTCATGCGCGGGAGAACACTCAACGATTCCTTTGTCATTTTAGATGAAGCACAAAACGCCACGGCAGAGCAGATGAAAATGTTTCTCACACGGCTGGGGTTCCATTCAAAAGTTGTCGTGACAGGCGACATCACGCAGGTCGATTTACCGAGCGATCGAGTGTCCGGTCTCATTCAAGTGAAAGAAATTCTCCGAGACATTGAGGGGATTGGGTTCGTGTACTTCGACGAAAAGGATGTGGTTCGACATCGATTGGTTCAAGACATTATCAAGGCTTATGATCGTCATCAACCGGTAAACAACGGTGATTCTCGGCATGCTCAAGGGCGGATCGCGTCTCACAAGCGCTCATCACCTAATCCCCGCAAGTCACCCGTGGCCCGCTCCTCGCCGCGCGATCTATCCAGCAGTTCTCATTGATGGCTGTCTATCTTCGCGTGCGTCTCACGCGGCCTGTCGTCCGACAAACCACACTGGTTCATCTAGCCGAACGTGTCTTATCGGCAATCGGAGAATCTCGATCGGAACTGAGCCTGGAGTTGACTGGAGACAGACGCATGCGACGGCTCAACCGTGAGCACCGCAAGAAGGATCGCCCTACTGATGTGCTGGCTTTCCCCATCCGTGAGGCCGTTATGCCTCGAGGCGTGCGCCTTATAACCACTCAGATGCTTGGTGATGTCGTGATTTCGTTACCGACCGCCGTTCGCCAGGCAAAGAAAGCTGGACGATCGATCAACGATGAGTTGGCAATGCTGTTGGTGCACGGAGTGCTCCATCTCTGCGGATACGATCATGAACGTAATCAACGAGAAGCCGCACGAATGTCACGCCGCGAACAGGCCTTGCTCCGTCTGATTTCTCCTGTGCCTCGCATGGTAAGGTTGCGTGCTGAACTAAAAACAAGAGGTCGTTGACGATGGGGTGGTTTCAACGCCTGAGTGACGGTCTGGGCAGAACACGCAATGTCATGCAACAGTCCCTGGATCGATTCCTCGGACGTGCACCGGATGAAGAACTTCTCGAAGATCTGGAGGCGGCGTTGCTCGGTGCCGACCTTGGCGCATTTGCGGTGGATCGTTTGATGCGGCGTGTCAGGGAAGAGACGCGGGGAGTGGACGCAAACACTTCGGAAGGACTTCAGAATGTCTTAAGTCGGTCGCTCTATAGTATTCTAAAAACCGTATCGGGTCCTACAATCGATCAGCTGGTCGACGAAAGCCCTAAACCATTTGTGATCCTTGTCGTGGGAGTCAACGGCGTAGGAAAAACAACTACCATCGCCAAAATTGCACAGCGCATGACGCAAGCCGGGCGGCGACTCCTCCTTGTCGCAGGAGATACCTTTCGTGCAGCCGCCATTGAACAGCTGCAAATTTGGGGGGATCGTGTCGGAGTGGAAGTGATTCGTCAACGACACGGCGCAGATCCGGCTGCCGTGGCTTTCGACGGTATCGTTTCCGCCAAAGCCAGAATGGTGGACATGGTCCTAGTTGATACGGCAGGCCGCCTGCACACAAAGTCCAATCTGATGGATGAGCTGCGGAAAGTAAAGCGAGTGATCGCTCAGGAGTTACCCGGTGCGCCACATGAAGTGTTGTTGGTACTGGATGCCACGGTCGGACAGAACGCGCTGGCTCAGGCCCGTCAATTTCATGAGGCAGTTGGGGTCACTGGCCTTGCTCTGACCAAGCTTGATGGGACTGCACGAGGGGGTATCGTCGTCGCGATTGCCGAAGAACTGAAGCTTCCTCTGCGTCTAATCGGTGTGGGAGAAGGAGCCGATGACCTCCAGGACTTCAATGCAGAAGCGTTTGTCGCGGCTCTGTTTGGGCAGCCGACTTCTCGCTCATAAACCACGCATTGTCTTCTCGTTATTCAAGGCCTCGTGCTATTCTCTTTTCACAGGTACAGCTTTCCAGGTTGAGGAGGACAGCCAGCGATGATCAAAGTCTTGATCGTGGACGACGATCAGATGAATTGCGATCTGTTGCAGGGTGTGTTCGCCCGGCAAGGGTGTCAGGTCATTTCGACAACCAGTGGACGAGAAGGTCTTGATCTATTCCGTGCCCACAATCCGCGAGTCACACTCCTGGACCTTCGTATGCCGGAGATGGACGGATTGACTGTCTTAAAGGAAATCCGGGCCATCGACCCTCATGCGTCGGTGATTATCCTGGGTGGTGGGGCAACAGAAATTCAGGAGAATCAAGCACGAGCTCTACGAGCCACAGATTTTATCAGAAAAGGTTTGTCATTGGATGTCCTCGTCGAAGCCGTCAATCGACTCTCAAAACTACCTGTGTCGTCGGCGACCACGCAGTCCCCTCTTGGCAACGGGAATGTCATCGAGCAGATCGACGAAACGGTCTTGGTGGTCGACGACGAGCCTCTCCTATGCGATCTCTTGGTTCGGTTTCTCAGTCTGCGCGGTTATCGGGCGTTTGGTGCCAAAGATGGTCACGAAACTCTGCGGGTAGTCGAAGATATGTCGCCCGATGCGATCGTACTCGATCTGATTATGCCCGGAATGCCGGGGATCGACGTTCTTCACGCCCTGCGCGATAAAAGTTATCCAGGTGGAATCATCATCATGACCGGAAGTCACAATGAGGAGCTGCTTCGAGAAGCTTGGAGCCTGGGCCCTCAGGAGATCCTCATGAAACCAGTCGATCTTGAACTGCTCTTGACCGCGATCCAGCTTGTACTCGTCTGCCGCGAGTGCTAAAACGCTTCCTGATGTCCATCAGGAAACGTCTTCTTCGCTCATGCTTCATCGGCCTGCTGTCGACCTCCCTCGTACCCGCGTGGGGCGTGTCGGCCTTGCTTGCCCAGGAGAATGTCACCAACATTCATCACACTCTCTCCGCAGAGTTGACTCCTGCGACACATGAGCTTGCGGCAAACGATCAGATCGAACTGGACGTTGAGCCACAGGTCACAACGGTCACGTTCACGCTTGCACCTACCCTGCATGTCGAGTCCATTACGATGCAAACGCACTCGGCCTCCGATGGGCAAAGAAGCCCGGACGAAGTGGCTCCGTTCACGAGCGTGCGCCCTTCTGAGACCATGATTCAGCGCATTGTGGTCTCCCTCCCAAAAGACCATGGCCGGAGGGTGACATTGGTCATGAGGTATCACGGACAGATCAATGACCCTCCAAGAGAGCCGCGCCACTTGAGATTCGTGACACCCAGTGAGACAGCGGGACATATCGGTTTGGAAGGTGTGTACTTGAGCGGGGAAAGCCAATGGTATCCCGATGTCATCGGCTCCTTCAGTACCTATCGAGTGACCGCTCAGATTCCGCGGGGCTGGACGGTAGTGGCATCCGGGCGTAAGGAAGGCGAGACGACGAGCGAAGGAAAGACCGCCTCGACTTGGATGGTTCAGAACCAGTCTGAGGCGTTCACACTCGTTGCCAACAAGTTTGTGACAACATCGCGGGAATGGAAAAGTCCGACAGGGCAGCGGGTCGAACTCCAGACTCACTTCCTCCCCGACAATGCCGGCTTGGCGGATGAGTATCTCGATGCGACCGCAAGATATCTCGACGCGTATGTCCGAATCCTAGGGACCTATCCCTTCGACAAATTTGCAGTGGTCGAGAATTTTTTTGCCAGCGGTCTCGGTCTGCCATCGTTCACCTTACTCGGCAGCGGCAGCATCAGGCGACACTATGTCCAACCCTATGCCTTGGGTCACGAGATTGTCCATTCATGGATCGGCAATTCGGTGTTCAATCGCGACGATCATGGCAACTGGGTTGAGGGACTGACGACCTACTTGTCGAATTATTACTGGCACGAGTTGATTCAGGATGTTCCCCAAGCCTTCGAACAAAGACGCATGATGCTGGACGGGTACAATCTCTATGTGAGGCCTGAAACAGACTATGCGGTGTCACAGTTTCTTAGGAAGCATGACGAGAAAGACAATGCCATCGGCTATCAAAAGTCGGCCTTTGTCTTTCACCTCCTTCGACAAGAAATCGGAGACGAATCATTCTGGCGCGGCTTGAAGACCTTTGTCAGCAGCTATCGCAATCGTCCGGCGGATTGGAGATCGATCGAGGAAGTCTTTTCTCGAGAAAGCGGTCAGGACTTGCGGTGGTTTTTCGAGCAATGGGTCGAACAGCCTGGTGCCCCACGCGTATACTTGCGCGATATCCACGCTCGTCGAGCGAAGGGAGAGGACGGCAGAGAAACTTGGCGGTTGATGGTTCAGATCGACCAGGCCGGAAAGCCGTTTCGGATGACGATCCCCATCCGCATCGTGATGAAGGAATCGAAGGAAATCAAGTCGGTCGCGCTTAGTCTCTCGCAAACGAGCGTTGCGGAATTCGTCCTTCCCGATCAGCCATTACGGGTGGAGCTTGATCCCAACCTCATGACTTTTCGTCGACTGACGAGACGCCAGTTGCCGCCCATGCTGAATGGCTATGTGACGGATCAACAAAAGACGATGGTCCTGGCGTTTTCTGACCCGGATTCGCCGTTACGGCAGATTGTGTCTCGCATCACCGATCACGAACGAACGGGACCGCATAGAACGACGGTGGTCTCTCTAAGAGATAATTCCCTCCCCCACGAAGGATCAATCCTGGTGCTGGCAGGAGGCGACGAGCGACAGGCGGTTCAATCAGTGGTGCAGGAGTCTTGCGGTGATCGAATTGTTCTCGGAGAGAAGGGTTTCGAGATTGATGGTCAGGCCTATGATGGACCGAAGATGGCGGTGCTCTTCTCCTGCCATCGGGCAAATGTGCCAGGCAGTGTTATCACGGTTCTGTATGGCGTGACCTCAGGTGCAGTCGAGAAAATGTCGCGCTTCTTGTTTTATTATGGGTGGCATAGTTACGTCATTTTTCAAGACGGAGGCGTGACGAAGCGCGAAGTATGGCAAGGTTCGCCGGAGGTGAAGGAGGTCAGGATTGAGACAACGTCGTAAGACCTTGGGAATTTGGCTATGGGGGTTCTGCGCATTGATGAGTATTCCCTCGTTTGCCTTGGCTGTGGATCAGCCGAAGGAGCCAGTGACGTCGGATCGTTCTACGGAACGGCATCTGGCCAATATCCGCCAGCTGACTTTTGGTCGCCAGAACGCGGAGGCCTATTTTTCGTTCAATGGAACCAAGCTGATTTTTCAATCGACGAACAACTGGATGAAGGATTCGTCCGCCTCTGTCCGCAAACCAGCCGAGTCGGGACTAGGGTGTTATCAAATGTATGTGACGGATGTGGAAAGCGAAACCGTCCGCTTGGTGAGTACTGGGAAAGGTGCAACGACGTGCGGTTATTTTTTCCCCGGTGACAACCGGGTGCTGTACTCATCCACACATGCGGCTGGGCCCGATTGCCCGCCAAAACCCAAACGGGATGGCGCCTATCGATGGGCACTCGACGATTACGATGTCTATTCTGCGAATCTCGACGGACAGGACATACAGCGGCTGACGGCGTCACCGGGATATGACGCCGAGGCCACGATCTCTCCTGATGGGAAGACTATTGTTTGGACATCGGTAAGGGATGGCGATCTTGACCTATATACGATGAATCTGGACGGTTCAAACATTCGTCGTCTGACGAACGATGTCGGATACGACGGCGGAGCATTCTTTTCTCCGGACAGCAAGAAAATCGTCTATCGAGCGGCCCATCCAACCGATCCATCCGAAGTGGCCAAATACAAGGAGCTGCTGGCCCAACGACTGATCGAGCCGGGTCAGCTTGAAATTTTTGTCATGAATGCCGATGGGTCCGACAAGAAACAAGTTACAACGACCGGCGCGTCGAATTTTTCCCCGTATTTTCATCCCGACGGCACACGCATCATCTTTTCCTCCAACATAGAAACGAGAGGGAATGGAGGTCGGCCCAGTTTCCATTTATATCTGGTGCGCGACGACGGAACCGGCCTAGAGCGTCTGACCACGGAAGGCCATTTCAATAGCTTTCCCATGTTTTCCCCGGACGGCAAACGTCTTGTCTGGGTATCGGATCGGAATGCCAAGGAACCTGGCGAATTCAACGTGTTCCTGGCCGACTGGGTGCCGTAAGGCACGGTAATCGGCGATTGGTGATCAGTTCCGGAAATCCAGGGAGCCTCGTTACAGATCGTGGCTTGATGAGCGCCCTGTCCCAGTCATCCAGGCACAAGATTTCGTCGATCGCCGCAGTCGGTTGTTCCTGCGCCGCGTTGGCCATCAGCTTTTTCAGCTTGGCCCAGTTTGATCTACCGATCACCAAGTATGTGCGATCGGTGACGATTCATCTACCCTGGGACCAGCTCACCGTTCCGTGGATGGCGTTCACCAGCAATATGGGGGACTGGATCGGCCAAGGATGGCGGCTGGCCACTTTGAGCCTCCTACTGCTGCTTGGTGCTTGGGCCTTCGAAAAACCGACTATCAAGATAGTTGCCATCCAGTCGCTGGTCGCTCACGGAATCGCCGCCTTGCTCGCCAACGGACTGAAGCACCTCATCGGAAGGCCTCGACCGAAGTTCGTCCACGCGGGAGACTGGCAGATGACCATTACCTGGGCATCGGGACTGGACTCCTTTCCGTCGGGACATAGCACGGCGAGTTTTGCCGTCGCGACGGTGCTGGCTAAACGGTTTCCACTCTTCGGTCCCCTCTGTATCGCGGTAGCCCTTTTCGTAGCATTCAGTCGTGTCCTTCGAGGATCGCATTTCCCGACCGATGTCCTTGGAGGGGCGGTGATCGGCATCCTGAGCGGCTTCATCGCGACGGCCCCATTAAGACAGTGGCGCACTTCAATGCAAGATGGACTACGGCATGCGGCAATGGGAACATCGGCGCTGTTTGCCTTGCTCTGGGTTCTATCCCGTCACATGGAGGATGGAATAGAGGGCATCATGTTCTTGACGCTAGGGGCTGGTGCGGTAGCGGGCGGCTTATGGATCCGACGAACCCATTGGGTTCACAGGGGAGGGACAGGAGGAAGCCGGCACTCGGATACCTCAGCGCTGTTGATTGCGTACGGCCTGGCTGCCATGACGACTTCACCTCTTGTCCTTTCATCGGTCGGATTCGCCTGCATGGCGTCCTGGCTCGGTGACATGGGTCGGAACGACGACCACACCGAGGAATCGCCTAGCTGGTCCGTGATGCGGGAAAGTGCTTTGATGGGGGGCTTGGTTATTGCCCTTCTGATTCTCATCGATGCGCGAGGGGTTCTGCCCTTTCAGTGACCATCATTGCGCAGCAGATGCGCGATGGCTTTGTTTCAGAAAAAGATCTCAAAAGCAGAGTCGAGTGGGGGTTAGTGCCCAAGAGTCTTCGGTGGCGGTGGGGCGCCAGCGTCTGAACCCTGAGGCAGGGTGACCATCTGTTGATTCCCTAACAAGACGTAGCCGTGTCGCTTGAGAATCGGCCGGAATCCAGCCGCTTCCTTCGGCAAGGCAGCTTGAAAGTATTCCGGTAGAAGGATCATCGTCCGGCCTTCTTTGCCCAGAGCCACGCGCAACCGGTCGATCTCGCCAGCCGGGATAAAGGTCACCGTTCGCCTCGCGTAAAAGGCGATGGATGGTCTGGTGGATCCGAATGCGATCAGTTGGTCGGTCGGATTCAGGTTCAATCCGGCTGCGTAGGCCAATTCCTGCGGCGGTGCAATCGCGTATCGATTGAGTCCTGGAACGACCGCCAGGATGGCGACAAGAAAAACACTCGCCAGCGCGCCGCCGGCCACCCCAAAGGCGATACCACGTCTGTCGTCGTTTAGTCCGAAATACCCGATCAATCCCATGGCGACCACGACAATTATCGCGCCAATGTAAGGACCGATACCCAGATCGAATTGGGTGGCAAGCGGAAACTCTTTGACCATCTTCCCGGAGAATTTGATGAACAGAGAGGGTGCGCTCGCAAACCCGATCGCCAAGAGATAACCGATCCCCATCATGAAATGGATCGATCCGCGCAGACCTTTTGTCAAAGGGTCCTTCAGCCCCTGAGTCCAAAACGAAGCGGCCAAGAGGGCACAGGCAGGAAAGAGCGGGCCGATATAGTGGGGTAAGCGAGTGGATGAAAGACTAAAGAAGATGAACACGCCGATGATCCACAGGCCTGCAAACCATTCCAATTCGTCACCGGACCCTGACGGTTCTCTAGATTCAGGCGATTCGTGTTTGCGGTTTCTCGCTGTGCGGGATTCCCGCCAACTCCCATAAGCTCGATAAAACGCGGCAGGTAGGAATGTGCTCCAGGGATAAAAGCCCAGTAACAGGACTGGAACATAGAACCACCAGCCCACGCCGTGGCCCTCCATCGGAGCGAGGAATCGCCCCACCGTATGGACCTTCGCTTGAGAGGAGTACGCATCTCCATGGATGAGGAACATGGTTACATACCAAGGACCAGCCAGGATGATGAATAGTAGGGTGCCGGCAATGGGGGCACCTCTCTGCCAAAAGACCAGCCATTGCCGCGTGGCGGCCAGATACAGGAGCGCAGTGATCAGTGGGACGGCAAATCCCACCGGTCCTTTCGTCAAGGTCGCGAGAGCCATCCCTGCATAAAAGGCCCAGATCCAATGGCGTCCTCGGCCTGATTCGTGGAGGCCGAGCCAAAAGCCGTAGAGCGACAACGTTGTGAAGAAGATCAAAACGCTATCGGTGATCGCCATGCGACCAAGCGCCAGCACCTCGATGTTCAGCAGCAACATCAAAGCGCCGAACAGACCGACGGTTGGGCCGCGCAGCCGGGAAAGAAACAGGTAGTGCATCAGGATCAATGCAACTCCGAACAGAGCGGATGGCGCGCGTGCCGCAAACTCGTTCACGCCGAACAGATGGTAGGACAGCGTCATCAACCAATACACAAAGACCGGTTTGGCGACGCGCAGTTCACCATTGAAGGTCGGGGTGACCAGATCGCCCGAAGCGAACATTTCCCGTCCGGCTTCGGCATTGCGGCCTTCGTCACGATCCGTCAGGCCCATACTGCCCAGGCCGATGAAAAAGAGCAGACCTGATAGGAGCAGAAGGAGTAGCAGCTGTATTGGTTGAGGGGAGGTACGATCCATGAGCAGATGTGGTCGTTATCCGTGAGCGATGGAAGACGCTGACCTTGGGGTGGTTATCCAGCCGCTCATGCTTGAGGCCCGGACTGGCTCTTGGTTTGATCCGCGCGGTGAATAAGGACCAGATTGCGCAAATACACGACCGTTCCCAGCCCTTGTCCAGAAATAAAAACAGGGTCCATCCGGTAGATGGCATATGTGAGCGTAATCAGCCCTCCAATCAGGCTCATGTACCAAAAGGAAACGGGCACACGGCTTTCCGCATTTCGCTCGGAGGTAATCCATTGAACCAACCAACGGCCGAAAAAGAGCCCTTGGCCGAGGAAGCCGATACCGATCCAGATGGTTTCAGTCATGAGATGCTCAGAAGGCTCTAAGTTGGTTATTCCAAATCGTGAAGGAGCCGGTCTTGGTCGGGGTGATTCATGTCACTTATCACGGAATTTGTAGCGCAACACGCGGTCCTGCATCCATCGCACCGCGATGAGATCATAGAGCGATTTGAACAGGCGGTTGCCCATGCCGTATTTGGATACTCCATGAATGCGCGGATAATGCCTGACCGGCACCTCCGTCACAGTGAATCCATGCATCAACGCCAGCGCGGGAAAGAAGCGGTGCATTCCCTCAAAGAGCCGGATCCGTTCCAGCACCGGGCGTCGGAAAATCTTGAGCGGGCATGCCGTGTCGTGTATGCCGTCATGCGTGAAGATATTCCGTATGCGGTTGGCGATCAATGACGAGAATTTTCTCACCAGGCCGTCCTGCCGTTGCTGCCTCCATCCACAGACCACGTCGTGCGACACCGTGTAAGGGAGCAGTTTCAAGATATCTTCGGTGTCTTGCTGGAGATCGCCGTCGATCTGGATGATGATCTCACCGGAAGATTGATGAAAGCCGGCTTCAAGCGCGCAGGTCTTGCCGTAATTTCGATCGAAGTGGAACACCCGCACGTTGGAATGCTCGCGTGCCAATCGGTCCAGTTCGTCGCTGCTGCCGTCGCTGCTTCCATCGTCGACGAAGAGTATCTCGTAAGGGCGGAAGCGTGACAGCTCGTGCGAAGCCATGACTTTCAGCAAGCTTGCCATGAGAGGAGACAGGTTTTCTCGTTCATCCTTGATCGGGATGATGACAGAGGCCCAAGGACTGGAATTGGGACTGGATGGCGGCGTCATGATATGCAAAAACTCGAACAGCGGTCGGAGGTCACGATATGAAATGGCGCATTCTAACGGAAGGTGGAGAGAGCGTCAAACGCGTGCCGGAGATGGACCAGGGGCGGACCGTCAATCGGGCTGTTTGCGGGACGTGACAATGGTGAAACGCATCGTGCCCATTAAGCTCGTCTCATTGATCTGCTCGCCCACATGAATTTCGACTTTGTATCGGCCGGGCATCCAGCCTCCCTGCGGGGCCGACAACTTGAGATAGCCGCTGTCATCCTCCAAGGCGATGTGCATGGCATCTTCGCTGACGATCGTCCTGGGTGCGGCGCCGGCCACCTCTTCGGGCGTGCAGCGGCCGAAGACCTTGAACCCTTGATAGTGCTGATGCAACGAGAACACGATGAAAATGGCTGGGACGTCGGCGGAAAATCGTTCGGTCGGTTTGACCGGCATGATTTCGTGAGTGCGCTGAAATCCTAGTCGCTCCTCAAAATCCTCCGCCAAGGCGATGGAACGAAACATACCCTGCGGCGGCGCATCGAAATCGTAGGGCTTCGTGTCCTCTGTGCGATTTTGAAACTCTGAGATCGGCACGTTTTCGGTGAGAGGCAGGTTTTCGGCTGCAACCCCTTGGCACCACAGAAAGGACCCGGCAATCACGATTCCCAAATGGAAAGCGTTGTTCATCATGACTGTCTGCTACACCTCTTGAAGTGACGCTGTCAATAAACCATCGGCAAGTTGCCCATTGCGGCGTTTTCCGGGCTTCTGTTAGGATTTCACCCACTGTACGGCCGATTCGTCAATCCTTAATCGTTACCAGTGAACGTGAGACGTGAGGTATGTTGCAAGATGCTGATGCCCTTCCCCAATTGATCGGGGAATATAAGCCGCTTGATCAGTGGCAAGCCCATCTCAACCAGCTTTTTTATGGGTTGCGGGGGGACAAGCTCCGATCGTATTACCAGACCTACGCGTCCGCGGACTTCCGTCTCGCCCATGCGCTGGCAGCCGATTATTACGAGCGCGTCACGAAGCGCGACAAGGCTGGAAATCGCCAACCGTCGCTTGTCGACCGGACAGCAGATGACGAATCGCGCTTGACGGTTCTGGAGCTTGGACCCGGGAACGGGAATCTCGCCGCTTGCTTTCTCAGCCATCTCAAGGCCCTCGATAAACAAGGCACGATCTATCCACGCGTTCGGTATGTCATGGTCGATTGGCAGCAAACGGTGCTGGATGGGGCTCTGGCGCATCCTGATCTGGCCATGCATCGAGAGCAAGTCGAAACCCATCTAGGATCTGTCGAGCATTTGGCCGGAATCGTCGATGCCAGCGTCGATCGGATTATCTGTAACGAACTGTGGAACGATCTGCCGACGAAATTGTTGGCGAAACAGAGCAACGAGGTTGAGGAAGAGTATCTCCGTCCCAACCTTAGCGAGTCGCTCCATGCCGATATTCAGGATTGGTCGGCGTTCGTCCGGGCTTTTGAGGAAAAAGATCTTACAACGCTCAAGACCTTCCCTCCCTTTCTCGATGAACTGGTCTGGGAAAAAGAATATCGCAAAGTCGAGTGGAAGGACGCGCCCTATCGGAAAACAATCGTCGAATTTCTCCAGTCCATCGACCAGGAAGTCTTGGTGCCGGTCAACATAGGCGCCTTCGCGACCCTGAAAGAGGCGAAGCGGATCCTGGCTCCCGATGCGATCGGCTTCAGCGCCTTCGATGCCGGCACTGGGGACATGAAAGTCCTCAACGATCCGGAGAAACCCTGCTACGGTCAATTCGGAGGCCAATACAGCTTCATGGTCAACTTTGCGTTGATCCAGGCTGTGGCCAAACATCTGGGGATCAAACACACGACGCTCGAGTCGCAGCGGGAGTTCGTCGGGCGGTCGTTGAATACAAACGTCATCACGCTCATGGATCTGCTCGCGACGCATCCGTCTGCCGGACCGAAACTGCAAGCGTGGGAACAAGACAGACTTGTGTTGAAGACCATCAAAGCGTTAAACGAGACATTCACAAGCTCCTATCGGCGACGGATTGATTTCCCACTCAGCACCGACATGCCGCCTGAAGAACGAGAAACGTCGAATGCCATCCTGCGTTCCCTGAAAGACGACGGCATTCCGGACACCGTGGCCTATCTCACCGAAGAAGAGCTCACTCGCGCACAACTGGATTTGGAAGCGATCGGCTACGACCGGGATACGATGAGAATGGCGTTGAACGCTCCTCCTAGTCCCATCGAATATTGTCACTTTGCCTGCCGGTGACTATCCTCATTGGCTGCCATCATAGTTCGGAGGTCAACCTCCGCCGCTTTATGCTTGGATGTGCTTCTTCCACGATTCCACGAGTAACGCACCGCATCTTTCACTTTCTCCCAGGTGCCCTGATTCTTTTCTTCCCATGCCCGGTGCGCTTCCGGTTCCACTGTCGCCCGGTCGCCCTCCCAGACTGTGCAGACGCAATCGGTGCAGTTAGGGTTAGCGACTCAGGGTCAGCCGGTCGGAGTCAGCGGAGCGAGCAGCAGGGAACTCAAGGGGCTGGCGAGCAGGGGAGCGAGCATGAGGCCGAACTGGGGCAAATGATCTTGTAACGAGAGGAACAAACCGTGCTCCTTGAGCCATTGCTCCGGGTCCGGCGCGGAGGGTTGACGAGGACTTTCCAATAACAGTGCCTGCGCGCGCCTGGCAAGAAGAATGGCGGCGGGCAGATATGTGGAGATCAACATCAAGGTAAAGGTGACACCCCAAAAAAGCGTGATCGCTAAGGCGGCCCCTAATAACGCCTCATGTGCCTTGGTGTCGGCAACCAGCGCAGCCGGCCAGCGCAGCCAAGCTCCCATATGCAAGACCCCGCTGACGAGAATCGCCGACGCCGCGCTCAAGACCTCTTTCAACCGTCCCATCTGCAACGCCCAAAATATTGGATCGGGCTGAGCGCCTGAGACCGGCGAGGCCAGCGTGCTGCATGCAGCGAGCAGGGCGATTACCGGCACGACCATGGCTTGCACATTGACGATGGACACGACCACCATGGCATAGCGTAAGAGATCCTCGCTGATGCGTTGGCGCCCGGCCTCTTTTAGGTTATCGTAGCTGAAGCTGAAGACCGCTCGGTAAAGTGCATGTGTCTCATCGAGCGCCCAAATATATGCAAGCCCGATCCAGGCCAAGAATATTCCAAGGGCGATAACAACGATCAGCCGAGGTCGTGGATGAGCTTGATAGATGATTACCCCGCAGGAAATCAAGGCATAGAGCCCGGCTACAAGCGCAACCACCACGGTCGTCAGCCAAATATACCGGGACTTGACCTCAACGAGAAATTGCGAAGGGTCTAACGGCTTGGCTGAGGCTTCGGAGGCAGGGTGCATCAGCCGGTGCGTGAGAGCGTGAAAATTCTCCACCGTGATGTTGGAGCCGAATTCAAACAGACTGGTAGCGAGAAGCAGGATGACTAACGAGGGGAGCATGAGGAGCAAAAATCGATAGTGAGAAGCGAGTGAGGCAGTCTTGGGTGTCATGGCAATCAGGCTAAGGTAATGTGAATATAATTAGGCAAGCGTACGGTCGCGCATCCTAGCACAATTACTCTAAGGGGACGAGGTAAGAAAGGTGGTTCCGAAAGCTGTGCTTGGGGCGTGGGTGTGTCTCGGAGATCCTCACTAAGGAACGGACCCTCTTCCTCAAATGATTCGCCGGCTGCACCGCACGTTGCACATTCTGTTCGAGAGTCTCATCGGCACGGCCGCATGAAGTATCTTCGAGCGGTACGCCCTTTGTAAAAGACGCCCAATCGAGGCGCCAGCCAACCTCTCCAGCCGGCGCTTGGCAATAAAGGGTTATCGCTCTTTGAGCCGGCCGAGAGTATTCTCAATCGACCGCTCCAGTTTGCCTGCCGCTCCGCTTAGGGCCAGCTCAACGGTCGGTGCCTGATGGCTTACAGCGATGGGCTGGAGGCCGGCCAGTCTGGCTTCAAGCACACACCGAATGTCGGCACCCTTCGTTTTGTGACTGTTTGTGTCACTGAGATGTGCCTCGACCCGGGTAATCCGGTCGCGAAATCGGCCCACAGCTCCCTCGACGCCGGTGTGAACCAGCGCAACGATCGTTTCTCGCCCTTGGATGGTATTGTCTGTATGGACCTGAATCTGCATGCGGGTACCTCCCTCGCGTGATCAACCTTCGAAATGAACCCTAACCACCATGAATAAATAAAGTCAATCCGACTGCCTCCACGAATGATTAGTTCGCATGGTCCAATGCATTTGAGGGGAAAAAAATATGGGACTGGATGTACCTTGCGTCCAAGAGTACGGAAGAATTCAATCATTCAGAACAAACATGCCGGTGGCGAAAAGGTGAGGATACAGTGTGTTTTTAGAGACCTTGACTTTGGTATGGCGAAGTAATAGGCTGCTTCTAAATCGTTCCAAAAGGGAAACTAGGGTTCCGGCTGCCTTTAGTGGGAGTGTCTGGTCCAAGAGTTTCCGGCCTCGCATAACGAGGCTCCACGGAGGGATAAAAGCCCGGGAGATCATGTACTGAGGTACATGGCCTTTTGGGAATTTAGCCTTTCCAACAGGAGGCTTCGTTATGCATTTCCACCCCATAGTTCTCTCCATACCGGATCAGTCAGACCTGCTGCCACGTCAGAAAGGTCTGTCATGTTAATGAAAGAAAGTCCGGATACGGTTTTTTCTGCTTCCGCTGCAAGTCCTCCCGAGACACTCAACCGCAGCCTCAGTCTCTGGAACAGCCTCACTATCGGATTCGCAACCGTCTCACCGGTTGCCGGATTGTACGCCATTATCGGCGTCCAGACGGTGGTCACAGGCGGTGGTTGGTTCTCCGCCCTAGCGCTCTGTCTGGTGATGCAGCTGTTGGTGGCGACCGTGTACGCGGAGCTGTCCTCGCAGATTCCGATTGCGGGGGGCGCGTACAAATGGGCGAGACAGCTCGGGGGCGCCACCACCGGCACCTATGCCGGAGCCATCTATGTCAGCTCCACGATCGCGATGCTCACCACAACCGCGTACACCGGCGGTATCTGGCTGGCGATCTTTTTCGGATCAGGAAGCGGAACAGGAGTCACACTCGTCATATGGGGGGCGGTGTTTATGCTGATCTGCACCGTCCTCAACTTGGCCCACGTCGCGATATTTAAGTTCCTTATTTCCCTGGGTGTCTATGCGGAAATCGTCGGTTCATTCGGTGTCGCGCTGCTGCTGTTCTTCTTTTTCCGGCAGCATGAATTCTCCGAGCTGTTTGCACATCTGGGGACGGGAACCGCTCCCAGCCAAACTGCTGCGTTTCTGGCGGCGCTCGCCATTTCCGGTTGGGCGTTCATCGGCTTCGATGCCTGCTCGACCATCGCCGAAGAAACCCGTGAGCCCAAACGGATGGTGCCTCGCGCGATTTTTTTATCGCTCTGCATGGTGGGAAGCGTGGTGCTCTTCAACTCTGCCGCACTCACTCTGAGCTTCAACCAGGACACCCTTGTCCATACGAGCGCCGCGTCCGATCCCGTCACACCCGTGATCGTCGACAACTTTGGCGCCTGGGCGGAAACCCCGTTTCTGGCGATAGTCATGATCGCGTTCCTGGCTTGCGGATCGTCCATGGTGCAGTACACATCTCGCATTGTATTTTCCATGGCTCGCGAAGGAAGTATGCCCGCCGTCCTCAGTCGGGTTACTGCTGCCGGGGCTCCGCACAATGCCGTGCTGTTCACGGTGCTGTTGGCCACGCTCGGATTGCTCTTCGGGCTTAACGATGAAGCGGTCGCCACTGTGTTGGCATTCGGCACGGGTGGGTTGTACGCCATGTTTGCGATGACCACGGGCGTTGGCCTCTTCACCCGTCTCACCGGCCGTTGGGATCCATCGTTGGGTCAGTTGAAGCTGGGTGTCTGGGGCTTGCCGATCAATGCGGCGGCATTTCTGTGGTCGCTGTTTGAATTCATCAATATCGCATGGCCACGTCCCTACGCCACTTCACCCGATGCGCCGTGGTGGCAACTCTGGGCCGTCCCGTTGGTACTCGGAAGCATCTTAGGGTTGACCACGCTCTATGTTCTCATCGGTAAACCTACAAGGGATAACTTATTGAGGCGTCCAGAGAAGTCCGCACCAACTCAAGAATGAAAAGGAGATTAGTTCGCTGCGTTTCGTGTTGCGACAAGGAAGTTCGAGCAGAGTTATCAATTCATCCATCTCTCAAACAAGGAGTTATCATGGCGAAAAAAGGGAAGTACCAAGGCAAGGTTCCACTACATGATAAATATGGCCCGGAGGCGAAGTACGCAGTGGAAGCAGAGGCGCTGCTGCCGACCACGAAATATGAGGAAGAAGTCGCCCGGGGCCTTGAATTGGGCCTGCAGGGTGCTGATTCCATCAAAGACCGCCGGATCCCCACGTTCAGCCGAGGAGAGCTTCCTCACTTCGCCGGCATCAACACGTTTATCAAGGCTCCGTATGTCGAAGATGTCCGCAAATGCGGCCAATACGATGTGGCCATTCTCGGCGCGCCGTTCGACGGCGGGACGACGTATCGAGCCGGCACCCGGTTCGGCCCCCAAGGAATTCGCAAGATCTCCGCGCTGTACGGCACCTACAGCTTCGAGCTCGGCGTGGATCTGCGGGAGTCCGTGTCCATCTGCGATGTCGGCGATGTGTTTACGATTCCCGGCAACATCGAAAAGACCTTTGATCAAGTGAGCAAGGGTGTGGGCCATGTCTACGCCAGCGGCGCGTTTCCCGTAGTACTCGGCGGAGACCATTCCTTGGGCTTTGCCACCGTGCGGGGCGTGGCTCAGAATATGAACGGCAAGAAGCTCGGCATCCTTCACTTCGACCGGCATGTGGACACGCAGGAGACCGATCTCGATGAACGCATGCATACCACGCCCTGGTTTCACGCGACGAATATCCCCAACGTGCCGGCTAAGAATCTTGTTCAAATCGGCATCGGCGGCTGGCAAGCGCCCAGACCCGGCGTGAAGGTCGGCCGTGAACGCCAAACCACGATCATGACCGTGACCGACTGTGTAGAAATGGGAATCGAGAATGCCGCGAAGCAGGCACTCGAAGTGGCATTTGATGGTGTGGATGCGGTGTGGTTGAGCTTCGACGTGGATTGCTTGGACGCCGCCTTCGTGCCGGGCACCGGCTGGCCGGAGCCGGGCGGGTTTCTCCCGCGTGAAGTGCTGAAGTTTCTCCAGATCATCGCGGACACGAAGCCGCTGGCCGGGATGGAGATCGTCGAGTGCTCGCCGCCCTACGACGCGGCGGAGATTACCAGCCTCATGGCCACGCGCGTCATCTGCGACGTCCTGGCCTGTCAGGTGCGGTCCGGCAACCTACTCAACCGGAAGAAAGGCTGAGATCCACGATCAAGAGCTGACGAAACAACTACTCGGGGGCTTGCATCTATGCAAGCCCCTTCAGTCACTTCTCAGCGACGAGCTTGTTTCTACAGGGTGATAGGCAAACGGATCGCTATCCTGCATAGCTTCGTCTTCTCTCGCCAGCATTTTGTGCCAAAAGACTCCCGGTACATCTGCCCCTCCGAGTATTGGCCCATCCCGACTCATGTCCTGTCCCTTTGTTTCCTATACCCGTTCTTCATGTCAGTCTTCAGACATGGGACACCAACAGGAATTAAAAGGATCAAATTTCTCTCTAGCTATTTTGCATGGGGGGGGGGGTACTCTCTCGGCGAAAATCATCACTTAACCCGGAGGACATTTATGCAGAATGATCGATCAAGGAGATGGATATTACCCACCCTGTCCCTGACTGCTCTCATGTTCCTCATCGCTGGATGTGGGGCGATTTCAGGAGGAATTTCGGCTTCGACGAAACCTTTGACACCGGGCGGTTACACGGAGCTGAAAGAGGTCAGTGGGGAAGACTGCCAGCGCTACCTCTTGGGATTGCAATTTCTGCCGCTCTCAACCACGAACAAATTGAGAGGTGCTGTGGCGGATGCACTGGATGAGGCAAAGGGGGCTGACGCGCTCATCAAGGTGACGGTCGATACATCCATTCAATATTGGATTCTGTGGTCGACTGTCTGCACGCATGTGCACGGGACCGCCGTCCAATCCCACTAATTTGTTTCTGGACATACGAAGCGATCTGAGGCGCTGTGGGCTCACACAGGGCCTCAGATGCGCACTGCGTGCATTACGCGGTCGATGGTAAGGTCGTCCTGCTGTGTTATTGTGTTATATTGAGCCTTCCTCTTCAATGCCTGCATCTGTGGGACCCTCTCTAGGGTCTGGTCTTGTTGCGCGCATGCCACTTAATGCAACGTTCAAGTGTCAGCTTGGGTGGCCATGACGACGCTCCTTCCATCATTTTTACAGTTCACGATCGTTAAATCCATCAATTCCACGGCACTATAATAAGTGACGACTCGGTCGTCAAATGGCAAGCCTAATGCCGACTCTATCGGCAGCTGTCTGTGAGGGAGAGCAGTATTATGGAGTTCGGTCATGTCGTGCACTCCTCTCATGCGCCGCTCATCGACTAGCTCCGGCATCCATGGCCAATTACTCCCATAGATATTACCGCCGAGCATGATGTTTCAGGGTAGATCATGAGCGCGTGTCAGCTCTTTCTTCAGACTTTCCCATCGATCTCCGCGACCTGTTTCTTCGTTGACAGTGGAGAGAATTGATGTATATCATGACGTATATACATTGCCTTGAGAGAAGAGGCTTATGATGACGGCTAGGAAGAAGACGAAGCTCTTTATGAGCGGTAACAGCCAGGCGGTAAGAATCCCTCGCGAATTCCAGCTGGAGGGTGATGAAGTCGAGATTCAACGCCGAGGTAATACTCTCGTCATTCGTCCAAAGAAACAGACGTGGCAGTCGATGACAGATAGTCTCGTCATGTTTACCGACGACTTCATGGAAGAGGGGAGGCAGCAGCCGCCGCTCCAAAAACGAAGGCGTTCCCTCGCATGAAGGTGATGCTGGATACCAACATCTGCATCTATCTCATCAAGCAACAGCCTCCCACAGTCATCCAACACTTTCTGTCGCAACCGGTCGGAGAGATCGGCGTTTCCAGCATCACGGCAGCAGAGTTGGCCTACGGGGTCAGCAAAAGCCGTCATGCGTCCAAGAATCGCCACGCGCTTGAGCGGTTCCTATCCCCTTTGGAGATCGCTGCGTTTGATCAGGCTGCGGCTTGGTCGTATGGTCGCTTACGTGGCCAACTTGAGGCAAAGGGAACTCCAATCGGTTCAATGGACATGCTCATCGCCGCCCATGCGCTGAGTCTTGGAGTCCGGCTCGTCAGCAACAACCTCAGAGAGTTTCGACACGTCCCCGGTCTACGACTCGAAAATTGGGTTTGAAGCGAAGCGTGCATTGTAAATCGCAACTCATGATGTTGTGCCTTCTGCTCATGCCAATGAGCATCATATCGCTGAGGACTTCCGCATCGTAGTATCCGCACAATCGCTGGTATCAACCGCTCCTCGTTTGACTCACCCGCAATCCATTTATATACTCATTTTTTAACTGGAGGCGATCAAGATGAAAATTCTGATAGGCCTGCTCGTTGTCGTCGCTTTGCTCGTCGGCGTTGCGCTCGCGCTTCCCTTCCTCATCGATCTCAATAAATATCAAGACCAGTACAAGCCGCTCATTGAAGACGCTCTCAATCGCAAGGTTCAGTTGCAGCATATTGGGTTAACTGTCTGGCCCAGAATCGGCGCGCGTGTGACCGGATTCACGGTGCTGGATGATCCGGCCTTTGGATCAGGTCCGTTTGCGTCGCTCGCCTCGCTGGATGTGGGAGTGAAGTTGATGCCGTTGCTGAGCGGCAAGGTCGAGGTGGAAGAAATCACGCTTAGCCAGCCAGTCATTACGGTCATCAAGAACAAAACCGGAGTCCTGAACGCCTCCACCATCGGTCGCAAGGGCGTAGCGGTTCCGGAGAAGCCGTCGCGCGCCCCGATTCCCTCGACGGAGGGTCCACTCAAGATTCTCGCACTGTTGGCCGTGGACCGAGTGTCGATCGACGGCGGGAAATTGACGTATCGCGATTTGTCGGCCGCCAAGCCGACGGAGTATGTGTTGCAAGATTTGGAGTTGCTCCTTCGCGACGTTCGGCTCGGGCAAACTCCGAATTTGCATTTCCTCTCGCTCGTGCAGCCCTTCAACATGCCGGTGAAACTCGACGGCACGTTCGGTCCGCTGAGAGAAACGATGGATATCGACGCGATCAATTTCGAGCTTGGTGTCGGGAAGACCGACTTTACCATTACAGGCAACGCCGCCGGGAATGACGCCAACATCAACATCACTTCGCCGGTGATCAATACGGCGAACCTTCCGGTCGCGCTTCCCCTGAAAAAGCCGGTCGACATCAAGAATCTCCAGATCGCGGCGGAAGTGCGGGGACAAGAAGCCAAGCTGAATACTCTGTCGTTCCAACTGTTCGACGGCCAGGTGAAGGGGCAGGGCAAACTGATCGCTGGGTCCGATGCGCCGCCTTTCAAGGGTGGTGTCACGGTTCAAGGAGTGCAGCTGGGTCCCGCGCTCAATGCCGTTGCCGAGACACCGATCTCCATCAGCGGCACGGCCGGCACCAATCTTTCGCTCCAAGGCAAAGGGTTCTCCATGCCGGACCTGACACAAGCATTGGAAGGAACCGGGCACATGGCGGTAAAGGATGGAAAGATTGAAGGGGTGAATCTGCTCCAGGAAGTGGCCTCTGCCCTCAGGGTAGCCGGCATTTCCCTCGACAATGCCAAAGCCACCGCATTTTCGACGATCGAAACCGATGTCGGCATCAAGCAAGGGATCATCAACGTGCAGCATCTGTTAATGGATAGCCATGATTTCCAGGCCACCGGCGGTGGCACGATCGGATTCGATCAACGGCTGAATCTTGCCGTGAATCTCAATCTGTCGCAAGACGTGAGTCACAAGCTTGCGGCTGCGTCACCGGTCGTCAAAATCGCGATGAAAGACGGCCGATTGAGTCTTCCGCTCACCATTACCGGCACCGCGCAGGCACCGTCGTATGGAGTTGATCTCAAAGGCATAACCGGAAAAGTACATCAACAAGTACAGAAGAAGATGGAAGAAGCTGTCGGTGGATTGCTCAAAGGCACAACAAAACCGGAGGATTTGAAGAAAGAGGGGCAGGAGCTTCTGAAAGGACTCTTCGGGCGATAGCAGACTGTTCGTAAAGCCCACCCAGCCGCGTCGTTCTCGTATTGTTCAGGGATTCAATGTATCGAAAGCTGAATGCCTCTGAAAGGAGACTACCCCTATGAATGTCGTTGATACGCTCACGCAGTATGCCGTGCAGTATGGACTGCAGGCCGCGGTTGCGCTTGGGATCTTCATCGCCGGTGTCATGGCGTCTCGCGGGGCCGGGAATTTCGCACAGCAGGCGCTCGAACGGCAGACCCTTGATCCGCCGGTGCGGTTGCTCCTGGTTCGCGTCGTTAAAATCGTGGTGATGCTTTTCACCGCGATGATCGCCCTTCAGACGCTCGGCGTGCCCATCGCTCCGCTGATCGCAGGCGTCGGAGTTGCCGGCGTGGGGATCGGTTTGGCCTTGCAGGGTGTGTTGAGCAATGTGATGGCCGGACTCTCGATTATTTTCAGCAAACCCTACAAGGTCGGGGAACATATTTCGTTGCTCGGCGTCCACGGCGACGTCGTGGTCATCGACATCTTCACGACGACGCTGATGCATGCGGATCGATCCCGCGTCATCATCCCCAATCGAAAAATTGTCGGAGAGATTTTGCACAACTTTGGAACGATCCGTCAGATGCATTTGACCATTCCCGTGTCAGCGAATGCGAATCTCGATGAGGCCCTTGCACAAGTTCGGGATGTCCTCGATCGGCATCCCTCGGTCATGAAAGACCCGGTTCCTTCAGTGGGAGTGGCATCACTGGGGGAGTCGTCCCTGGCTGTGGCAATTGCCATAGAGCCATGGACGGCCGCGGCGGAGTACAGCTCGACTCAAGGAGAGTTGAACAAATTGATTCTTCAACGATTTCAAGAACGAGGGATTGCGCTGCCCTCTGCAAGCCTTACCGTTCGTATGGTGAACGATCACTAGTCGTCGAATTCGCCGATGTCGTAGTCTCTAAACACCCAACAAAAGAGTGTACGGCATGAAAGTATTGCACTGCCGTGCGCAAACACGGTACATACCCAGGAACAACTGTAGGAAGTACTTAGCTACACGAAGGAGAATAAATGAAACAATCTGTGGCGTTGGTCGCAATCCTTGGGCTGTTCACGATGGCGAACCCTACTTTTGCCGACGATGGACCGCCCGTGACAACGCCGACACCGGTCCTCGATGTCGTGACCTTGAAAGACGGCAGCGTGATTTATGGCGAAGTGATTGAGATGTCCGGCGGGTTACTTCAGATCAAGAATGCCATGGCCAGTGACCTCATTAAAGTCAAATGGGCTGAGGTGAGCAAATTGGCGGTCTCCCATCCCATCCCGTTTCATTTAAAAGAAGGAACGGTTCTGATTGGGACTGCTGAAGAGGGAGACCCTGGAACGATAAAACTGAAGGCGGGGCCAACCGGCAGCGAGATGATGGTCCCAATGAACGCCGTGACTCAAGTGAATCCGATCATTCAGCGGCCGGTTATTTACATTGGGAGCCTCAACGCCGGCTACTCACAAGCCACGGGGAACAGCCAACTTCGGAACATCAGCATAGTGGGAGACTTGGTGGCGCGGAGCGAACAACTCCGTTTGACCTTACTGGGCCGGTACGTCTATGGTGACAATGCTGGCAGCCTCATCACGCGGAATGCCCGAGGAACGATCAAGCTGGACTTTTTTCTCACCAAACGGTTCTTCTGGTTTGCGTCGGCCTATTTTGAAAATGATCGCTTGCAAAATCTCAAGCTGAGAACCGCAATCTCCAGTGGAGCGGGGTATCAGTGGATCGAACGCGGAGACTTCAATGGAATTTTCAAAGACATGACATTTTACACCGAAGCCGGTCCTGCGTATTTCAATGAAGATTTTATTAACCCGCTTCCGGATCAGGCAAGTTTTCGCGGGCGCGTGGCCATGAAATTGGATTGGCCGCTGTTCGACGGTCGTATCACGCTGTACCATTACGACGAGATTTTTCCGTCGGTCCAAGACTTCTCGGATTTCTATTACACGATGGATAACGGGATTCGCCTGAAAATTTTGGCCGGTCTGGCGAGCGGATTTCAGGTGACCACTCGATACAACAATCGGCCACCGGCCGGGACGGGCGACACCGACAATCTGTACTTGCTCACGCTGGGGTATGCGTTCGACACCACCCGCAAACGATAAGTTACTTGCGGTATTGTATTGACCTACGTTCTCAGAGGAGGAACACGATGCTGAAAGAATTTAAAGAGTTCGCCATGAAGGGCAATGTCCTCGATATGGCGATCGGCGTCATCATCGGTGGAGCGTTCGGCAAAATCGTCTCGTCGCTCGTCAGCGACGTCCTGATGCCTCCCCTTGGGTTGCTGATGGGCAAAGTGGATTTTTCCAGTCTCTTCATCGATCTGTCTAGAACATCACCTCCATCCTTAGCCGCCGCGAAAGCTGCCGGGGCTCCGACGCTCAATTACGGAGTTTTCCTCCAAAGCGTGTTCGATTTCATCATTATCGCTTTCGTTATTTTCATGTTGGTCAAACAGGTGAACCGGTTTAAGAAAGAGGCCCCACCACCACCGCCTTCCGTCCCACCACCGCCGACGAATGAAGAAAAATTGTTGATGGAGATCAGGGATCTGCTCAAGAGCCGTCCGTAACATGGCGGGTATAACCGGAACAAGAAGATGGTCGGGCATATGCCACTCGTTCTAAAACGACAAGACAAGGAGATCATGATGCGAACGTTCATAACCGCTATGGTGACGACAGGCTTAGTGGCTTTAACAGGTTGTTCATCTCTCAAACAGCATCCTAATTCGTATATCGCGCAGCCGACTGTCTGTGTTGATAAGGGATGGTACGGCTATCACAAAGGCAGTGGATGCCCCTCCGCCGCGAAACCAGTGGCTTCTGATCCGACAGCTGACCGCCTTGCGGCTCTTGAAAGGGACCGGCAGCGGCTCGCTGACGAATTGGAAGCCGCAAGGAGACAGAATGGAGCTCTCAGCAGCCGCGTGAGCGATCTAGAGCGGCAGCTATCTGATAACAAGGCCGATCGTGACCAGTTGGCCTCGCAACTAGCCGCTGTGCAGAGCGGTGCTAATGAGGCGGATAACCTGTCCTCCGAATTGGCTGCCGCGAAGCAACGTATCGCCGAGCTCGAGGCCCAACTCGCAGCGGCACAGGCCAGCGGAACAGACAAGGACAAACTCGCCGCAGAACTCGCATCGGCCAAACAGCGTGTGGATGATCTGGAAAGCCAGCTTGCCGATCGTGACAAAGAACTCACCGGTCTTCGAGGCGACCTGTCCGCGGAAACGGCGAAGTTACAGGAGGCGCAGCGCGGGTTGCTCCGAGCCCTTCGTCCTGAGATCACCAAGGGTGATATCACGGTCAATTTAGACAGCGAGCGTCTTCTGATCAACTTGGCTTCCGGCTATCTCTTCGGCTCAGGCGAAGATCAACTGAAGCCTGCCGGAGCCGACGCGCTGCAACGAGTGGGCGGCGTCCTCAAAGATTTTCCGGAAAAGGAGGTGCACGTCGCAGGGCACACTGATAATGTGCCCATTAAGGGAGCGTTGCAGAAGAAGTATCCATCGAATAAGGAACTTTCTGATGCGCGCGCGAATGGCGCAGCCCAGGCCCTGCGGGATGGCGGTGTGGCCAACCTCACGGCTGCTGGTCATGGCGAGAGTGATCCGATCGCCAGCAATAACACAGCGGCGGGACGCGCTAAGAACAGACGGGTTGAGGTGATCGTTAAGTAACGAGCGGGACGGGTTTCCTCTCGTGTGTTATCGACGAGGCTCTTCTCACAGAGAGAAGAGCCTCGTCGCCGCGCATAGCCATCTGTCTCCATCTCACGCTGTCACAAGTCCTTGCCACACTCGGTTGATCCTTCCCTGGATCTTAAAAACAGAGGTCCGAAAGAGAGGGGTAATTGTCTGGGCGTCGGCCCAGAGTCCAGTGATACTTCCGCTGCGATTCCTTAATAGGAAGGTCGTTAATGCTCGCAACACGTCGGCGCATGAGGCCGCTGGTGTCGAACTCCCAGTTCTCATTGCCGTAAGACCGGAACCAGTTTCCAGAGTGATCGTGCCACTCGTAGGCGAAGCGCACAGCGATGCGCGTTTCATGGAACGCCCACAATTCTTTGATGAGACGGTAATCCAGCTCTTTCTCCCATTTGCGGAGCAGAAATTCGACGATAGCTTCACGTCCGGAGAGGAACTCCGAGCGGTTTCGCCATACGCTGTCGACTGTGTAGGCCAGTGCCACCGCTTCGGGGTCGCGCGTATTCCAAGCGTCTTCCGCCATGCGTACCTTCTGGGCCGCGGATTCAGCATCAAATGAGGGAAATGGAGGTCTAGGTTGTTCGAGGGTGTTCACGATGATGACCTCCTTAAGTTGTCCTCAATTAAGCAGGCGGCAGAACATGACTTCACTGCGCGCATCGAGCGACCGCCACTCTTCCAACTTCCCCCTTGCGAGCAGGCCGACAAGGGGGCGTTCGTCACCTAGCAGCTTGTTGACAAACT
>JAHBWU010000030.1 GCA_019636835.1 Nitrospira sp.
AAAAAATGAGCTAGGTCATAGCTAGTGATAAAAACCGAATGAGTTCTATGTGAGCCGCGTTGATGGCGTAGTAACCCTGCGCATCCGGGCAAGCAAGGGAGATGGTAGCGTCCTGCATGCCTGTATCGACTTCCGAGATGTAAGGCAGGAGGCGCCCAAATGGGCGCGAAGTCGTGCCAAGCCGGTTTCATGGTGGGTGCAGTTCACGAAGAGTTTTGAACACGCTCAATTGGCAGGGCAGCCGTCCCCAGCATGGGGCCTGAGCAATATCAGACAATTACTCAATCAGATGGCCCCAAGCCTATCGGTTTTGGTGGATCTGCAGGGCGGACCTTTCCCTTTGCAGCCCTTCGTGAGTTAGCCGCGCTCTTGCGGCGACAATGGGAATACACGATAAACCTGGAAATGACGACGGGGCAGACCATCCTCACCGTCCTTCACTGGAACGATCACGGCACCTTCAAGCCGATTCACCCCAAGGTGCTCTATCGGCGAGGGAAGGATGCCTGTAAGCGAGCAGGGGTACCAGAACGTATCCTTCATGACTTCCGACGGTCGGTGGTACGGAATCTGGAGCGGGCAGGGGTGCCGCGTTCAGTGTCCATGAAACTAACCGGCCACAAAACGGAAGCCGTCTATCGGCGCTATGCGATTGTGTGTGAGGCGGATCTGAGTGAGGGACTTGGAAGCTGGCACGGTTAAATGACTCGACAGGGTTGCCCAGCGAGTTCAGCCCCAGAACTGCCACAATTTTAGACCCCAATGTTCATTTTACGTAGGAGAATATGGCGGAGGGGGCGAGATTTGAACTCGCGGATGGGTTACCCCATCTCCGGTTTTCAAGACCGGCACGTTCGGCCGCTCCGTCACCCCTCCAAACCAACCTTCGGTTGACCCGGCGACTGTTCATCGATTTTTCGTAATCGAGTCGCCGGATAAAACCCTTTTAGTGTCTTAACACGATTAACCAAGCTGCTTGACCCGGAGCCTACTGGTCTTTCAGACAATTACAAGTTTTTCGATGAAGCCGGCCTTCTGACATGCTTCACAAAATCCTCGGACGGCAGTATACGGGGTTCCGTTGGGCTTGGTAAACACCCATTCGCTTTTCTTCGGGAGTCGGAAGAGGGCGGCGAGGAAGAGGGAGTTCATCGGCACTGAGGGTGCCTCGGATCGTGGAGGATCTTCTCGATGGCTGCACGGAACACCCGCCGAATCGACGGCGGAGACGGATGGCGCTGCATGTCCCGAATGAGGGACGGGTAGGGCGGAGCTTGCAGCTGGTATTTGCTGATTTTCTCGACGCCGTTGATCAGGCAGCGACGCGACGCACTGTCGATCAGGGCTTGGGCATCGGTCCGACTGAGCTTGAAGTAGGCGACGATGTCGGCCTTACTGACCCAGACGGGAAGCCGCTTAAAGCGCGTCGAAGGACTGATCGACTGGTAATGAACGGCGAGATGACGGGGAATGGGAGCTGAACGCTTGGCCATAGCACATCCTACAAAAATATTAAAAACCCGTGAGAATGTCAGGGTCTGTAATAAATTGTAGGAGTAGTGTGAGGAGGGCAGCCACCCCACCGGATCTATTCTATGCTAGATCCCCGCACAAACCATACGGCCAGCTCTCACAACTGACGGGCGGAACTCTACGCTGGTCGATGGCGAAAGTCGATACGTTGATGACCCTAGGTGGCGGGGTTATGTTTTTGACTCAACACGTTCTGAATGTGGCACAAGACTCTGATTTTTTGTCTCTTGTGTAGACGATACTTCCATCCTAGAATTGCGCCGCCACGATAGCATACCAACTAATGGTCTAGGCGGGATGACAATGAGTCTCTTACTATCGTTCGGATCGGGAACCTTTGGAGGAGGAGACGTACTCACCAACTCGCCTACCATACCCGATACATTTACTGAAGAGGTCGTAATACAGTCAGCGCTAATTGGTTTTACAGGGCCGAATGTACATCTTCAAATCGGCCGCAGCGTCGCCATTCCGTGGGAAGAAATTATCCGAGGACTTCAACAGGATTCTACGTTCCTACACAGTATCCAGCCGCGAAGATTGGAGGAACTTATTGCCGAAGCCTATATCCGAGAGGGCTATAAGGATGTGATCCTGACGCCATACAGCGCTGATCGAGGTCGTGATGTCATTGTATCGGCGACGTTACCGGGTATCGGTACGATCAAAATCGTCGATCAAGTAAAACGCTATAAATCTGGGAACAAAGTGACTGCGGATGAGGTGCGGGCGTTGATCGGGGTTTTGACCAGAGACCAAGATGTCTCAAAAGGTGTTGTCACTACTACCGCTGAGTTTGCATCAAGGATTCATGAAGAACTCAAAGCATTCCTTCCGTCTCGGCTAGAGTTGAAGAATGGTAAGGCATTGGTTGAATGGCTAAATCAGCTTCATAGCAAGGAATCATTTGGCAAGTGATTCACATGCTAGTGCTTGCACTTCTGTTACAACTTTCTTTTCAAAGTGAGGCCCAAGCTTCCAAGGAGGAAGACAGTCTTTTAACTTATCCCGCTTTTGTTGCTCCCGGACCAGTGCTCAGATTGTCAGGCTCCGGTGTGCTTTTAGGTACGGCTAATACAACCTATTTGCTTACTGCTCGGCATGTCTTTGTTAACGACATGCGCGACACTCTAGTAAAGCCTGGAGGTCTGGTGCGCGCTCGCGCAGCAGATCCCAAAGAATCGATGTCCTATGTCGTAAAACTAGATCTGAATATCCTGCGTAACTCCGAGAATTGGAAAGAAGATAAAGAGCACGACGTACTACTCGTGAGATTGATTCACAATCAGTTCCCAGTTGAAGGGGTTCATGTTACTCACGAGCCAAAGTCAGGCCCATCAATGATTCCATTGCCAGATGTACACGGTATAAGTGAAATAGCTTCAGGGAAAGTCGTGTATATAGCTGGTTATAGAACCTCGATAATTCCAAACAATGCGAATGGATCAGAACTGAATAGTGCGAGTGTGAGAGGTGGTAAAATTCTTTTGTATACGATTGATGATGGGAAAATTGTCTCTGATTATCACGCTTATTCGGGGGATAGTGGAGCCCCCATATTTATGTTCACTGAAAGTGGTATCACCCTCGTAGGCGTACACATTGGCAGGCAGGATGCCATCACTAACAATGGTTCAAAACGTGAGTTGGCAATTGCTACTTCTACACAGTACGTCCTTGAACTCATTTCTTCCTTTCATTAACGTAGATCTCCGTTCCCCTGTCCTTCTTACATGAAGTTAATCCTTTAAGACAGGCTGCATTGTCGTCGCCATTCGGTTGTCGAAATGGGCGCCGGAGCAGTAGGCCCAAGTTCGGATAAAAACGGGGTAGAAGCTGTCCTTGCAAATGGCTGACCGTTGATGAAGGTACGTAGTCGGATAGTTGCTCCTCCTTTAAGAGCCTCCGCGAGGGGCAGTGCAATGGATGAGCTAATCACCAAGACTTTTGTTGCTCTCGTAATGGCAACATAGAACAGTCGCCTTTGCTCATCGACTTGGGCCGCCTGCTCCTCCGGGGCTGCATCCTCGTCAACGCTAGGAAGCGTTCCGGCCATGCATCCTGCTACTATAACGATGTCGCGTGTCAAACCTTTGGATTTATGTAGACTCATAACTTGGATGACATCGCTATCGCTACTGGGGAGCTGCGGCTGTGTAATTGCTTCGCGCAACTCTGAAAGCAACTCCTCATTATCCGCTCCAGTAAGCGCTATGCCTGCTGCGACGTTCCGGATGTCGATGACATCTGGATTGCCAGCAGGCCATAAAGCATCGATAAGGGGTAACTGAGAGAGTGGAGCAAGGGTGGCTAATCTAGTCTGAAGGTCAATCCATCGATCGACGAGCGGCCTAGTGTATGGGATTGAAATACTGCCAGCTGCAAGAGCAGCGAGCGCGTCGTGAACAGCAATGGCATGGCTCTCGCAATAATCACGAAGACGGGCGTAGGGTTTCCGACGACGATCATTGCTGCCGAAGCCAAGCCATGCGCGGAGCGCTGCGCGGTCTGTGGGCGAGACCAGAAGTGTAAGAAGGCAGAAGCCTTGCGCGGCTGAATCCTCGGACAGCTCATCTTCCTGAAAATAACTGAGAGCATTTCGGCCTCTACTAATGAGAGCATCCTTAATGGCATTTCCAAGAAATCGGCGTGGTGATAGGATGAGCACTCGTCCGGCCGGCATCTCAGGGTGCTGTGCAAGATAATTGTCCACGAACTCTGCGATACTTGTGATCTCGTCAGCTAGCGTTGCGTGTTGGACAATGTATATGGTTGCGTCTGGGCGGGTGGACAATGGTGTTAAAGGTTGAGGCCGTGTCGTATGCGGATCATGTGAGATCAGAGAGTTGCTAAGAGCAACTATGTTTGGCGGACATCGTTTGCATTCGGTTATTGAATAAGTGAGTGTACCAGGCACATCAGTCGGAAACGAACGTACTCCTTCCGGATTGGCATGCCGAAATCTATAAATGGACTGATTATCGTCTCCGATAACCAATAACGATGCTACCCCGGCGAGTGCTCGAACCAGCTCTTGATCTGCTCTGTTAAGATCCTGGAACTCATCAGCCAACACATGTTCTAGTGCAGGCAGGATCGGCAGACCGGGATTCGCTCGCCGGAATGCGAGAGTCAATGGCACGAGTTCGCCGATCAGCATAGCTTCATTAAAACGAAGCCATGCAAGGAGGGCCGTCTCGAATTGCTGATCAATGGGAGTCGGTGCATGACCTGGCGTATCTCGTTGGAGTCGCGCCCATGCCGCCTCGTATGCTTCGAGTAGGCGACGTGTTGACTTCTTTCCACTGAAGGAAACAGCGAGGTCATTCTCAAGGCAGTCTCTTTCAAAGGACATCAGCGGCCTAGGAGTGCGCTGGTTAAATGCAAACGCCTC
The DNA here is from genome assembly GCA_019636835.1 of Nitrospira sp. GTDB lineage: Bacteria > Nitrospirota > Nitrospiria > Nitrospirales > Nitrospiraceae > Nitrospira_D. Next base: position 4,928 of record JAHBWU010000030.1, read on the forward strand.
CTGCGAACTGAGAATACTAAAACATAGCGAGTGAAGGGTCGTAGCCTGAACCTCATCTGCACCGGATACGTCAAGCCCGGCGAGTTGTTCACGTAAATCGCGCGCGGCAGTTCGAGTAAAGGTAACTGCTAGTATGCTTCTAGGCTTCACATTTTGTTGTAATAGACGCGCAATGCGTCGCATCATTGCAAACGTCTTTCCTGTGCCAGGTCCGGCAAGTACATGAAGAATGCGCCCTGGATTTGCTGCAATATCTCGGTGCGGTCCAGAAAGTCCGGCGTCCCAAGAAGTCATTTAGCGTCTCCACTCACAATTCGGCTACACGGCATCATGTAAGCAAAAAGGATGGGTTGCTGTGGGGCGAGATTCTTACGGTTCGTCAATCGCTTGTCAAGAGATAGGCGGCTCTGAGTATATTGCTAAGGCGAGAGGTATTCGCAGTTCAAGATTTTCGAGCCTTTCCTTTCCCGCGTTTGGGAGTGTCATAGACCAACGTGGCCCGTTCTTTCTCCGACCAGAGTCGCACGCCATAGGTGTTCTGTAATTCCTGCGCGGCGTGCGCATCACCCTTTCTCGCCTTTCGAAACAGCGTCTGGCGATGTAGCTCTTCTTCCTCTTGATTCACGGACCACGTATCTCCCATCGCGACTCCTTTCGAGTTTGGATGGTCAGATTACCAAGAAAAAGGCGGAGTGCATAGCATACCGAACGACTCCGGGAACCAGTTTAAAAGACGAGGGGAAAAACGGGGGGAATAGATCGCGGTAACCCACGGTAATAGACGGTAAAGGACGGTAGAAGACGGTACTCAGGTGAGCAGGGGAATCGTCAGTGTTAGAGCGGGGTTTCGAGATTTTTCGCGGAGTTCGAGGGTTCGCGCTTCGGGATTTTCAAGACCGGCACGTTCCTCCTCAATAGCAAACGTCTCACGGTTGAGGCAACGTGAGAACTTGACCTAAGGATAGGTCGACAGAATCTGGTACGAATCTAATCAACCCGCCTTCCGGATACAGAGTCATTTCTCCGAAGCATATGCGTGTTCCTCCTATGCAATAGAGATCGACACGAACGAGCGAGAGGTCGTTCGACAATGCTCGCGCTGCCGCAATCATCGCCTCAAATTTGCTCGGCTTTGGTAGCTGCTCTTGATGAGGCGGGTATGCACTGGGTTGGTTTTTGATAGGGGGATATTTAATGCTGAACGGAAGCGGCGTCCATGCCAGGTCAAACAAGTGACGACGATGGTCGTTTGAAAACCGTCCCGTCACCACTTGGACAAAGCGTGGCTCTCCGTTGAAACAAAAGAACTTATAATCTGTCGGAACGTTCCCTGCTTCATCAGTCAGATACCGTTCGCAGATGACCTTGGGGGGGATGTTTTTGTAGGCCCATTCTCGTACCACCCAGTACTCGCTTCGCTTCATCCATTTGGCTAATTGTGCCTGCGTCGTCGGTACATCGAGTTGGGATTTGCTCCGACACAAGATATTTTGCCCCGACCCCCACGTAACTTTTAGCACGAACGACTCTGGAAGTGTTTCGAACGGAATCGCTGCAGGATCGTCCCACACTCCATACAGGTCATTCAGGAATTCATGACCAATCTTATGGGTGACGTAGTCGCGTACCGCGTACTTGTCCGCTAATGACGTCATAATGGGATGGCGGTAATATCGCATTAACCAGTGAATCTTCTCGTTTAATGTCTGCGGAGAGGAAAGATTGAGGCGGCGTCCGAACCTTCTCTTGAATTGCGATTTTTGTACGTACGTATCCGGTAGTCGATCATAGCACCAGTTGGCAAGATGGTCCCACCAGCGCCTGATGGTCATACGAACCGGAAGTGGCACGATTCGGCGCAGGATAACTTTTGCTCGTTCGACCATAAGAGTCATGCACGTAGCACGTTATGCTAGGGTTGGACTCGATCTACGAGCGTAGGGAATACTCGGTGCTTATTCTCGGGAAATTCTTTCCTGTCCTCCCATATATGGCCGCAGGACCATAGGTATTTCAACCGAGCCGTCAGGCTGCTGGAAGTTCTCCAGGATGGCCACCAAGGTTCGCCCGACGGCCAGTCCGGAACCATTGAGCGTGTGGACAAAGTCGGCCTTTGCCTCCTTCTTTCCCCCAGGTGGACGATACTTGATGCTCGCTCGCCTCGCCTGAAAGGATTCGAAATTACTGCAGGACGAAATCTCCCGGTATTGTTGCTGAGACGGCAGCCATACCTCAATGTCATACGTCTTCGCTGCAGAAAATCCCATATCCCCGGTGCAAAGCGTGATGACGCGATAGGGGAGGTTCAACCCCTGCAAGATCGACTCGGCATGGCCCGTCAGCCGCTCAAGCTCTTCATATGACCGATCCGGTGTCGTGAATGCCACCAATTCGACCTTATTGAATTGGTGAAGCCGAATGAGTCCTCTCGTGTCCTTTCCATACGACCCTGCTTCTCGTCTGAAGCAAGGTGTGTAGGCCGCATAGCGGAGCGGCAAGCAGTCTGCGCTTAGAATCTCCTCACGATGCAGGTTCGTTACCGGCACTTCTGCCGTCGGAATCAGGAAGTAATCTTCGTCCTTCATACGGAAGAGATCTTCTTCGAACTTTGGAAGCTGACCGGTCCCAGTCATCGAAGGACGATTTACCATGAAAGGAGGAATCACCTCTCGATATCCATGCTGGGTTGTGTGTCGATCAAGCATGTAGTTAACCAGCGCTCGTTCCAGCCTGGCACCCGCTCCGGTCATGACGGAAAACCTGGCTCCTGCGATCTTCGCGGCTCGATCGAAATCCAAGATTCCGAGGTTCTCTCCGACTTCCCAATGAGGTTTGGGGGGACCCGAAAAAGTCGGTATGGTTCCCCATCGGCGGACCTCGACATTCTCCGATGTATCAGCCCCCACCGGGACCGAGGAATGTGGGAGATTGGGAATGCGAAGCGCTGCGTCCGTGAGCGTCTCCTCAACCTTTCGGAGGGCTCCCTCGGAGTCCTTAATGCGATCCCCCAACTGTTTCATTGCCGCCATGGCTTCTTCAGCCGGTTCTTTTGCCCGACGCAGCCGAGCCACCTCTTCGGAGCCCTTATTGAGTTCGTACCTGAACTGCTCGACCTGCGTCGTCACGGCTCGCCGTTCTTCGCTCAATTTTTGGATATCAGCCCATGGGACGTCGTTCCCACGTCGTCCGAGAGAGGTCCGGATATGGTCGAGGTTTTCGCGGAGATATTTCAGATCGTACACGAGTCACACTTTGCAAAGGCGCATGGAATCTAGCACCTGAGTTCCAGAGAGTCAACGAATCCAACAGGCCACCGCATCATGACCATGCGACCTGGCACAGAGATTTGACATCCATTGGGTATGAAGGACAGGATAGGCCTATGCGCCAAATCTCTAATCCCCCAAACCCATTTGAGTCGCAACATCGGGACCTGCTTGAACCAGCCGGCACAGCCAAGCTGACGCTCTATGCGGACGACAGTCGAGCGATCTTGAGCCGTAACGACAGCCCAGACTTACCTTTTCGATGGAGCGTAAATCCCTATCGAGGCTGCTTTCATGCCTGTGCCTATTGTTACGCGCGTCCTTCGCATGAGTATTGGGGATTCGGCGCCGGAACCGATTTCGAGAGCAAGATCGTCGTGAAGAAGGATGCGCCACAGCTGCTCCGGCGCGCCTTTGACAAGCCGTCATGGCATGGAGAACTGATCGTCTTTTCTGGAAACACGGACTGTTACCAGCCGCTCGAGGCCGAGTACGGATTGACCCGTGCCTGTTTGGAGGTCTGTGCCGACTATCGGAATCCCGTCGGCATCATCACAAAAGGCGCGTTGATTCTTCGTGATCTGGATGTCTTGGCTCGGTTGCATCGAGAAGCTTCGGTACTGGTGTATTTCAGTATTCCCTTCTCTTCGGACGATATGGCGCGCAAGGTGGAGCCGCATGCGCCGTCGGTCACCAAGCGGTTTGCAGCCATGAAAGCGCTGTCCCACGCAGGCATCTCGACCGGCATTTCGATCGCACCGGTCATTCCCGGTCTGAATGAAGATGATATTCCTGAATTGCTGGATCGCGCGTTTCGAGCCGGAGCCCGTACCGCAACGTACAGCCTGTTGAGACTCTCCGGCAGTCTGGAGCAGGTGTTCTTGGAACGGATGCAGGAGGCGTTTCCGGAACGAATCGGAAAAATCACGAATCGACTCCGTGAGGTCAGGGGTGGGGCGTTAACGGAGCGCCGATTCTTCACGCGGCAGACGGGACAGGGACCTTATTGGGAGTTGATCGAGCAGTTATTCGCTCTTGCTAAACGGAGAGCGGGATTTCCTGATGATGACATGAGCGCGATCCCTCAAACGTTTCGTCGTCCGGGCGTCGAACAGGTGTCGTTGTTTTGAAGAGAAAAGGAAAAGTATGAAACATAATCCAGGGTTCTTGCAACTTGTCGAACAGGCGAGACGACGCGTCAAGGAGTGTAGCGTGGCTGAGGTGAAGGCTCGTCTCGAGCGGGGGGACCGATTCCATTTTATCGATATTCGGGAAGATCATGAATTCGCTAAGGACCATGCTCGAGGCGCTCGACATCTTGGAAAGGGGATCATTGAGCGGGATATCGAGTCGGTGGTTCCTGATAAGCAGGACTCAGTCGTGCTCTATTGTGGTGGAGGGTATCGATCGGCGTTGGCGGCCGATGCCTTGCAACAGATGGGCTATGGGAATGTCATCTCGATGGATGGAGGGATTCGCGCGTGGCGGGAGGCTGGATACCCGCTGGAGTGAGGATGCTGCAAAAGCCCTCCAGCGTCGTTCTCGCATCGCTTAGAGGCTCAACGTCCAGGAGGCGAAGGCAAGGTACTTATCCGCTCGCATGTGATCGGAGCGAGCGGTTCAAGCGAAGCTTGGTATGTACCTCCTCGCCTCTTCGCTCGCTGCGGCCTTGCCCGGTGAAAGGCGCGTCTCGGTGCGCAGGGGTTGGGCGGGTGAGACAGTGAGCTTGTTCACTCATCCTCTAAGATCCTACTTGTTCGTCCGATCGAACTCCTTGATCACCTGCTCGGTGAGATCAATCGTATCTTTGCTGTAGATCACGATCTTGACGGTCTGTTCGCTTCCTTTGTCGACGACGATTGAAATCCCTCCTTTTTCCGCGACCGCTTGTGTCGCGGTGGAGATTTTCTTCATGTACTCGTCGACCAATTCCTTTTGCTTTTTCTGGAGTTCCATGTTGAATTCCTGCGCACGCTTCTGGAAGTCCTGGACCTTCGTCCGGAAGTGCCCCTCCTTGTCCTTCTTTTCCGTGTCGGTCCACTTGGGGGCTTGTTCCTTCAATTGCTTCTCAGAATTGCGAAGGTCTTCCTCATCTTTGGCAAGAAGCTTCTGCCTGGTCGAGACATATTCCTTCAGCCCTTCGAGCGCTCGCTTCCCCGCCTTGGATTTTTCTAGGACGGACTGAGGGTCCACCACCCCCATCTTAAATTCCGCAGATTGGACGGATGTCGCCACGAATGGAACAAGCGGAGAGAGTAGTGCGGCAAAGAACAGGGTTCGCAAAGCAGGGTTACGCATATCGTCTCTTGTGCCTCCTGACCAAATAGCAGGATGTTGAAAAAGTCCGCGAGCTTCGTTCTCGCATCGCTTAGAGGCTCAACATACAGAACAAAGTATGCCTCGCCTCTTCGTTCGCTGCGGCCTTGCTAGACGGCCTTTTTGAACATCCTGCGGACCAGCCGTTAGTGAACCGAGGCAGAATAACCGTGCACCGAGGGTCTGTCAAGCGATCAGATGACTACCACGAATCAAAACTGATCGACTCTTCCGCGATCCAGACCTCGACGCCATAGTGCCACTTGAGGCGTCGCGCGACCGCTCGCATGGCATATTCATCCGCGTGGCTTGGATCGAAGGGGTTCTTGATCTTCTGTAGCTTTTCTTTTTTGAACGGGGGGGGGAACCCTAGGTCTTTCATGGCGAGTGCCAACATGTTGAGCTGAAAGATGCGCGGCGTTTGATTCAACTCTACTAATGCGACTTCAGTCGATCGATCTGAAGAACGATGGGTTCGGAACAGTTCAACGACCCGGCCTTTCAACTGGGAACGTTGAGATTCGGTGAGTTCGGGTAAGGCTAACTCTACCAAGAGCGCGTTGGTAGCGCCATTGAACGAGGGCATGTCGAGAAGTCTGCTTAAAAATCCCATCGGAATCCTCGCTGCAAGATCGTGAAGCCGAGATGCGACAGTCTTTCTACCGGCGAAGCGGCTAAGGGTTTCGGAAGAGTGTACTGAAACCGGCGGCGGTTTTCCAGACTGCAAAAAGAGGGGGATGATGTATGAGAGCTGGTCGAAATTAGACTATTATTCAGTTATTTAAAGCCACGAGTAGTTTGTTCAGGAAGATGTCATGCTGCCAGGCTGATGCGTGCCGGCTCAGTCCTAGGCGAATCACAACCAGCTCACGTGAAGGAATGACGGTGATGAATTGGCCCGCGTGTCCTACCGCGTGGAACGCGTCTTGGGGTAACAGAGTCGCATCTCCACCGCTCGTGTATTCATCAGGTATCTCTAGCCAGAAGTGTGCGCCAAAGGCATTCCCCTGGATGCTTGATGCCGGGGTGGTCGCGTGCCGGACCCAGCCTTCCGGCAGCATGCGCTGTCCGTTCCACATGCCGTCCTGGAGATAGAGAAGGCCGAACTTGGCCCAATCACGAGCGGTGGCATAAACATACGATGAACCGACAAACGTACCAGAGGCGTCCGGCTCAAGCACTGCGTTTTTCATGCCGAGAGGCTGAAACAGAGCGCGATGGGGAAATGAATGATAGTCGGAGTTGCCGATCGCACGACGCATGACTCGGCTGAGAATGTTCGTTGTTCCGCTCGAATAGCTCCACTGGGAGCCTGGCTCTGCGACCAGCTTCTTGTTTGCTGCATAACTGGCCATATCCGGTGTCCGGAGCAGCATACGGGTGACATCGGCCAGCGGGTTGGTGTAGTTCTCATCGAATTCTATTCCGCTGGTCATCTGCAGGAGATGATCCACCGTAATCGCGCTTCTGCCGTTGCTCGATTCCGGCCACTCCGGTGCCTGAACTGTGTCGGTGAGTGATAACTTCCCTTCTTTAATCAAGATACCGACCAGCGCATGGACCACGCTTTTGGTCATCGACCAGCCGAGGAGGGGCGTGTGCTGATCAAAGGGTGGTGCGTATCGTTCACCCACGATCTGACCCCGGTGGACGACGACCACTGCGCGTGTGCGGCGCAAGCGCACGGGATGGGGCTCAGAAAAAGCCCAGTCTATGGCGGAGTCCAAGAGATTCTGATCGATTGTCGCTGTAACATCAGCTTCCGAATCCGTGGTCGGCCATTGACTCTGTAACGTGTTGACGTGGTCAATCGTGGGATCGAAATGAATCAGCGGTGGTTGCTTGTAGCCTTTGAACTTCAATGTGCAACCGAGACCGGGACGATACTCCGCGGATTGTTTGATCAGTCCAAGAAAGGTTGCGGACACTGTCTGGGTCGTGCGGTCAATGGCCGCGTCGAGCGCACGCAGTATGGGCAAATCATCGACCCCGAGGTCGTTATGGAGCACATCCTCGGGAGTGCGCATGGAGACGAAGACGCCGGAGCACAAGATCTTTGCCTTATAGGCGGCCCCAATTGATATGAGCTCCCACACATAGTGCAGGACGGTGCCAACTAGTAGCAGCGCTAGAACCGTAACGGTCGCGATGATTCTCACTGATCACCTCACCGATGAGGTACTGAGGTATAGCTTTTTAAGTATAGACCCAACCTAGGGGAAAGTTCCAGGTGATCTATGTGCCAGACCTTGGGGCTACTCGGAATCAGTATCCAGCGTCTTGTCATCGCGTAGGCGATATCGCTCCAAATACGCTTGAGAGACAGGGGAATCGGCGTCGTCATGAAAGATGTGGGAAACGATAAGGTCGGACGCTACATGCGGATTCTCCGGATGGAAAGTACACTCTGCTTCTTTCTCGTAATCCGGATAGTCTTGCAGATAGTCCAACCACTGCCGCTGGTCTTCCAAGTAGAAATAGTTGATCGCTTTCACGAAGGTACCTCTTCAGCAGATTAATGAACCCGAATGAGAAGCCATTGCTAAGAAGAATCTGGCTGCTCAGTCCCTTCCTTGACCTTCCTCTCCAACGGCACCTATAATCCCGTTACAAGTTTTCTGCAACATACTGATTCAACGAGCAAAATGGCTGAATTCACACACTTCAACGAGGCTGGTCGTGCTCGGATGGTCGATATCAGTGCTAAGGATTCGACCGAACGGCTGGCCACTGCTCAAGTTAAAGTCCTTCTGCTTCCCGAAACCCTTGAAAAGATTCAACGAGGCAAGATTGCCAAGGGCGATGTCTTGGCGGTCGCGCAGGTCGCCGGTGTGATGGGTGCGAAGAAAACGCCGGACCTGATTCCCATGTGCCATCCAATTCTTCTCACCAGTGTTGATATCTCCTTCAAAGAGGAGCCGCAGCCCGACACAGACGGTCGCTGTTCCATCGCCATTACCGCAACGGCAAAGACGACGGGCCCTACGGGAGTCGAAATGGAAGCGATGACGGCCGTCACGGTTGCTGCCCTGACCATTTACGATATGTGCAAGTCCGTGGATCGCGGGATGAGTTTCAGCGAAGTCTTCCTGCTTTCCAAATCGGGTGGAAAATCAGGGACATACTCCAGGAAGGATTAGGTTCAGGCTAAGGCTGAGGGACGATGATCACAGTTCGATTGTTTGGTGTGACGAAAATGCTGGCAGGGAATCAGGGTTCCCTGTCGGTGAATATGACCGGTGGGCGACAGGTTAGAGATCTGGTAGGACTCATCGAATCTCGCTATCCTGTGATCGGCGAACTGATTCAGAAGAAGAAGGTTCTTGTGTCGGTGAATCAGGAAATCGCGCACGACGAGACGGTCATCGGGGATCACGACGAGATTGCGTTGCTTCCGCCGTTTGCCGGAGGCACAGGGGTGGAACAGATGAACGACGATCAATTCGTCCGTGTGCAGCGGGAGAATTTCTCCATCGATCAGGAACTCGATCGCGTCCGAAGCCGGTCCAAACGAATCGGGGGGATCGCCACGTTTTTGGGTATCGCGCGCGATCGGTCTCGCGGGCGGGATGTCGATGGCATTACGTTCGAGCACTACGAAGGAATGGCGCAGAAGAAGCTGTGTGAAATTCGAGAACGGGCCTTGAGAGATTTCGATATTCTGGAGTTGCTCATCATCCACCGCTATGGAGAAATTGCGATCGGTGAAAATATTGTGCTGATCATCGCCGGTGCGGAGCACCGCGCCGACGCGTTCCGGGCCTGCAAATGGGCGATCGATGAGTTAAAGCAAATCACGCCGATCTGGAAGTTGGAACATACACCGGAAGGGGAAGTTTGGGTGGAGGAACATCCCTAGCGGATGGATGGTGAACATGGCATCCGGCTGTGTTTTCGAGAGACGCTGCCGGCTCACTGCGGCGTTGCTCGGCGACATGCGCGTCTTGGCGCGCAGGGGTGGGCGGGTGAGATGAAGGCCATTTGACCATCCTTCATAAGAGACAGATGAAAGAAGATTCCTCTCATAGTGATCTTGTGGAAGGCGTAACCGATGCGTTCGGTCGGCCGCTTGGTAGTCTGCGGCTCTCCGTCACTGATCGTTGTAACCTCCGCTGCAAGTACTGCATGCCAGAAGAGGAGTATGTCTGGCTGCCACGCGAAGATATCCTCAGCTTCGAAGAGATGGCGACGCTCGCGGGATACTTCGCTGATCTGGGAGTCGACAAGGTCAGATTGACCGGTGGCGAACCTTTGTTACGGCGGGATCTTGCGAGGTTGGTGCGATTGCTCTTACACGATCGGCGGATCACCGAAGTGGCGTTGACGACGAACGGCGTGCTCTTGGCTGAATACGCGCAGGAGCTCTATGATGCGGGGCTCAACCGGGTAACGGTCAGCTTAGATACCCTGAGGCCGGAGCGATTTCGACGCCTGACCGGACGGGATGAATTTGCACGAGTTCTGGAAGGGATTGAATCAGTCGGGAAAACAGGCTTCACCAACTTGAAGCTCGATACGGTCGCAATTCGCGGGTTCAATGAGGATGAATTGAGCCCGTTGATCGAGTTTGCGAAACACTATCAGGCCGAAGTCCGGTTCATCGAATATATGGACGTTGGTGGAGCGAACGAGTGGACGATGGACAAGGTCCTCTCCCAGGACATGATCCTTGATGCCCTGGCTCGACGGTACGGCCGAATCACAGCCCTTCCAGAACGGGGGGCTGCTCCCGCCCAACAATTTTGCTTGCCGGACGGCACGATCTTTGGAATTATTCCATCAACGACGATACCGTTTTGTGCGCAGTGCGACCGCAGTCGTCTCACGGCCGACGGATTGTGGTATCTGTGCTTATACGCGGGATCGGGAGTCGACCTCCGCAAACCGCTTCGCATGAACGAGCCCTCAGACCAAATACGGGAAATCATTCGAGCGGTGTGGGCTGCTCGCCGCGATCGCGGAGCGGAGGAGCGTAAGGCGTTGGAGCGAGTTGGGCTTCGAGCCGGAGGGCTGATCGACATTGACCGGCTGCGAGAAGATCCCCATCTGGAAATGCATGCCCGTGGTGGGTGAGAAACTTGTAGCTGAACTTCTCATCTTATCTGGTTGTTGACTCGGTGTGTGGATGTGCTATTGGTTGCGACGTGCTGGATCGTCGTTCAATGCCTCTCGTTTCCTGAGCCACCATGCCTGAAACGCAATTCATGACGTTGTTAGGGGTTGGTTTCTTGCTCGGGCTACGACATGCCCTGGATACGGACCATCTTGCAGCTGTCTCGACGGTGCTTGCCGAACGGCCGTCGCTTCTGGCTTCCAGTGCCGTCGGACTCTGTTGGGGCGTCGGACATACACTCACGCTGCTGTTGATCGGATCGATTGTCCTCATCTCTGGGTTTCATATCTCTGAGGAATTTGAACTCATGGCAGAATCGGGTGTAGGGATTCTCCTGATTGTCCTGGGCACTTCCTTGGCACTGAAACTCTATCGTGAGCGGTGGCATGTGCACAGCCACCACCATGATGGAGCGCCGCATGTCCACTTCCACAGTCACCAACGACAAGACGATCATGGTCATCGGCATTGGATGGCCGATTCGATTCGTCCGCTTTGTATCGGCATGGTACACGGATTGGCCGGCTCAGCGGCGCTCATGCTGATGATTCTGACAACGACAACGGGCGTGGCTGCCGGGCTGTTGTCGATTTTCATCTTCGGCCTTGGGTCAATTATCGGCATGATGGTAATCGGCATGACGATTACCATTCCTGTGATTTGGTCACGTTCTATCAGTCGGCGCCTGTTTGTGGGAGTACAAGGTTTTGCCAGTCTTGCCAGTGTCTTGGTCGGGGTGTGGATGTTGGTAAAGCTGGTCCCTTCGGTTATTGGGCACTGAAGCTGTCCGCATCTCAGGTGTGATGCGTAGGAAGGTGCATCGGGGATGGGCCTATGCTATTCTGTGCTGATTTGTGTGGAACAATGCATCGATAGGGTACGACTGCATTAAAGCGACAACCATGGCATGGTTCAAGAAAGAGAAACCTGCAGAAGCTGTCCCGCCGCCACGTTCTAAAGGCAGCGAGGGGATGTGGCTCAAGTGCAACCATTGCCGGGAGATCGTCTATCGGAAGGAAGTCGACCGGAACAGCAAGGTGTGCCCGAAGTGCGAGTATCACTTCCCGATCTCGGTCACCGAGCGCATCGGGTTGCTGATCGACCTCGGTACCTTCAAAGAATGGGATGCCGACCTAGAAGCCCAAGATCCTTTAACCTTCCAAGACACCAAGTCCTATCGAGATCGCGTGAAAGCCCACCAAGAAAAGACAGGCCGGAAGGATGCTCTCGTCATCGGCGAAGGTCTGGTGAATGGACGCCGTGTGGTGCTCTGTGTTTTCGATTTCAGCTTTATGGGCGGTAGTATGGGATCGGTGGTCGGGGAAAAACTCTGCCGCGCGATCGATCGGGCATTGGAACTGAAGCTGCCGGTCATCTTGGTCACCGCGTCCGGGGGCGCGCGGATGCAGGAAGGCATTCTCTCATTGATGCAGATGGCCAAGACCTCGACTGCGGTCGCAAAGCTGGGCGAAGCCAAATTGCCGTTCATCTCGATCCTCTCCGATCCCACGTTCGGCGGCGTCACAGCCAGTGTGGCGATGTTGGGAGATGTCATCATTGCCGAGCCGAAAGCGTTGATCGGGTTTGCCGGACCTCGTGTGATCGAACAAACCATCAAGCAACAGTTGCCGGATCAGTTCCAACGGGCTGAATTTCTTCTCGAGCACGGCATGATTGATATGATTGTCGAGCGCAAGCGTCTCAAGGAGACGGTCGGCACCCTCGTGAATCACTTTTAGCCTTCTGTGTCCTCCCGGCTTGTTGATGAGCTACTCCTCCGTCATTGAGTACCTCTACGCGCTTCAGAAGCACGGCATCAAGCTGGGCCTGGAGACGATGCAGATGCTGCTGGACAGGGTCGGCAATCCCCATCGCTCGCTTCGCGTGCTTCATATCGGAGGGACCAACGGCAAGGGTTCGACCGCGGCGATGGTTGCATCGGTCCTTCAACATTCAGGGCGGCGTGTCGGGCTCTATACGTCTCCCCACCTCGTTGATTTCCGGGAGCGGATTCGTGTCAACGGGTGCATGATCACGGAGAATCAAGTTGAAGAGTTGATCGCGCGATTACGGGCCGTCATAAAAGATAGTCTGGAACCGACCTTTTTTGAGATGACGACGGCACTGGCGTTTCTCCATTTTGCAGATATGGAAGTCGATGTCGCCGTACTGGAAGTTGGATTGGGCGGACGGTTTGACGCAACCAACGTTGTGGAGCAACCACTGGCCAGTGTGATCACGACCATAGGTCTGGACCATCAAGAATATTTGGGGCACACGGAGGAAGCGATCGCGTTTGAAAAAGGGGGAATCATCAAGCCCTTTGTACCGGTCGTGATCGGACGGATTGGGCAGGAAGCCGAACAGGTTCTACGCCGGATTGCGAGGGATCGGTCGGCCCCCTTGTGGCAGCTTGGCTGGGACTTTGCTGTCGATGGAAATCGTCCCGAGGGACGTACCTATCATGGAGCGACTCGGGTGTTTGAGGGGCTGACCTGCGGCCTGGCCGGGCGCCACCAGTGGGACAATGCCGCTTGTGCGTTGGCACTCCTTGAAGCGGCGGGTCGAGCAGGAGTCGAGACGGATGAGGTAGCCGTTCGTGATGGCCTGCGTATGGTCTCATGGGAAGGTCGTTTGGAGTCGATCGACGAGTATCCCAAGGTCATGCTCGACGGCGCCCACAATCCTGCCGCGGCGCATGCGCTCGCCGAGTATCTCAAGGACTTTTCCGTCGGCCACCCCGCATCGCGGATTATCCTCGTATGGGGCATGATGCGGGATAAAGATCGACGGGGATTTGTCGAGCCACTGTTGCCGTTTGTGTCGGAAATCGTACTGACGCAGGCGACTCTCGCACGGTCTGCTACGATCCAAGAACTCCGTGCAACTCTGCACGGATGGCATGGACCGGTGCTCGATGCCGTCCTTCCCATGGACGCGTTGGCAGCCGCCAGAAGCCGAGCCATGCCTCACGATCTCATCTGTATTGCCGGGTCGTTGATGCTCCTAGGGGATATCAAAGCGGCAGTGCGCGGCTGTGGGTTGTCACCGATTCGTGGTTAGCATGACGGGTCCTCTCGCGTGGATCCGCTGGCGACGCTTTCTCATCGTCGCCGCCCTCTCTCTCGTTCCATTTCCTGGATCAGCGGCAGACAACCAAGTAGGTGCCGGATCCGCTCCTCTCGATATCACGGCAGACCGTATCGACTATCGCCAAGATCAGGACATCTATGAAGCCAACGGATCAGTCGTGATTCAGCAGGGCGCGATTACGCTGACGACGGACCACGCTACCATTCAAGCCTTGCCGGGGATTCTCACTGCCGTCGGCCATGTCCATTTAACGGACCCGCAGGCTGATGTGACGGCAGAACGGATGGAGCTCAATGTCAATACTGAGGCCGGTGTCGTGACGCATGGCCGGCTCTACGTTCCGACGACCAACTCATCGATATCCGGCCGCCTTTTGCAGAGATTTTCCGAATACCACTATCGAGTTAAAGAGGGCAGCTTCACGAATTGCGATGCGCAAGATGGAGAAGTGCCGGCATGGCGCTTTCGGTTTAAGGATCTGGATATGACCTTAGGAGACAGGTTTGGATTCAAGGGCGCATGGCTCTGTGTATTGGACATGCCTACGATCCCGTTACCCACATTCTCCTATCCAATGACCAAGCGACAGACCGGATTTCTGATGCCGATCCCGAGCTATGACAATCGATTCGGATTCCATGTGAAACAGGGCTTTTTTTGGGCGATCAATCCGAGTCAAGACCTGACAGTGACCCCGTCATATTACAGTGACCTGGGGTATGGGTCCGATTTTGAGTATCGGTATGCCTTGGACTGGCGATCTCGGGGCAAATGGTATGTGAGCTATCTACAACAGACTCAACTTCCCAATGTCGCCGGCGTCACCGACACAGGACAAGATGCTGAGAAGGCCCGCGCGGCACTTATCGGCAGCCATACGCAATATGTCACGGATACGTTGCTGCTCCGTGCTAACGCAAATTTGGTGACAGACCCCAACTATTTCCAACAACTGAGCAATTCCGGCATACTCCGCGCCTCACCGAGTACCGAATCCAACCTTTTGATGACGCAGCGCTTGCCTTACGGCAACCTCTATCTCCTGGGCCTCTATCTGCAACCGTTACAAGCCGGAGGAAAGGATACGTTCCAACGCCTTCCGGAGGCCGGTTATAGCCTTCCGTACGTCTCACTGTTCAATTCGCCCATGCTGTTCGGCATGGAAGGCAACTACGTGAATTTTTATCGTGATCAAGGATTTACGCTGAATCGGATCGATATGGCTCCGGGCATCTCGACGGATGTGATTCATCTCGGGCATGTCATAGGGATTCGACCGCAAGCGAAGTTCCGCGAAGTCTACTACACCAGAGGGGCGCAATCGGATGAAGGGCAACATCGAGAGACTTTTTGGTTGGGGGTGGATGCCACATCGAAGATGACTCGCCGGTTCGCTCTTGCCGACGGGAACAGTCTTTTGCATACAGTCGAACCTTCGGTCACGTACGAATATGTGCCATCGACTGATCAATCGAAGTTGACGCAAATCGACCAAGTCGATGACTTACCAAAGAAGAATCTGCTGACCTATGTGCTGCGCAGTCGCGTGCTGGAATCAGGCAAAAAAAATGCCTTCAACTGGCTCGATCTCACATTGGCTCAGAGCTATCATGTCGGTGACGTGCAGACTCTGGCCCGGGAGTTCGCGCCGGGGGTCGCTCCTTTCCTAGGAACGTTCACCCAGCCGCTCCAGCCGGCTACGGTGCCCATCCAAGGCAAGAAATTTTCTGATATCTGGATGCGCGCCGTGATCGGCAACAACCTGCCGACGCTGATGACGACGGCCTGGTTGGATACTCCGGTAGTCGGACGCGCGGCGCAGGCGTGGGCTCTCCGACCGCCGATCAACCGGTATCTGACGGTCGACGCATTCTTCGATCCCTATCGACCAGGGGTGAGTCAATTCAACACGGACCTTCGATTTCAAGAGGGAACCAACTGGTATTTCGAAGTGGGACAACGGTACACGAGAAATGGTAATCGGGTTAGGCGAGGCGACCTGTGGAACCCGATCTCATTTAATGAGGTGTTTGCCCCGACGGAGGAAATTCAGTTCGTGACCATGGGCGGCGCGTTCCGCACCCCGTGGGGGTGGACCTTCGGAGCCAAAGCCTACTACGACGTCAAAAATGGGAGAAGTCCGGAATTGGATGCAGTTGCCTTGTATCAGAACCCATGTAGGTGTTGGTCTGTGGGGCTGTATTACTTGAAATTCCCGGATCGTGAGCAATACAGTTTCATGTTGAGTCTCACTGGAGTAGGGTGGACCGAAAGCGCCGGGACTGTCGTCATGCGTACTCTCCTGAGCCCGCTTCTGTGGGGTGAGCGTGGGCTGCCTTGGGCGACGCTGGGAGGGCCCTATGGTATTCCTCCGCAGACATCCGAGACAGGTAGTGTGCCGCCCGGCGTGCAAACCGGACGGTGATCCGTGTTTGACACTAAAAACAGTGGTAGGGTACGATGCCCAGACAATCGCGCATAACGATCTCAATTCTGAAGGAGGACGCAGACGTGGCTGGTGATGCCTTGAAAGTTGAAGATTCCAGTTGGGATGCTGAAGTCATGAAGGCTTCTGAACTCGTCATGGTCGATTTTTGGGCCGTGTGGTGCGGCCCTTGCCAAATGGTCGCTCCCATCGTCGACGAACTGGCGAAGGAATACGCCGGAAAACTCAAAGTTCGAAAACTGAACACCGACGAAAACCCAGAGGTCGCGGGTCGTTATCAGGTGATGAGCATCCCTACTATTCTTTTCTTTAAGAACGGCCAGCCGGTCGAAAAACTGGTGGGTGCCAGACCAAAGCGTCAGTTCAAAGAAGTGATCGACTCACTGCTCGCTCAGCATGCCGGGACTGCATAGCGCGATACTGAAAAGAGACTCCGGTCTCATCCTTGAGTCGCTAAGCTTCGCTCAACGTACCAAAGCGTAGGCCTCAACTTCTTCTTCGCTTTGGCATTACTGGGTAGTCGTTGAGCGATACGTTCAATCGGCACTAGCGATGTTCAATGCCCCTATGTGTTTTCTGCGGCTAGCTGGGTCTCGCCACTGTTGCAGCCATGCTCACTGAGCTGCGCATCACAAATTTTGCTGTGATCGAACGGCTGAGTCTGACCATTGACTCAGGATTTACCGTCTTGACCGGAGAGACGGGGGCCGGGAAGTCTTTGTTAATCGATGCAGTGGCTCTTCTTATGGGCGGACGGGTTTCAAGCGATCAGATTCGATTCGGTGAGGACGAAGCCCAGCTTGAAGCGTCGTTCGAAATTCCGCTCACGCATCCTCTTCTTCAACGGCTGCGGGCCAGAGAAGTCCTTGGTCCACACGATTCTCAGCTCATCATTCGACGCATCATTGCTCGTTCGGGAAGAAACCGGGTTTACCTGAATGGAGTCTTAAGTCCGGCCCATGTGCTGGAAGAGTTTGCCGGTACACTCATTGATATCCATGGCCAGCACGATCAGCAATCGCTCTTGTCGAACGCTGCTCAGCTCGACGTTCTGGATGCCTTCGGACGTCTGCTGGAACTGCGGTCTCAGTATCGATCCACCCATCGTGAGTGGGTCCGTTTCCGTGAAGAGCGCGATGAGCTTGCGGCTACGCGACAGCAACGCGTCCAGCAAGAAGACCTGTTGTGTTTTCAAGTACAAGAATTAGATGAGGCTGCCTGCCGTGTCGGAGAGGAGGAGTTACTGCAAGCCGAACGCTATCGGTTGGGGTCGTCGCGGCGCCTGGTTGAGTTGGCATCGGAAGCTCAGGAACGAATTCAGGGCGATGTTCACGGCATCTTGGTGAATCTGGTGTCGATAGAGCGTGTGTTGGGCGAACTATCTCAGATCGACCCTGAGATGGAAGGCACCGTTCGATTGGCGTCCGAGGCCAAAGTGCTCCTGAAAGAAGTCGCCGATTCCCTTCGCGGTTACACTGAGAGCTTGGACGCCGATCCTCTGCGACTCAGTGCGATCGAAGATCGTTTGGCCGTCATCCAGAAGATGAAAAAGAAATACGGGGGGACCATAGAAGCCGTTCTGGAGACTCATCATCGAGTGAAACAGGAACTGGAGAAGCTTCGGGGGTCGGACAGCGAACTCGATCAGTATGATCGTCTCATTGAAGAGCGACAACAAAACGTGTCGGTGCTCGCCCGAGCACTCTCTGAAAAGCGAGCCGACGCAGCTAAGCGATTGACGAAACTGGTGGACAAAGAGCTCCATGCGCTGAAAATGGGATCCGTACGGTTTCTGGTCCGAGTCATGCCGAGCGGGTCTGACGAAATTTACGGTCCTGATGGGACTGATCGTGTGGAGTTTCTGCTGTCGGCCAATGCCGGCGAGCCTTTGAAACCGATGTCTCGTGTGGCATCCGGCGGCGAACAATCCCGGGTCATGTTGGCATTGAAATCCGCTCTTGCTGATATCGATCATGTGCCGGTCTTGATCTTCGATGAGATTGATACCGGAGTTGGGGGAGCGGTCGCAGCCACGATCGGGAAACGGCTAAGGGAGTTGGGTCGATACCATCAAGTATTGTGCATCACGCATCTCCCGCAGGTCGCCTCTCAAGCCCAGCATCATGTCTCTGTTGAAAAGTCGGAAGTGAATGGACGGACGGTGGCGACGGTGCGTTCGTTGACCGGCGCGAGTCGCGAGGGTGAAATTGCGCGCATGCTTGGTGGGGAGCGAATCACTCAAAAAACTCGATCTGCGGCTGCAGAGTTGATCGCCGGAGGGCACGAATAGATCAAGCGGCGGGAGCAATGTCCATGGCGGGAGGAGAGACGGGCGAATCCTTCACGACTTGAATGAAAAAATCCAGCAACAGCGGGTCGAAATGCGTATGAGATTGAATCGAGATCTGGCGGGTTGCGACATCCAGCGGGAGGGCGAGTCGCCCAGGCGCGTCGGCGGTCAAATGATCAAACGTTTGGGCAATGCCAACAATACGAGCCAGTAGCGGAATATCCGTGCCTTGAAGTCCACGAGGGTAGCCTTGCCCGTCCCATCGCTCGTGGTGGGATGCGACGATTTGCCCCACCTCAACCGGTAAACCCAATGGCGCAATCATCCGCGCGCCTCTGTCGGGGTGTTCCCTACAGAGGGATGCTTCGCCAGACGGAAGGATCTGGTCTTCTGAAAACCTGTACGATGGAAGGCTCGTTTTCCCTAAGTCATGCAAAAAGGCTCCCAGGGCCAATGATTTTTGTTCGGAAGCGGTAAAATTGAGTCGGCTGGCCATCAACGTGGCATAGAAACTCACTCGGCTCGAATGATTGAGCAATTGACGGTCTGTGGCCTCCAAAGTATCGGACAAGAGTGGAAGCAGATTCATATCGTCTTGCTGTATAGCGGCATCGCTCTGAGTGTTGAGGGAGAGCGACGCATATCCCGTCTTAACCTTTTCCCACGCTCCTGCGCTCTCTTCCTCCGCACCCCAAAGGTCCGGTAGTGTCCGAAGACAGTGACGCAGAAAGTCCAGTCGGCGTTTCTTGTCCATCGTCTGCTGAATGAGGGTGGTCAGCTCGTTCACGTTGAAAGGTTTAAGCAAATAGCCCGCGGCCCCGTGACGAATACCTTCCATGGCAGACTTCAGGCTTCCGTATCCCGTGACGATAATGACCTCCACGTCTGGACAATGGTGCTTGATGTCTTTGAGAAGATCGAGTCCGTGACGATCCGGAAGCTTTTGATCGAGAGTGATCACATCAACGGGTTCCTGACCGAGCACCTCGAGAGCTGTCTTGGCGTTTTCTGCAGAACGAACGTTGCAGAAGCTTCGAAGTATCACTTTAAGGGCATCGCGGGGCCCCGTTTCATCATCAATTATGAGGACTGTCGGTTGTGTTCCTGCCTGACAAGAAGCTGTGACCATGCTCGTTTGATACTCCAAGTCGCGTCATGAGTAAGCAATTATCATTCCTTTTCATAAGCTTACAGAGCATTTCAATATAAAGTGGTGCTGGTAGGATTGGCAACTATACGTAGTCTACAATAATAATAGGATACCTATTTTACTGGATGGTGGTAAGCGCAGGGTGTGCATAAATGTGACATTCTTGTGCATAAGTGTGTCATTCTTGCATGGGCGGGTCAGATTCTTGGATGGTGGAATTGTCAGGGCGACCGATACCAAGGGTGTCCATTCGGTATTTCAGCATCCGGCGGCTGATCCCGAGTAGGTTTGCGGCGTGGGTTTGTACGTAATTGGTTCGTTTCAACGCATCAAGGATAATCTCCCGTTCAAACTCCATCACGGCTTTTTCAAGGGACATGCGACCGGCGAGAGTATCGTCTCGAAGCGACGTTGAACGGGAGTCACTCTTGATCAGCGTCGGCAAATGCTCCGGAGTGATTTGCGTGGCATGTTGGGACCAGATGAACGCTTGCTCAACGAAGTTTTCCAGCTCGCGAACGTTGCCCGGCCAAGAATAACGAGTCAGAAGCTCCAGCGCGTCCTTTCCGAACTCGATGTGGGGGCGGCGTTCCTCTTCCAACCGTTTCTCGAGGAAATGTCTGGCCAAGAGAGGGATATCCTCACCACGTTCACGGAGTGGAGGGAGAAAGAGCGCAATGACATTGATGCGGTAGTAGAGGTCTTCTCGAAACTGTCCTTTTCGAACGAGGTCGTCAAGATTTTTGTTCGTCGCCGCCACAATGCGGACATCGACCTTGATTGACTGAATTCCTCCGATTCTCGTAAATTCGCGTTCTTGGATGACGCGCAGGAGCTTCGCCTGTGTGACGGGACTTAAGTCGCCGATTTCATCCAGGAACAACGTTCCGGTATTCGCCAGCTCGAACTGTCCCACGCGTCGAGCTGTGGCATCCGTGAACGCACCTTTTTCATGGCCAAAAAGTTCGCTTTCAATGAGCGTTTCAGGTAAAGCTGCGCAGTTCAGTGCAATGAAGGGCCGTTCGCGCCGGGAACTGTTGTAGTGCAAGGCTCGCGCTACCAATTCCTTTCCCGTGCCGCTTTCTCCCGTAATGAGTACGGTGGTACGACTGTCGGCGACCTGTTCGATTTTTGAGTAGATCTCCTGCATGCCCTGGCTTTTGCCGATCAGATTATGGAAAGCATAGCGCTGGACCACTTGAGCCCGCAGTTGCTTGACCTCGCGCTCCAATTCGGAGGCGTTCAGGACTCGATCGATGACGATACGGAGCTCATCGACGTCAAACGGTTTTGAGAGATAGTCGGCGGCTCCGAGCTTCATGGCGTCGACGGCTGTTTTGACGGACTTGGTGCCTGTGAGCATGATGACAGGGGGCATTTTGCTCTCTAGACGAAGCGTTTGAAGCACTGCAAGGCCGTCGGTTCCTGGGAGAATGACGTCGAGGAGGATGAGGTCGGGCTCGTCCTTCCGAAACACATCGAGCCCCTCATGTCCATCACTCGCTTGGAGAATGTCATAGATTGGTTCGAGAACCATCTTGAGAGAGGCACGGACACGGGGATCGTCATCGATCAGAAGAATTCGTTTCCTAACAACCGAGCTTTCCACAAGCGCTCCTTGCGTTCTAAGCCTGATGGGAGGGAAGATTGATGCGGAAGGTCGTTCCGACCCCTTCCGTGCTCTGAACTTGAATTTCTCCTCGATGCTCCCGAATGATCTGATGAGCGATGGTCAGTCCCAGCCCCGTTCCTTCGTTCACGGCGCTCGCATGTTTGGTGGTAAAAAACGGGTCGAAGATGTGGTCAAGGCTTTCAGGTGAGATGCCATGCCCTGTATCTTCGATCTCTATCTGAGTCCACACCTCACCCTCCGCTTTCTGGAGCCTGGCGGTCCGTACTCGGAGAGTTCCGATCTTTTCGCTCATGGCATCCATCGCATTTAAGAGCAGGTTTAAAAGGACCTGTTTGATTTGTTGCCGATCTAACATGCCACGAGGAAGCTCCGGCGACAAATCTTTTTCAATCTTGATCCCGCGGCTGTCGGCTTTTACCTGGATAAAGTACAGGCAGGACGAGACGATTTCATTCAAATCCTCATCAGTCAACCGTGGTTCCATGTACCGAGCGTAGTCAAGAATCTCCTGAATCAACCGTTCAATCCGATTGACGTCATCGAGCACAATTCGGCTGAATTCACCGATAAATTGACTGTCATCCTTACGTTCAGGAGCTAGCTGGATGAAGGTCTTGATTGACGTCAAGGGGTTTCGGATTTCGTGAGCGAAACCCCCGGCAATGGTTTCCAAAGAACGCAATCGATCGGTTCGCCGCATGAGAGCCTGGGACTGCCGGAGATCCTCATACAGCAGGAAAGAGTCGAGTGCATTGGCGGCATTCTGGGCCATAGCAGCTAGAAGTTCCATGGTATGGGAGGGGATGACCGTGGCGCCTATCCGGGATTGGAGCAATACGAAAGCGATCAACTTTCCTCGATTCAGCAGCGGGATGGCAAGCTTGACGGGGAGAGTGGTGAGCTGGGAATCCGTCGTGTCGTCCAACGATGCCCTGCATAAGGAATCGGTCAGCGTAGACGAGTCGAGGATGCCTTGGTGGTGAGCAAGTAGTTGAACGAGGGGATGATTGAGGGGAAAAGCGGGAGACGTCGCTATCAAAGGGATCTGCGCTTGTGAAACCACCTGGCAGAAACATTCGCGTTCGCGATCAAACAGATATAGAACCCCTTTAGAGTGCTGGGATACTTCGGAGAGGCCGGAAAGGATGCGCTCTGCGATGGCGGGGAGGCTTGTCGGGTTCCCCATGTCCCGCGCGAACTGCGTGAGTCGTTGCAGCGATGCCGTGCCTGATTGATAAGGGGTCGATTGCGGAGCTGTGCGATCCATCATGAGTGTGGTGGCGAGATCTTATGCGCCTACGTAGTTCGTTGTGGCGGAAGCGAGGCTACGTATCATCCCTAGGTGAAAAGTATACACCCGAGGGACTGTTTCATCCAACGGATTTGGTCTTCCGTACAATGGCGAGTAGAAGTTGGTTGTCGAGGACGGGAAAAAACTGGATTTGGCCCGTACCTGCATGAGTCAGCAGGCGGGCTAGGTCATCCCGCTCATAGCTATGCAAGAGGCCATGGCGAATGGCCTCTCGCAGACGGCCGAGATAATGAAGGACGGTCTGAGCCGGAGAACCGAAATCATCGTGGTCTGCTGCGCGCAGATGGCGGCGAAACAACATCGAGAGATCGGTGTGCGGTTGAAAACAGGTCACGACGGCCGTCCCGTCCGGATGCAAGACTCGAAGCACCTGTTGGAGGCAATGAAGGGGAGAGGGGATAAAAGCGAGCGAAAGATGGCAGAGAATACGCTCCATTGATCCGTCGGTGAGGGGGAAAGGCCCATCCCAGTCTGTGTGCATCCAACTTGTCGATAACAATTGGCCGATTGGGACGGCAGTCGCAAGTGTGCCGGGCAGTCCTTCAGCGCATGTACGGATCTGCAGTTCTGCAAGTCTAAGCGATTCGTGCGACTGGTCCAACCCGATATAGCGGAGAGGGACGGACATCCGTCCCCTTTGATGCGCCGACCGGTAGGCCTGATTGGTCAGCAGGTGACGGGCGAAGTTTCTTTGACCGCAACCGATCTCGAGGATAGTCATGCCTGGTTCAAGAGGAAGGAGTCGGCGATACAGTTCATTCGTCAAGGCCAAATAGTCCGGCAAGTTTTCGAGTTGAGGCAAATGGGCCAAGTGAGCACCCAACAAGGCGCTGCGTGTGGCCTGCGAGACGTGGTAGCGAATGCGGATGCGTTCATGCTCCAACTGCCGTTGCTGATACACATCACGGAGACTCGGTTCCCGTACCTGAGCCGAGGAAAGATCGCCGATCAGAGAAGTTGAGATCAACTTCAAGCTAGTCTTGAAGGCTGCGGTACGGCGCTCGTCGTTGGCGCCGGATTCTCCGGACACGTCGGCCGGCAGCGATACAACGGTTGGGACGGTTCCCAAGGCACTGAGGGACTGATATTGAGGGCCGAACACGTGTTCAATGGGACGGTTCTTTCTGGGAGAGATCAGGATAACAGGCGGAGTGGCCAGTTGAGCGAAGTCAGATCTTGACGAGGCCAAGTCGACGTATCCTCCCGTGATCGCATCGCCGACAAACTTGTCGAAGTTGACATTAAGGCCCCAGAGATTGACAACACCCCGCCGATGGCCCTGCCGGTAGGATTCAATGACATTGGAACGTTTAATGCGGGAAAGAGCGGTTTCTATGTCGAAGACAGGATTCAACAAGAAAAGCCGATCAGGCAATGTGTTCAGGGCCATGACTTTCACCGCTACTCGCGCAGCAATGTCTTCGGCGAGGAGCGCCACCGGAGCGGTGGGCCATGTAGTGTGGACAAAGTCCAGGACGCACTGGAGATCAGTCTGCATGTTGCGCAATGTGATCTGCAGAATGTTGCCCTCGCTTTGGCCGACATGGTTCGAGTGATCATAGCGCAGCACACGTAAATGGTTGGCAGCGAGGTAAAACGAGAGCGGTATGTAGTCGGTTTGGGTCGATCCGAATCCAGGAATGACGATGATGATCGGGGTGTCTTGTGAAATTTCATGGCGAGCATGATCGGCCGTCACCGCAATAGCCTGGCCATGCGTATTGCGGCATTCCCATCTGTCGCTCATGATCAATGGCCGGCCGTCTCGGTCCGCAAAATCTATGGAGGAGCCGACGTGTTGCGCAAGCACACGATTGATTTCCCGTTCGGCGAATGGCGTCAATTGGGAAAAACGGATGCCGACGTGCTGTCCTGGTTGTGAGGAGCTTGGTGTTATCTTGGATAAGATAGTGGGATCGGGCGCGAGATGGACAATTCGGCCGGTCAGGATCACTTCCTGCTTCTGTACCCTCGACTGATCATGGTCGTCGATCGAAGAGAAACGAAGCGTGACCGCTTCAGCGGTCATTTTCAGAACCTGCTCCGTTTGCACGCATACACCGCCTCGGCTGAGGTTGACGGCAGTACCCAACAGACTTCCGGTTGCGGCTGTAGCAGGTTCAATGCGGACCGGCAGCGTCACTCGAACTCTCACGGTCTCACGAGAATCCGTGCCTCGCAGGCCGGTTTCCGTGAAGGTTGCTACGAAGTCGTCTGTCCTATCGAGCGGCGGAAACTGAGCTTCGACCGTCATGGCGAATGCAGGTACACGCGCCGCTTCAATAAACGAGGTGAGGATTTTCTGCCGACCCTCGTCGAGTGCGGTGAACTCGAGTGCGACACGGGAGGTTTGCCGTTCGATACGGGCCCGTCGCAGAGTTTCTCCTCGGTCATACGCGGTGGCATCCAATTCCAAGATGCTGACGACTGTTTTAAGGAGCAGGTAGACTGGCTGTTGTTCGAATGACGGGAGCACACCCTCGATCTCTAATGAGGCGCCGCCTGAACTCAGATTCGTCACGACACCCTCGTAGGGCGCATTGCCGATCGTAATCCTCGTCGGGAGATCGACGTCCGTCCGAATGCGTTTACGGCGGTCCGGCAAAGGCTTCATCGGTTGGACGGAGGGAAGGGATTCGGTCGGCGAGGGGTGCGCCGGAGCCTGAAGAATCGTCTCGGTAGTCGCACCGCCTGCCGAAGAAACGGGCGGGGTCACAGGAACAGCGGGACTGTTCGGCACAGGAGGTTGTCCCACTGGAATCCACACCTTGATCGACAGAAAGCCGTCGACCGGCGCTAGAAAATCTAAACGGCCTCCAAGTCGCTTGGTCAATGCATAGGCTCCAAAGAGATCGTCGGTCGTTGTCGGCAGGGGCGGTTCCTCAGCCGCGGCGATGATGTCTGTTTCTTGGATGTGAATTTCGAATTCGGCGGCTGTCGTTTGTGAAAGCAAGGAAATCTCTTGGTCTATGGGGACTCCGGTTTCGTTTCTTGTCTTGGTACTGATTCGTAATCGATGGGGAGTTCCTATAGCGGCCACATAGCGTCGAGCATGTGTGAGGAGAATGCGCAGGAGATTCATCATGGAGTCGAGGTTTCCGGTGAAAGGAGGAGGATTCTGCCCATAGTCACGTTCAATCCACTCGGTGTCCGCAGGGGTAAAGGGAGGTTGAGCGAGGACGGTCTCGATGATGTCGTTGATGGTGTCGCGGCCGGTGATGATTTCCGTCGTGATTTGGACGAGTTCTTTCCCCAGATGGGCGGCTTCAGCGGCGTACGTGGCCAGCGAATCCACTTGCTCGATCAGGTGAGCGTCGCGGATGGTTTTGAGCAGGAGTTGAGATTGGGAGTACAGGGCGGTGTGCGGGGCGTGCAGATTTTGCGACAAGGTCGAAAAGCGCTGTCCGATGGCGAGAAGTCGATCGGATTCACGAAGTCGATGCTCAAGCTGATCAATGGTCCTCGTTTGCCGACGCTGGTGTGATATATCGTGCAACAAGCCGAGCGTTCCGAGGTACCGGCGATCGACATCGTACAGTCCTCTCGCGCTGATCTCGACTCTGACTCGCGTGTGACCCGGTTTGCCGGAGGATGACTTGCGGATGAGATCGAGTTCAGTCCGCCGGGCTGCGCGCGTCCCTGTTCGGCGGTCGTTGAAACGATGACGAGCGCGATCCTGTTGATCCTGAGGCACGAGATCCGAGTAGAGGGTGCCGAGTAATTCGTCCTGCGTATAGCCCAGCATTTCTGCGGCGAACGGGCTTAGAGACACGAATCGTCCGTCCACATCCAGTTCATACAATCCATCGCTGAGTATATCGATGAGACGGCCGTGGCGTTCCTGTGTCCGAGTGAGTGTCATACGGATGGCGTGTGTATCGAGCGCGCTCCTTGTGCACAACGCCAGTTCGGCGAGAAAACCGGGTGACTTCTTGTAAAGAAGAAAATCCGCGCCTGCCTGAAGCGCATTCAAGGCGTCGGTAGCGTCGCGATGATCCGTCTGCAGCACGAGTGTGGCATAGGGTGCAAGCCGCCTCAGTTCTGAGAAGACAGGCGCAGCGGGTTGGGTGAGCAACGCCTCATCGATTACGATGAGCTGCCATGCTGCCAGATGCCCCCACTGAAACGCTTCCTCCAGGGTGTAGACGGCGTCGACGCGGCAGTTTGGAAAGAATCTTCGGAAGGTGAGCGTGGCCAGTTTGATTTCTTCGGCGATCGCATTGACGAGGAGGATGGCGACAGGCTCACTCTGCGGCATGGCACGATTCCCGTGTTTCTGGGCAAGCCTGCTCTTAGAGAGGTCATTCAGTAGGCTGCTGTGTATTGCCGCTGCGTGTCAATCAACCGACTCAATCACCCAACACTGCTTGATGCTTCGGCGAAGACTGTGTGATTTGATACCACAAGTGGCGGCGAGAAACCCAGACTGGAGGCCGCTTCTTTCGTAGGGGACGGTGGCTACAGGCTGTTTGAATGAACAATTTTGGACGGTAGGAAAAGTGCGGACCGCTCGCAGGCCTTGTCGGATGGTTTCTGCCGACAGGCCTGCGAGCGGGAGATCAGTAGGCGGAGGCAGTCTTGCCCTGCTCCGAACAGACACCGGGCGTCATATACAGCAGATAGTTACCCATGCCATGTTGGAGCTCAGTTCTCTGTAGAGAATGGTGGTAGACCATCACCATCTCATAGTCATCATCCTTGGAGATGGGGAACCCCTGGCCATCCTTATAAACTTGATGGGGTAAGAATTCGCGGAGCGTCCCATCTGCCTCAACATCCGGCACAGTCCGGAGGAGAGTCTGTTTTTTAGTTTTATTTTCCAACGCGATCAGGAGCAATTCATCATGGCCGTGCGGATAGGCGTATTTGACGCAGCCATCCATACTAAACTTCAATGGTGCCGTACGAACCTGGACACCCGGCCCGATTTCGATCCCTTCATCTGTCTGATCCGCGGGCCGATCACCGAATTTGGTAAAGCAGACGATGTTGACACCGACCTGATAGATGTCCATCGCTTTGACCGGTTTGGCCTTCGGCGCAAAGTACATCGTGAACGTTGCAATGACGTCTTTGGTGGGCGGGGCGCCGTGATAGAAGGCGACGACCGTCATCAATTTGTCGGTTGCCGACAGCTTCACACCGTATCCCTCGGGGAATTGTGTTTCGGACATTTCGAGTCCGGCTCCACCGAAGAAGAGCGGCTCACCGGGACAGGAGACGCTGGGCTTGGTGTTGTTGATCATCAAAATATGGTGCAGGTAATTTCTCGGCAATTCCTTCCCATCGACCGTGGAAAGAGCGGACTTGAAGCCGATCAAAAACTTGTCCTCAGGCAGCTGAAAGTTGAACCGAGGCATGGAGTCACCCATATCGCCTTCACCGTGGCCGGTTGGAAGATCGATAGGACCGAAGGTCAGGGTCGCCGTGTTCTCTCCATAGGTGATCTTTGAGCCCACCTGCTTTTTCAGGGTGGGGACGGCATGATGATCATGGCCCCCATCAGCATAGGCTGATGAGATCATGAAGAAGGTAGAGATAAACAGAATGAGGGATCTGCGCATAAGACCTCCCAGAGGAAGTGAAGCGGTGATGTTGAACCGGACTCCGAGTTGTTGGTATGGCTGAGAAGAAACAAACCGACTCATTGGGTGTTGGCTGATGAGGGTGTCGCTTTCTTCCAGTGATAGGTCCCACCATGTTCCTTCGGTGGAATATTTTTTCTCGTATCGACCCGTGTGTACCACCAGATTCCCTTTGCCTGCGTGCCGTCCTCCGAGAGGAGAACCTCAAATCCGCCTTCGCGATCGTTGCCCGGCTGGTGCCAGGTGCCTTGCCACAGTCGGTTCTCAATTTTTGTTGTAATAAACCGTCCGCCCTGTTGCGTGTAGGGCCCGTTCCCATTCTTATCCAACGTCGCCTTATAGCGTTTTTCATCCTCGACTTCGAGAATATCCCATTCCCCGCTTACGTCAGGCGGCGCTGAGCCGGCAGCATTGCTGACGAGTTTTTGAGATCCCGAGGCGGAGGCAAGAGGACCTCCTAGCTGAGCGGATCGAAATGACTCGTGCCACGATAACAGTTGCCAACGACCGGCGCGACGTTCGAGGACACCGGTTTCTCTTAAGGGAAGCACCGTCCGCTTCACTGCCGATCCTTCACCGACATAGCGGGTGTAGTCGAGCTCCATCGTAAACCAGGCCAAGTCGCCTTTCGTCCAAACTTTGAGTTCCGTAATCGGAATCTCGATCTTCTGCGTGTTGATGAATTCCTCGCGCATTTCCCGTTCGAACTCCGGCCAGCCGACGTATTTGCGGCCTCCAACCGAGTAACTGACGATATCGGCATCGTGAGCCATGAGGCGGGATAGCGTCGGGAGGTCTTTTTCCGCATTGGCCCGGACCATTTGACGAATAGCCGTTTCCGGGTCGGACGGTTCACCGGCATCCGCAACCGTCACAAGGCCGATGAGAAGGAACAGACATCCACAGACGAACGATCCCCGACGGGGCATAAGGGTCTCCATGTACGTGACAACGTTCAAATGAGGAAGGAAGCTACACGGCCTGACGAGCCATGTCAACAACGAAGTAAAATCAGGACGAACGAGGAGCGACCACCACCACAGTCACGTTGTCTTCGCCGCCGCGATCGAGCGCCGCGGTGACGAGGCGGTTGCAGACCTGAGTCGGGTCAAGCTCGCCGGCATCGAACACCGTTCGGATATCCTCATCCTCCAGCATCTTCGTCAGTCCATCCGAGCAGAGCAGTACCAGGTCCTCCGGCAGTATGGAAAAAGCCGTGATCGTAGGTTTCACCGTCGGGCCTACCCCCAAGGCCCGCGTCAACACATGCCGTTCCGGATGAGTTTTCGCTGTTTCTGCGGTGAGGATGCCGCGCTCCAGGTATTTTTCGATCAACGTATGGTCTTTGGTCAGAAGGGTCAGTGTGCCTGATCGAAACCGATAGGCACGACTGTCGCCGACATGGGCGATGTAAGCGACCGGGGCAGGACCAGGAACGATCGCCAACAGCACGATGGTCGTGCCCATCCCTTTCAGCTTAGATTTTGATCGAGCCCGATTGAGGATTGCGTCATGCGCTCGGCTGATCAGGTCCGTCAACACATCTGTGGGAGATGCCTGACCGTTACCCAGCAGCCGGCTTGATGCTGCAGCCTCGGCCTGTATAGTAGCGATGGCTGTTTGAGCGGCGATTTCGCCCCCGACATGGCCACCCATTCCATCCGCGACGGCCCAGACACCCGCCTCATCGATGACAGTGAACGCGTCCTGGTTGAGGGTGCGCACGAGTCCGATCTCGCTCCGACCGACACCGCCCCAGGTGCTCATTGGGAATAGGCCGGTTGAAGGGTGGTCGATAATGAGGCAGGCCCGAACCGTGACACCATATCCTCATAGAAGCGGTCGGCAAGGAGCACAAGGTTTTCGGTATCCGCCCGATTGTAGCTCAAGAGAGTGTCACGGGCGATCCTGTCACCCCGGCGCCACTGGAACCACAGGCGGACCGCGTCCAATCCGTCGAGGCCGCTGATGGTCGTGTCGCGGTCGATTCCCAATTCTTGCTCGATGTGCTTCAGCCCTCCACGTAACGCCAGCCGGCGGGCGGCAAAGCAGAGGTCGAAGTGCAATGTTGGAAACCGGAGGCCGGGAAACTTGGCACTAAGGTAGGGGACATCGAAGACTGATCCGAAAAACGTCACGAGCAGGGTACAGTGATCCAGTTCTCCCTGCAACCGCTCCGCTGTCAGGTTTTCACCACGAACCAGGGTGGTCGTTTTTCCCTCGCGATGAAGGCCCACGACAGTCACCTCTCCCGATTCGGGCGATGCGCCTGTCGTTTCGATGTCGAGGTAACCTGCCCGCGATCGGCAGATTTCGTACAGTCGCCAATGTTCTCGGCGTGGAAGACGGGAGCCAAACATGTGAAGGGATCCCTTCTCCGTCAGCGATTGCGCCTCTCGAATCTCCCCATCGTACCAGAGCTTGCGGTGTTCGGAGAGGCCGGCTATCGACGATCGATCCAGGAAGCTTCGCCAATCGAACAAGCCCTCGTGCCACCAGCGGCGTTCCGTCACTGGTCCAACGCCCGGTAGAAAGATGAAGCTGGAGGTCAGCATCTCGTGGATTGTAGCCTTGATTTCATATAGGAGACAAGTTACAGTTCGCGGGATCATAAAGAATGCAGTGAAGAAACGGGTGGACCCTCGATCGCATGACCGTGCCGGCGAAGCGAATTCGTATTACCGTGGGCGGAGTTCAGCTGGAGGCCGAACTCAGAAAGACGAAAACGGCCGACGAAGTCTACGCGGCGCTTCCGGTCACGGCTGCCGTCAGCACGTGGGGAGAAGAGTTCTACTTCCCGATTCCCGGAGTCCGCGACTATCGGGAAACCGCGACGACCCAGGTGAAGGTCGGAGACATTGCTTTCTGGGGAGCGGGGAAGGTCCTCGCGATCTTTTTTGGAAGAACCCCCATGAGTATGGGGGCCGATCCGGTCCCGGCTGATCGGGTGAATATCATCGGAAGCATCGTAGGGGATGCGACCCGATTTCGGCAGGTCATGGAAGTCCCGACGATTCATCTCGAGCCGGGGTGAATGCGATGCGGCTGTCGAAAGAGCGTGTGCGGCATATGGCTGAGAGCCTCACCGGTCGCCTCCAAGAGGAAGGACACATCGAACTGGTCGGAGAGCGCAAGGTCTTCGTCGAGGCATTGGATCAGGCCATCACGCATGAGTTATCCGCAGAGGATCGTGTGAATGCAGAAGTGCGGCAATTGCTGAAGGCGTATGAACATCAGATCGAGCAAGGGCAGGTCGACTATCAAAAGATGTTCCAAATGGTGAAACAAAAGTTAGTCCGTGAGCGAGGCATCATTTTATAACGTGACCGTTTCACGGATGTCGTATGTTGAGCGAGGACAAAGTCAGTCATCTGTCCCATGTGATTCTCACGGCCGTCAAGCAACAGGCTGGAGCGAGGGTCACGAGCGATGATGCGCGGCTGTTAAAAGAGATCAAGCGCGTGTTGGCCGCCGAGTTGGGCCAGGAACAGGAGATCGATCGAAAAGTAAAAGCCAAACTCGCGTCCTATTCCCGAGGCATTATTGAAGGGAGCAACGAGTGGGACGTGCTGTATCGAAAGACGTTCGAGGAAGAAACGCGCAAACAGACGAAGGTCTAAAAGCTGAGGTCGTGTTGCCATGAAAAAGATCATACAACAAGCGGCGATCGTGGGCATCGTGCTGGTGCTTGTCGGCATGACGGCATGTTCGCAGAAACGCAAACCGCTCGTGCCGCTGGTGCTCGAGGGCGAGGTGAAATCTCACGCGACCACATTGACGGAACAGGGCACGCAAGCCTACCAGGCCAAACAGTTTGAAGAGGCCAAGCACTACTTTGAACAAGCGGTTGCCGCAGAACCACGATCCGGCCAGGCCCACTATAATTATGCGTTGGCGTTGAATGCGCTTGGTGACTCCGAAGTCGCGCGGCAACACTTTATAGCGGCCGCCGACTTGGCACCGGGAGACAAAGTCATTTGGGACTCGCCGGCGCTTGCGCCGTACGGAAATCCTGAGAATAAAAACAAAGCCTCGCTGCGCCCCAATATGCCGCGTCGGTCGTCGTTCGGCAGCAGTATGCCCTCCGGCGGTTATTAATTTCCGAATAAGGATGGACCTATGAGCAAAGATCTTGCGGTAGGGGATCAGGCCCCGGAACTCTCAATCCCGGATCAACATGGAAAGACGGTGACCCTGAAGAGCTTCAAGGGCAAACAAATCGTGCTGTACTTCTATCCGAAAGACGATACCCCCGGGTGTACGAAAGAATCTTGCGACTTTCGCGACGTCGAGTCGCAGATCCTTCGGGCGGGAGGCTCGATTGTCGGCGTGAGCTTGGATGGGAAAGAATCACACCAGAAGTTCATCAAGAAATTCGGACTGCCGTTCCCGCTCCTCAGCGATGAAGATGCGGCGATCTCCAAGGCCTACGGGGTCTATAAAGAGAAGAACATGTACGGCAAGAAGTATTGGGGTATCGAGCGGAGCACGTTCGTCATTGATCCCGACGGCAAGGTGAAGGCGATCTTTCGGAAAGTGAAAGTCGACGGGCATGCGGATGAGGTGCTCAAGGCGCTGAAGGCCTAAACGAAGAGCCGATGACTGTGCAGTCAACGGCCACCTTCCTGTGCAGAGCCTGGCTGTTTCTCTTAGTTTGTGTTTTCTCTCTCCTTGCGCTCTATCCGAGTCGTCTCAATGCCGCAGAGAAAAGTTCCGCCACGATTCTCGTCAAAGACGCGCTGACGACTCCCGGTCGGCCGGTCACCATAGAGGCCAAACTCATCTCGAAACGGCTCTTGCTGATTGCCGCACTTGGCGGGGAACCACTTGAACTCGTGGTGGATGGGAAGGTCGTCGCCACGGCGTTGACGGGGGGGGACGGCAGGGCGTTCTTCACCTATATCCCAAAGGCCCAAGGTCTGGCACCGATCCAGGTCCGCGTCGGCAACAGCCCACGGGTCGACCAGGCAGAAGGGCAGGCCAACCTAGCCGTATGGGAAAAACGGCATCCCATCCTCACGATCGAACTCGCGTCGCTGCTTGAAGAACCGACACCCAGTCGAGTCCCTCGTATCGGGATCGCGATCGAATCGGAACGTAAGCCGATGCCTGAGGCAGCCGATGAACTCGGCAAACTCACCCAGTTTTATTACCGAGTCATCTATGTTGTCACAGTCCCTGGAGGTGGAGATGGGGCTCAGGTGAGCGCCGAGGTGAGAGCATGGCTCAAGACAAACAAGCTTCCGACGGGCTACGTGATGACGCTTCCGTCGGATGCCAAAGCCTTGGGCGCGAAAATCGACGAGCTCCATGCCGAGGGCTGGAAAACCATCAAGACAGGGATTTGTCGATCCAAAGCCTTCGCCGAGGCATTCCTCCAAAGGCGCCTTGACGCGATCATTGTGCCCGAACCAACGAAGGGGGAAGTCCCTCGCAAAGCCAAAGTGGCGAAGGATTGGAAGGATGTGAGAAAAAAGTTGTAACGCGTGGGAGAAGAGAGTCCATGACTGACTTCTTCGGAAGGACAGCCGCATGATCACCGGCGACATCAAGAATCAGATCGATCGCATTTGGGACTCGTTCTGGTCCGGCGGCATTTCGAATCCGTTGGAGGTGATCGAGCAGATCACGTATCTACTGTTTATCCGCCGACTCGACGACCTGCACCAGCTGGAGGAGAACAAGGCCAATCGCCTCAAGCAGCCGATGGAGCGCCGAATCTTCCCGGCAGGAAATGACTCCAAGGGCCGTCCGTACGAAGACTTCCGTTGGTCGCGCTTCAAACACTTCGCCCCAGCCGAGATATTCACCGTCGTCGGCGAACACCTGTTCCCGTTCCTCCGCGCCGATCTTGCACGTCAGCTCGGCAACGGAGACTCGACCTACGCCCACCACATGAAGGACGCGCGTTTTACCATCCCGACGCCGGCGCTGTTGGCGAAGGTGGTGGACATGCTCGACCATGTGCCGATGGAGGCGCGCGACACGAAAGGCGATGTCTACGAGTACATGCTGGCCAAGATTGCAGCCGCCGGGCAAAACGGCCAGTTCCGCACGCCGCGCCACATCATCCGGCTGATGGTGGAGCTGACCGCGCCGCAACCCACCGACGTGATCTGCGATCCGGCCTGCGGAACGGCCGGCTTTCTGGTGGCGGCAGGGGAGTACCTGCGCGAACGGTTTCCGAAACTCCTGCACGACGCGAATCAGCGAAAGCACTTCCACCACTGGATGTTCCACGGCTTCGACTTCGACAATACGATGCTGCGCATCGGCAGCATGAACATGCTGTTGCACGGGGTGGAGAGCCCGGACATCCGCTACCGCGACTCGCTCGCGCAGGATCATGCGGGCGAGGAGGAGAAATACACGCTCGTGCTGGCCAATCCACCCTTCGCCGGCAGCCTCGACTACGAAAATACCGCCAAGGACCTGCTCCAGATCGTCAAGACCAAGAAGACCGAGTTGCTCTTCCTGGCGCTCTTTCTGCGGCTGCTCAAGCCGGGCGGGCGGGCGGCGGTCATCGTGCCCGACGGCGTGCTGTTCGGCTCCAGCAAGGCGCACAAGGAATTGCGCCGCATCCTGGTGGAAGACCAGAAGCTCGACGCCGTGATCAAGCTGCCAGGCGGGGTGTTCAAGCCCTACGCGGGCGTCTCGACCGCGATCCTCGTTTTCACCAAGACCAACTCCGGCGGCACGGACTTCGTCTGGTTCTACGATGTCGAGGCCGACGGCTGGAGTCTCGACGACAAGCGCCAGCCGCTCCTGTCCGAAGACAAGCTCGGCCCAGTGCCCTCATTCCTTCGTCATTCCCGCGAAAGCGGGAATCCACGGTCTCTATCCGATGACGAGCATGCGAAGAACAACCTCCCGGACGTACTCGCGCGCTGGGTGAACCGCGCCGGGACCGAGCGAGAACGCCCGCGCACCGCGCAGAGCTTCTGCGTGCCGAAGGCCGACATCGCTGCGCAGGGCTACGACCTCTCGCTGAACCGCTACAAAGAAGTCGTGCACGAGGCAGTCGAGCACCGTCCGCCGAAGGAAATCCTTGCCGAGCTGGCGAAACTGGAGGAAGAGATCCAGCGGGGGATGAAGGAACTGGAAGGGATGTTGGAAAGTGGGAAGTGAAATGGCGAAAGGCGAATGGGGCAGTCCCAAGGATCTGAAGGCGAGGACGCAAGAGCTCGCCTTACGAGTCATTCGGCTGACTCGTGCATTGCCGAGCTCGCCGGAAGGCTGGGTGCTTGGGAAACAGGTGCTTCGATCGGGAACCGCTGTTGGTGCCAACTATCGTTCGTGCCAGCGGGGTAAGTCCAAGGCTGATTTTATCGCGAAGCTCGCCGTGGCGGAAGAAGAAGCGGATGAGACCTGCTACTGGCTTGAGCTGATCATAGGCGCGGAGTTGTTGCCGAGAGAACGGGTTGAGCCGATACTGCGTGAGGCGATGGAAATCACAGCTATTCTGACCGCTGCGGGAAAGACGGCGAAGGAAAACAGAGAGAAGTGAAAAGCCGAATGGCGAAAGTCGAAAGCATACCTTTGGCCGAGGTGGTGGAGTTTGAACGAGGCGTCGTTGCGCCGTCGAATATCGGAACCGACACGCTGTGTCTCAGTCTGGAGGACTTGAACTCACTCGATGGAACTGTGGATCCAAACGGAATGCGTGAGGCTCCGAAGAGCACAAAGTTCAGGTTCAGTTCCGATCACGTCCTGTACGGGAAGCTTCGGCCATATCTGAGGAAGGTTGCGCGTCCAACAACGTCGGGCGTTTGCAGCACGGACATCCTTCCGATTCACCCGAGCAAACGACTTGATCGTGATTATCTATTCCACTTCTTACGTTCGTCTGAATTCACACTAAGCGCAACGCGGGCGGCCGTTGGAATGAACCTTCCGCGCATCAGTCCGAACGTACTTTCGACATTCGCCATCCCACTTCCCCCTTTAAGCGAGCAGCGGCGGATTGCGGAGATTCTGGACAAGGCGGATGCGCTGAGGGCCAAGCGCCGCGCTGCCCTCGCCCAGCTCGACACCCTCACCCAATCCATCTTCCTCGACATGTTCGGCGACCCGGCGACGAATCCGAAGGGGTGGCCAAGGATCACGTTGAAGCAGGCGTTGACCATCCCACTTCGCAACGGCCTTTCTCCTTCAAAGGCAGGGAAAGTCTCGGCACAGGTCCTCACATTGTCGGCCATTACCGGAAGTGCGTTTGACGATGCAGCTCGGAAGGTGAGCACCTTCCTTTCATCACCACCAGCAGACCAGTCAGTGGCCTCGAAGGATTTTCTTATCTGTCGTGGCAACGGGAATATCCAATTGATTGGAAGGGGAAAGTTCCCTACTTGCTCGATGCCCGAGGTCACTTTTCCTGACACGATGATCGCAGCGCGAGTATCGGACCAACTGATCGAACCGGCCTTTCTTCAAGACGTGTGGAACTCCATAGCCGTTCGCCAGCAGATCGAATCA
>JAHBWU010000031.1 GCA_019636835.1 Nitrospira sp.
ACATTGCCGACGGCACTCCGGAAAACTCATCAAAAATGTTCGAGAGATGGGATGACTCGCTCCCACAGCCGGTATCGGCGACACAAGTTTGGACGAACCCAGATGGTGATTCGCAACACTCCACCGTCACCCGACCGCCGGGCGGCGTGAATTTGATCGCATTCCCGATGAGGTTCCATAGAATCTGCTCCAACCTGTCGCGGTCACCACGGACGGTTGGAAGCGACGCGATCGGCTCGATCACGAGCGACACATTCTTTTCCGAGGCGACCATCCGCAAACTGTCCGCCACGATGGTGGCGATCTGACACATAGAGACCTCTTCCATGCGAAGCTCGACGCTCTTGGTGTCGAAGCGCGACCAATCGAGCAATTGAACGATGATTCTTCCGAGCCGGGCGATGTTGTGTTCAATGCGGGTGAGGTACGTGCGCTGCAGGTCGGTCAGGGGTCCCGTGACGCCGTCAAGCATGTTTTCCGCAAAGCTCCGAATCACCGTCATGGGGGTTCGCAACTCGTGTGAGACGACGGAGAGAAACGTCGATCGGCGTCGGTCATGGTCTTGGAGTTGTGCGTTGGCGCGGGACAGCTCCACTGTGCGTTGCTCGATGCGCTCCTCAAGATGCTGAGTCAGTGCGGTCAGATCGGAATAGGCCTTGGTATTATCGATGGCAGCCGCCACGTGGCCGGCGATCGTCAAGAGGATATGGAGATCTTCTTCACTGCACTGGCGTGAACCTCGATCGCCGGCGAGAAATCCCAATATCTTGGTATGGCTCTGGAGCGGCACGGCGATGAACGACCGCACGTCCGAACGGCGGGCCATTTCAAGTATCGGCGGGTACATGCGTTGCGTAATGGTTTCGATATCTTGGATCAGCAACGGTTTTCCGTGAAGGAGGAGTTCGGCCGTGATGCCGCCGTTGTCGACGACCGGGATGTCGATCCGGCGAATAGCGTCCGCGATCTCCGGCGACACTCCGATGATCCTGGCGAGAGAAGCACAGTTCCGATCCGGATGGTGTAGGAAGACGGTCATCCGAGAAAATCCAAGGTTATCGACGATCAGATGGAGCACCCTGTCGAGGAGTTCGTTCAGGTCGAACAGGCCGGCGCTCGCAATGGCGACGCTGGCTTGGTGCACGGTGGTCAACTGCGTGACCTGCCGTCTGATGGTGTCAAGGTTCATG
Organism: Nitrospira sp.; assembly: GCA_019636835.1. Lineage (GTDB taxonomy): Bacteria > Nitrospirota > Nitrospiria > Nitrospirales > Nitrospiraceae > Nitrospira_D. Next base: position 1,191 of record JAHBWU010000031.1, read on the forward strand.
GTAATGGCGCGATTGCGGTCATAGAGAGACTGCGTCATGGCGTTGAATGCCTGCGTCAACTGACCGACTTCGTCATGGGTGACGGACACGAGCGGAACCGGCGGATAGTGGCTTTCGGCGAGTTGTCGCGCGGCTCCGGCCAGGCTCCGCAGCGGCGTCGTGATACGTGACGTGAGTACATGTGCGCCGAGGATACCTGCCATGATAATGAATCCCGTGAGGATCGAAACATTGCCGGCGATGCTCCGCAACGCTTGTTTGGCCAGTGCGTCGGTGACTCCGATGCGCACGACGCCGACCACCGGCGAGCTGTTCGTCGGCGGTGGAAAGCTTCTCTCTTCGAATTCGATTGAGTGCTGGGGCAGGATGGCTTCAATCGGGGATTTCCGAAGGACAGGCATGGCGAAGTCGTACAGGGTTTCTTGTCCGAGGAGAAAGGAAACGAGCCAGTCCGAGGAATCGTCTTGAGGAATGAGAGTCTGCTCCGGAGAAAACACGAACTTGGTGATGAGCGGAGCCGTCAGCTGAGTCTGCAGCAGCGATTCTGAAATTCGATCAGTTGGATAGCCCGGCTGCGGCGTCGATTGAGGGGACCGATCGGACGGTTTCCGCCCTCGTTTGCTCTGCTGGTCCAGGATGCGACCATCGGCTGCGGCGATCATCACGTAGACGACGCGATCGATGGCCATGATGCCCTGGATGAATTGTTCGAGTGTGGCGCGATCTTCGAGGACGACACCGGCGATCCGAAAGTGGTCGTTGCGCACGGTATTGGTCAATAAGATGCTTCCGAGTTCCTCCAGGCGGTCGGTCATGGCCGTTCGCCTGGTTTCCATGAAATACCAACTTAAGGACGAACAGGTCATGATGACAATGAGGCTGAAAAACAGCATGAACTTCAAGCGGAGGCTGAAGAACCTCGCCGTCGGCCTTGGTTCGGGATGCTGTCCGTTCCGAAGTCGCGGGATATCCATTGGACTGACTCACTTAATAGGTTTCGTCGATCAGGTTGTCGAAGTCTTTTGGAATCGAAATGCCCAGATACCGCGCGGTCTTGAGATTCACCGTGATTCTGACCCGTTGGACCGAGACAGGTTTGAACGGCGGTTTTTCCCCATCCAAAATGCGCTTGGCAAGAAGACCGGTTTCACGGCCGACTTCGCTGAAACTGATCGACAAACTGAGCAGCGCGCCCAGGCGCGTCATCTCCGATGAAAACCCGATGACGGGAATGTGTTTGGCCAACGCCGATTCGAGAATAAAACGGATCGACTCGTCCGTCAGCACGGTCGAGTCGGGAATGAGCCACAGGGCTTCCGATTGGGACAGGAGCATCCGCAGCTGGGGAGGGACTTCCTTCTCATTCTCGACCGTGAATCCCCGCACCTGAACGCCGTGAACGGAAGCCTGCGTCTCCGCTTCCTTAAACCGAGAAGCGGTCTTGCCGGGATCGTAGAGCATGCCGACCCGGCGCAGGGTGGGTAAAAATTCGCGCATGGCCTTCAGCTGGCGGTCCGTTGGAATGTCCAGCAGGACGCCCGTCATGTTGTCAGTAGTCAGATGATGTTTCAAGGGATCGAGGATCATCATGTAGACGACGGGAGTATTGACGATCTCCGACTTGGCTGCGAGCGCCGCTTTGAGACCCACGGCGACCACCAACGAAACATCCGACGTGCGGATCTTCCTGGCAAGGCGCTTTCCCCGTTCTAGATCGCTACGTAAGTCATACTCGGTGTAGCTCGCAGCCACGGGTGCGGCTGTCTTGAATCCTTCTACCGCATCATTATAAGCCTTGAGATCAGATGACTTGAGAATGGCGATCTCGACTGCATCAGCTTCGACCGGGATCGTGTACGCGCAACAGAGAACGGCGAATGCGAGAGTCATCAACCGGCGGGATGAAGAGTCTATCCATGTTTCTTCCTCCCCTGCGCAGATACGATGGATCATGATCGCGTGGTGTGAGCCGCGCCCATAGTCTCCGTCACGAAAGAATCAGCACAGAATCAGCATTGATCGAAACGTTTGCGAATCACAGAGGTTAGAAACGAGCGAGTCCACCAGTAAGGTGTCTCGCCGATCGGATGCGCGTCGCTCCCGTACAATTGTGATACAGCAATCTCTGTACCGTCGGCGTAGCGAGCTTGAAGTCGTACCCTTATGAAAAAAATGCCGACAACCGACAGGTAAAACATCAGCGCTGTACCGATAGAGCGACCGGCAGTGAATCAAAATAGATTCTGACTGAATCCAAATGGATTCAGTCAATGTGACCATCTGGATCCAGCGCGAAGGCACACTGCTACTTCCCGCTGGTCTGAATGGAGCGAAGATCCCAGTCCGCGACCCCGTTGAGTCCGACCTGCCTGAGGAGGGCGGCACGCAGCCTCCGAAGCGACGGATCCTTGGGATCTTTCTCAATCAACGAGCAGACACAGCCCATCGCGTCGTACCAGAATCCGATGAGGGCATTGGTGCGCACGCTTTCACGGTCACAGGTCAGGTTCACCGAGGTGATCGTCAGACATTCATTGAACTCGCATCGCTCGATCATTCCACCGGCGACGATATCTCGGGAGGGAGACTCGGGATTGGGGCTGGCCGACACAAACCAGCGGTATTGGACGTTCGGTTCAAGCGTCAGTCCCAGGTGTTTGAGATCGATGGATTGAACCCCGGCCTCGGTCGGAGCGGGAAGGGAACCCTCGTAAAGCGGAGCAATTTTTTGGGTGTCGTTGAGCGTAAATCGTAAGGGATAGGTCGTCGGTTTCGAGAGATACCAATTCAGGGTCGGCGTTTGCTTAACGGTCAAGCCCACATGGTCAGGGACCAAGGCGACGAGTTCCGGTTCAGTGCCCTCCGTTCCCCGTAACGTGCCTCCGACTCGCGCGCGCGGAGTGGGTTTCTTCGGCGGTGTGTAGATGAGAGGCGGTGAGTCATCCTGTTGACCGGCCTTTGACGGTATCGCCTTGTCTGCGGCATCCAGGACATGAACTCCTGCGACGATCAGCAGCAGACTGAGCCCTAGGATCAATACATGTCTCATGGCATATCTCATGGTGCTTCTCCTTATCACAGCCAATTATTGAGCATCAGGAAGGGCGACCAGTAGGCCGGATGTTCATAAATCCTGTCGCTCAACAGTTTCAACTGCGCGCGCTGGAGCGCGACGGCTTTCGAGAGAGCCGGATTGCGCAGTTGCCGGTAAAACTCAGATATCAACGTCGCCGACGCTTCATCGTTGATGAACCACAGTGTCGCCAGCGCGCTGCGTGCGCCGGCCTTCAAGGCGACGCCGGCCAGGCCAAGGGCCGCGCGATCGTCCCCGACGCCGGTTTGGCAGGCGCTCAAGGTCAAGAGTTCGAGAGGCTCTTGCCGAAACCGAAAGAGGCCTACCAGTTGGTCGAGGGTGTGCATCGTCAATTTCCCATCGAAGGTCAGGAGGAACGAATCGTTCACGTCGGTCGAGAACTTGCCGTGCGTGGCGATATGGAGGCCACCATATCCTCCTTCACGCAATTCACGTTCCAGTCTGGATGATTGAAAGGCATTGTTCATCAATTGGTCGCTCTTGTAGAGCCGGTGAATGGATTCGACCTCGTCCGCCACATAGGGGAGGGGGGGAAACCCTTGCACAGACTTGGTGAGGCCCGCCGTGAGGAATCGGAGCTTGTCGCGATTGAGTGGACGGGGGTCGGTCAACGTCAAGCCGGGTGTCATGGCGAGGGCGAACTTATTGATCAGGAACGATGTGCCGTCATGCAGCGCCGCCAGCGGAATCGTCCGTAGGGCGCTGTCCGGCACAAACACCAACGTCGTGATCTGCGGCTGCGACAGGTCGGTTTCCAGCGGGCGCACGAGCCAGTCGTACAACTGTTGTGCATGGGGCAGATATTCGCGGGTGGTGCGTTTTTCAATCAGTCGGCGGAATGCTCGGATTTCCTGAGTCAGCCGATCGGACGTCACGGGGACGGAGATGCGCTTCAGGCCGGACGGTAGACTCATGAGCAATTCCAGCCGGGATGTAAACATGATGGGATAGATGACGGCGGTGTCCGGCGACAACCGATCGAATGTGGTCAGTCTGGAGCGGACGGCGTCGACACAGTCGTCCTTAAAATAGTCCCGCAATTCAGCCGTTTTATAGGCTTCAATCGCATCGCGAGCTGCAAGGAGATACCCTTCGGCTGCTGTATCCTCCTCAGTGAGGGAGGCCCGCTGGAGCAACAGGTCGGCCAGTTCAAAAAACAGCGGCTTGACGGTGTCCTGGCCGACTATCGGATCATCAGACGAGGCCTGCGCCACCTCAATGCGAATCGGTTGGAGCGTCGAGGCCGCTTGGCGGTACGACGCAATGGCGTCATCCAGCTGTCCGCTCGCAGCGAGCAGGCGCCCTAACTGCCACTGCCAGCGATAGAGCGACTCGGGCGCATCCGCGGATTGAGCCGTGAACAACGCCCGCCTGGTCAGTCGAAGCGCTTCGTCCAGGCGAGCATCTGTTTCGTAGAGATGCCCAAGATAGCCGAGGGCATAGGAGAGCGTCCGTCGGTCGTTCTGTCCCTCAGCGACCGTGGCCGCTTCCTGGAGCACTCCTGCGGCCCTCAACAAAAGAGGATCATGGTTCTGCGGCAGGTGAGGGCCGAGACGCTCATACACCAGACCGACGGCGATCAACCCGAGGGATTTGTGGCGAGATGGGGGCAGGTCACTCAAATGGTCCAGTGCTGCGTCAAGGGCCAGACGGCTGTCGGCTGGTTGGTCGAGTCGCAGCAGAGTCCGCGCGGCATTGGTGCGGGCGGTCGCCGCGAGCAGGGGCAGTTTGGTGTGTTGAGCGTGGACTACGCTTTCCTGAAATGCTTCCAGCGCTACTTTGTCTTGCTGCTTCAACGCGAAGAGGACTCCGAGGTCGTTCAGCGTGGTCGCCATGAGCGGCGGAGAGTCCTGTTTTCGCAGCAATGCCTCTGTTTGATGGAGATACTCCGATGCTTCGGGGAGTCGGCGGAGCGTCAAGTAGGTCCGCCCCAGATGACCGAGGACGGACGCCTCGGCGAGGGGATCGCCACCCTTGTGCGCGAGGGCGAGCGCCAGTTCCAGCGACTGGAGCGCCGGTTTGGATTGCCCCAACGCCATCGAAGCCTGAGAAGAGAAGACCAGCGCGTCGACCTGCGCGGGGGCGTTTCCAGAACCTTTGTAGAGTTCAGCGGCCTGTTTCCAATGGGACAGGGCCTCACCGAAGGCTCCGCGTTCAAAAGCCTGGACACCTTCTTTCATCGATAAGCCGGCTGGAGAAGAGGCGTCATGGGATTCCGATCGTGTGGCGGTGAGAAGCAGACCAGTGACCAATAGGAGGAAGCACGCTCGATGGAGGATGAAGAGAACCAATGATCGATGAGGTGACGGCATTGAATCGCTCGCCATTACAACGCTTGAACGATTACTTGAAGATGGATCCCATGGTCTTGGAGATTGCCCGACGGATGCGGCACATGATTGAGCGGCACGCCCCAATAGAGTTCGAATCTTGCTCTGTCTCGGGGCAGTACATTCCAGCGGATGCCGAGACCGACGCTGGCGAGCGTCTCGGGTGACGGCGTGCTGTCGCGGGATACCCAGGCCCGTCCGACATCAACGAACTGGGCAAACTGAACCATATCTTCACCGCCGGCGAACTTGAGCAGCGGAATCCGGCTTTCAAAGGAGGCGAGGAACCCGTTGTCCCGCACCAGCGTATTTTCTCGATAGCCGCGCACGCTGAACCGCCCGCCCACCGGGACCTGCTCCAGCGGAAACAACCGGTTATTGCTCAACTGGAGATCCAGCCGTCCCAGCATTTGCCAGCCGCCCCAATGGTCCAGCCGCTTCACGGCCTGCACTTGGCCCAGCCAGGACACAAACCGGCCGCTGGGCAGCGGATCGCCCTCAGGCGTGCGCGCATCGCGCGAGTTGATCGTCGCGCCCAGGACATCGAACCCCACACTGACGCGGGAGCGAACGGCGATCACGGACGACGGAGTCCGGTGTTGGTATTCCTGAATGAACCGAAGGGCGCTCACCTGGTTCACGCCGGTATCGGACGACCCTGGAACAAAAATGAACGGCTGGCCGGGCAAGTCGAAGGCAGAAGTAATCTTGTTGTACAGATGCTCGCCGGTCACCGCGACCGCCAGTTCGTCCGTCAGGCTGCGATAGATCGGATGCCGGAGCGTGAAGCCGAAGATTTCCGACTCCGAATTCAAGTCCAGCGCGCGAAACTGGTCATCGACGACGAGAAATTCGTTCCGGCGGTAGGATGCCGTGAAGGTCGTGTCGTACCGGTTCAGCGGCAGGGTATAGGACGTATCGATGATCGGGTGCACCCCCCGCGAACCGCCGTAGGTGATGCTGAAGGGATCGCCATGGCCCGTCACATTGTAGTGGGCGAGCGTGATCAGGCCTCGCTCCGCTCCGACGATCGGGGTCTGGTAATTGTTGAAGTCCAGCCAAGCCTTCCAAGGACGGGCTTCCTTGACCTTCACGGCGAGGACGCTTTCGCCGCGCTGATCGCCGGGCCGGAGTTCGGCGTTGATCCGTTCGATGCGGGGATCTCGCTGAAGCAGTTGCAGCCGTTCTTGGATCGGCTCAAGTTTCAGCGGAGGGCGCGCGCCCAAGGCCACGCGGTCGCTCAAGTAACCGGGCCGAAACCAATCGGTCCCCTCCACGTCGATTCGTGACAGGGCCCCCTCGATGATCTGTAGCTGGATCACACCGTCTTTGACGTCTTGGTCAGGAATGACGGCGCCGGAGGTGATATAGCCGTTGTTAACGTACAAGAGCGTCAACGCAAGCCGCAGTCGCTCCAAATCTTCGGTGGTCACGCTTCGGCTTGTATAGGGCTTGGTGACCGTTTCGATGTCCGCATCCGAGAAGACGGTATTCCCGGTGACCTGGATCGCGGTCACAAACACACGCACCTGGCCGAGTTGGTTCCGAAGATCGCTGTCCGGTGGTGTCGGGGGCACCACCGGGAGAGTGGGGCTTGGTGTCGGCGTAGGCAGTTTGAATTCTTTCTTCAGCGGAGCCGGCGGCTCGCCGGATCGGAGCGTAGGATCGAAAATCGGAGGAGTGACCTGCGCTAAGCCGGAAGGCTCCGTGAGAAGGATAAGCATGGCAACACTCAAGCTGACAGAATTCGATCCAGTAAATCGACCAACCCACCCAAAAAGCAGGCCCCCTGCACAATGGATCATGTGCAGCCTACCGACCTTAAGTGAAATAGGGTATGAGGCCTTGAAGATTTCATCGCAGGCCTGCTATCGTCTGTCGCCGGATGAAGCTGATTGTTCGGGAGCATGTGACTGCCGAGGGGATAAACCCCTTCCGTAGATGGCTTGACGCGCTCGATGTTTCGATAAGAGCTCGGGTTCAAGCCAGGATTTTCCGATTCGAAACGGGTAATCTCGGCGATCACAAATCCATCGGATCCGGAGTTTGGGAAGCGAGACTGCCGTTCGGAGCCGGATATCGGGTATACTTCGGGAAAGAGCGTCAGACCGTTATTTTGTTGCTGCTTGGCGGGGACAAAGCCTCTCAGCGCAAGGACATTGGCCTTGCGCAACGGTATTGGGCCGACTATCTGGAGATGATGCGTCATGGCAAGGACGAGTAGAGATTGGGAGGAAGGCTTGGCGCGTGATGTGCGCGATCCTGAATTTGCCCGCCGGTTTATCTTGGCTGCGGTCGAAGACGGGATTCCGCTCCAACAGGCCATCGGAAAAGTGATCCGACTGGCGGGTGTTAAGGAATTCGCGGCCAAGGTGCGTCTGGACCAATCCCAGGTTTCACGAGCCATCCATCCGCGACATAGTCCCAACCAAGACATTCTCAACCGCCTGCTTCGACCATTTCGGTTGAAGCTCAGCCTTGTCTTTCTCGACAAACAAAAAAGACGCCATGTCGCCTGACTCTGAAGGCTGACGTTCACGCCGCGCTCGTTTTCGATCTCTGTCACAGCCTACTTGACTCGCGGTGACAATCCGCGTCTTTACTTGGAACGCTCTTGCTGATTTCGATCCGTCTCAATCTCTGTGCTCATCGTCATGAGTGACAGCCTGTGGGTCCAATCGCAAATGTCCGAACCAAGAATCCGGGCGGCGTCAACCGTCGAAGCGAAAGAATCTTATCCTCGCTCATCTGCTTTCCCGTCAATCGGCTTAGATCCTCGTGCCCTTGTCCCATGCCGCTGCCCATCACCAGCGGGCTACTGAGCCATCCCCCTGGTTCTGAGGGAAGTGCGTCGCGTCCGGCAAGAATGAACGTGCTCTGGTCGCCGCCCGCAAGCGCGGCACAACGGTTTTGCAAGAGCGCCTGAGTTTCGCTCGGCTTCGTCGAAAGCTGCTTCACCGTGCCGCTCAAATTCGACGTAGGCGACTGAATGTTCACCGTGCCGCTCAGGCCGAACTGCGAGGAGGCATCGACGAAACTGGCGGGATCTGCCAAAAACACCGGCGTTGTAATCGTGATGTTCCCACCGTTCCCTTGCTCCGCCTTTGCGAGAATCTGGGCGTTCTGTAGAATGACCGTCTTCGGATCGATCGTAATATTGCCGCCGGCCGTAGACGGGCCACCTTGGACCGAGGAGCTGATCGGACTGTTGACGACACGTATGAGATCGATAGCTTTGATATCGATGTTCCCCCCGCTGGCATGCCTTGCCTCCGTCGTGATTGAGCCGTTCTGGACATCGAGTTGCTGACCCGCATTGATTGAAATATTACCCGCGTGTCCTGGCCCAGTGCTGCTGGCAGAGATCGTGGCGCCGTCGCTCACAGAGATGGCCTGCGCGGCAGTTAAAGAAATATTGCCACCATTACCACAGGAGCCTGAGCAAAATTCAGAACCGATAGTTCGTGTGAAAATGCCGCCTGCTGTATCGCTTCCGACTGAAAAGAAATCTTCTGGAATCGGAACAATACGTTGTCCTGCAATCGTAATGGTGTTGGTTTCCTTGATGGTTACATTGCCGCCGTGCCCACTGGTTTGCGTGGTTGTATCGACTCTGGCTCCACCTGTAATTGCAAGACGAGGGGTAGTAATGCTAATGGAGCCGGCATTTCCTCCTACTTCGGTAGGCCCTGCATCTTCCCTAACGAGGGAATTGCTATAGAAACCGCTCGGTCGGAGTGAGGCTTCTTCACCGGATAGTTTGACGTTGTCGCGTGCTTTAACAACGATATCACCTGCTGGTCCAAGGCCGCCTGTCTGTGTGCGAATCGTGCTTCCATCGCTCAATTCGAGTTGACCTGTATTGATCTCAACATTGCCACCTGGAGAAAATATAGTGAGTGCCTCAAGTTGTGAAGCCTCAGTCATCGTGAATTGCTGAGCTTTAATAGAGACAGCACCGCTTCCGAACGATCCACTTGTACTGAGAAGAGAGGAGCCGTTCAACGTGATATCGTTTCCACCCAACGAAATGTCCCCTCCGTGCCCTCTAAATATTTGGGAAGCAAGGACTGTTGCCTCGAGCGAAATCCTGTCTGCGCTGATATCAATTTTCCCTCCTGATCCCGTGATGGCATCGATCGGCAGTTCTGAGACGATAGCTCGGAAATCACCGGAATTGATGTTGGCATTCTGCAAAGCTAAGGAAGTGGCAGTAATTGCGACGTTGCCTCCATCGCCTGGTGCTGATGTGCCGCTGTCAATGAAGAATGCACCGTTGTCTGCCATTCCGACGGTGAGGTTTTCGGTAGCTATTGTTACGTCGCCTGCGCGCTGGGCTCCTGATGTGTGTGTATCGAGCAGAGCGAATGTGAAGTCCTCGGTCGCAACCTGAGCAGAGATATTTTTTGCAATAAGTTGAATTCCCCCTGCAGACCCCTCTCCTATAGCAAGTGCTGTCAGGGCAGGCACTGTGTTGTTTGAAATTGTAAGATTTCCGTCCAAATTGATATCTATGGCTATAGGCCGCCCACTTGCCAAAAGGCTATTTGCCGACAACGTGCTTTCCTCGATCACGAAGGAGCCGCCGCGTATCTTGATACTTCCACCAGCTTCTCCGGAAGCGTTGAGGAGAGAGGCATCTACAAGGCGAATGTTCCCCATTGTCATGCCGGAGCTGGGCATCAAACTGGATGCCGAAATTTCTCCGGAGGATGCTATGCTCCCGATGCTGATGTTTCCCCCCGGAGCCGACAGGGTTCCGGCTGTTAAGGTGACGCCGCCTGAGACCGGAGTGGATGTTGTCCCACTGTCCGGGTTGGCAAACTCAAATCCTTCATTGCCTCCAACGACTGTGATGGACTGGTTTGGTTCCACGGACAAATTTGCCCCCTGGACCGAAATGCCGGCAGTAGAATGGAGAAAGCCAAATGCAGTAACAGGGGCACTGGTCAAGATGTTGGCTGATGAAGAGCTTGCATGAAAAATCCCTGCATTGGCACCGTCGGCCTCGCCGAGACGTAGATGATTAGCCGTGGTAAAAACGACCGATCCTCCCACATTGAGTGATGCGTTAGGCCCAAAGACAATTCCCGCCGGATTCATCAAAAACAAGTTGGCGTCATTGAACCCGGTAGTTTGAACTGTTCCGAAAATAGCCGATGGATTGGGGCCAGTAACTCGAGCAAGGATGTTGGAGGTCGGCAAACCAGCAGGGAGAGTAGAACCATTGAGATCGAACGATATTCCATTGAGAAAATTAGCGACATTGTTCGTCGGTACGCTGAAGTCTCCAAAGCTGTGAAAGAGATTCCCACCAACCCTAGTACCTCCAGTAATATCGTGTTGCAGTTCACCACCGGCAAGAGCAGTAGGAGCGCTGACTTGGGTATTTAATCCCGACGTGGTGATGGGTGAAACAGCTTGGGCTGCTACTTCTCCTTTGCCATCTAGACCGAGAGCAAGCCAAATCCAGGCGAACGATAGACTCACTACAAGCTTAAAAGGGGAGATTGTTCTGTTGTGCCTAACTGGTGAAACCTTCATGATGACCCCATCTCTTACTGAGCCTTGCTAGGGTTTGCAAGCACAGCCGCAAGCTCCAGTGGCATACATATATGTATTCTTGCATGTTCTACTGGGATAAAGTACGGAACAGTTTGCCTGGCCAGGATTTGCGCAAAGCTTTCCTGATTGACAGGTGCGAGGGGGGGTAGCAGGAACTGGGTTTGCTCCATCACTTGAATAGAAGCCCGTGGCGGATCGACCAGTGGCATTCGCGCCTGGGTCACAACCTTCTATGCATTGGGGATCATCTGGATGGTCTTTGCAAAACCCAGAACTCCGCGATGGAGGAGGGTCTTGTGCACTCGCTTTTTTGCAATCTATGGTAACTCGTTCATTTTCGCCATCGACCTCTGTTGTGATGGTTACTGCCTGTGTGGCTTGTGGTCCTGCAACGAGTACCGGCGTAAATATCAACGCTACCCGCAAAAGACACATCTTCATTTTCATTCTAGTATCCTCCTATCGAGATTGTTAACATAGGCTTATCGATCGATTATTTTAGTACTTTCAGCAAATGCGTCTGCAGTTTTCCTCGCGATTGGCTTGAAATCCGATAACAGTTGTTTAGCAGAGTAGGGTTGGGCTTCCTTCAGATTGAAGAACGGGTAATCCCTTATCGGGAACAAGGTTATATCGGATTGTGATTTCCGCATGAAAAAATGGAGTTGAAGCTCTGAAATCTTTACAATGCCGTCAAAATTGGTAAGGGTTTTAGGTTTTCTGTCTTTCAAAATGCTGGACAGTCCCCATCCGACGATTCGCACCTCGTTGGCAGCACCAAATCTAGCAATCATCAAGCTAGATCGAATTTCTGTACCGACTATGAGCGGAACGAGAACCATCGGCGGCTTGCTCGTAAGAAGATCTTCGGGATTTGTAGATTTCGATTCCGGCTGATAGTTTATAACCGCATCCAATGGCACTTGATAAATAGGCAACAAATCTCCCACGTGAGCCGTTGCGGCTTCCTCCACTGAAGAAAAACCAAGCAATTTAGCGTATTCATCATATTGTTTTTGATCCTGGAGCTTTTTGAGACGATTCATTCCTATCTGTATTTGGTGCTCAAGCAGGTTTTTCTCTATGGGTAGCTTGAGGCTGCTAGAGGCATCAGAAATAGACTTGTCAGTTGGTATAGTTGGATCACAAGCGGCACTGTTAGTTGCGAGGCAAGCAGAAACTATAATGCAGAACAGAACGACTAATCGAGCGAGTTCAGTCATGGAAAAGCTCCTGTCAAGTTTAAGGACGACAATTACGTCTTCCTTGCTTGCAGATGGAGTAGTATCTCCCTGTGTGACTGAAGGCATCTATGTCGAGAAAGAAATCATAGGTAACAAACGGTGGCCATTCCTCCTGCGGATCATGAACAGATACTTGCAACCTATGAGGGTCATCCAGATCATCAAATACTGCATATCCATACACAACTATCGCGTGAAAAGTGCTGGGCCCTTCGATTTGAGAGATAAATGGACCGTTGCTACAAAGCTGTTCGGATATGCGACTGAATGATAGCTCTTCAGCTAGATCAGAATTGGCGAGTGATTTGTAGTCAGAAGTAAAATTAAAGTGCTTCAGTGCATCGCTTACTCTTCCACCGATCAGGCATTGAGAGTCAGGTGTCAATACAGAGTCGCAGCAATTTTCGGTTCCTCCAACCTCCTTAGTAACCACCTTACACGGCACAAGTGGCTCTCCGTGATAATGCATTGCAATGGCTGCCGTGGTTGCCCAACACCATGGGGTATCCCCTTGGGACCATTTTTCGATTGACAGTTTTCGGTAGGGGTTCCCCTGGCAACTTGATCCAAGCGGCGATGACGGCTGCGCGGAAACCGGTAAGACAAGGAGCGTCGCTATGGCTTCAAATGCAATGAATAAAATGCAGCAAAGGCCGCACATGCGTGAGAGTATTTTCTTATGACTCGGAATTTGGAGGTTTGGACAGGAAATGATTCGGGCCTGAGGAAAGGAAAATAGTTGATTTGTCCTATGGGCTCGTGTGGTCATCGGAGAAGATCCTCTATTTGTATAAGTCAAGACTGTCATCTGACAGACAGCCGTGAAACGTGAGCGTCTAGCTATGCCTGTTAGCCATTTTGCTCAATAACCCTTTTGAGGAGGTTGCATTCTCCTTCATGGGCCGTGTGGAAAATTCCTATTCATGTCTTTCCACCGTATCTTGTGGCCCTATCTCTCACAGGTTCAAATATCTCGATGTCCCTTCGTTCGTATAAGTCCATTCAGCCCCAACCCAGTAAATTACGATTTTACGATTGCTGCCCGTGGATTGAACCGACAGGCAATTTCAAAGTCACGTTCATCGGGATAGGCTTTTGCCATCTCATCACCGATCCGCGCTCGCTCGCTGTGGCATTCGTGGGACGTGGGATATGTCTCCAGCAATGTCACTGGACTTATTCCGGGCACCTGGTTCAGCAGAACGATGACCAATATCCACATGGTGCTCTCCTTGTGGGAGAGAGGCGCGCTCGCCTCATGTGTGTGTCCCACGGATCAACGATTCATCGGCTTGGTGTAGGGATAGGCCGGTCCCCGAGCCTCCCTGTCTTTCTCGACGCCGACTCTGGTTCCTTGCAAACTGGTTTCTGTTTTCATGAATTTCGTCTGCCGAACACTTCGCACATGCCCGATCTTCCTTCCGGTCTGATCAGCCCTATGCGTTGTTCGCAACAGCAAAAGACGAGCCACTGGTGCGACAGCGAACGCACGCCGTCGTCAAAATCGCGCAAAGGCTTTCCTGTCATGCCGATGCCACGATTTTCTGCGACAGGATGTATGTCGAAGGATGTAGGCCAAAGAGGGGGTGGTGAATCCAATGAGATTCACCCTGAATCTCATTGGATTCACCACCTAGGCAGGACCTCGCGAGATTGTCTGGACTCCATAGAGTTCTGAAGCCACAGAACTTGGTTGGGTCAGATCATCGTCGTGGTGTTGGACGATGAGATAAGGTTGCGATAGAGCCTAGAGAGGGAATGGCGCAGTTAGATCCCAATGTAACGCGTGAGTGTTCGGAGTTCCTATTCAGGCGATCTAAGCAGAAGGGAAAGAGCGGAATCATCGCCGGCCACGGCCCATACTATGGACTCGCTGCCGATAGTCTGTGTGGGACACAGCCTTGACGAGCCGTTCATCATCGGTAATCAAGTCGACATCCTCGAGTTCGGCTAAGGCAAGATAGAGGCAGTCATACACCGGATGGTTGAGGTGATTCGCCAGAGCATAGGCACGAACCACCAGCGCGCCCGAGTGAACGAGCCGATCAAAATAGAGAGGCAGAGCCCGCACCATCGCCTCGCCTTGCTCCTGTGTCATCTCTTTGCGCCGCACCTTATTCCAAGCGGTGTTGCTCGTTTCGATCAGAATCAAATCCGGTGCCAGAAGCGTGTCCCCTCTAGAGAGGACCATGCGGGCGGCCGCCGAACCGCGCTCCTCGACGAACCACTTCACAGCGACACTGGCATCGACCACACAAGTCACCGATCTCTGTCCTTCCGAATCAAGGTGGTTGAATCCGTCTGACGACGCTTCGGCGTCAACGCACGAATTCGATCGGCCAGCGCGATCCGTTCCTGCGCGTTGGGCAAGGCTGCTCTTGAGAGAATGGCCCGAAGTTCTTGCTCAAGCGATTGCCCGTGCAATTCCGCTTTAGCCTTCAGGGCAGTGATAACGTGATCATCAAGGTTGCGCACGATAACTTGTCCCATGGTCGCCTCCTCTGCTATCAGAAACGATAGCACCATTCGATCCTCTCGTAAACAGTTGTAAGGGTCCTGATTGAATACGAAGCCGAAGGAAGAAGATCTGCCGCATCTTGCAGGGTTACCTCATGGACGATAGTAGTCATCTGAAAAAGTCCAAAGAGGTCATATATGAAACGCGCGGCAGTCTCTGCACTCAAGGCTACTCTGAGTGTCTGTCTGGCGAAAGTGAAAGCCGGGGACGAGGTGCTTGTCGTCGAGCGAGGGAAGCCCATCGCGAAACTGGCGCCTTTGTCGAAAGCCAGTCATGAGAACGATGCTCTGCGGGATCTTGCCCGCGCCGGACTGGTCCGTTTAGGAACGGGGAAGTTGCCGGCTGGATTTTGGAAACTGCCGAGGCCTAACGATCGAACGCGTCGCGGGCTGCAAGCGCTTCTGGCGGATCGCGCTGAGGGGCGATGAGGTTTTGGGATGCGTCCGCCCTTATTCCGCTGTGCTTGCAGGAACGAGAATCTCCGTCGCTCAAGAAATTGGTTCAAGCGGACCAATCCATCATCCCCTCTTTACATAACATAGGCATGACGCGCACACCCTGCCACGGCTTAGGCAACGGGTCTCATTTCTGCCTTGCGCATTAGAGCAAAAAGGCGGGGAGGTTGGCCGAGTCTTCGTTGTACTCTTCAGTTAGAGGCTGGACTTATGGGAAGTAATCGATAGGCGTGAGTGATGGCAAGATCCAGCGACGCTTAAGCGGCGTTGCGCCTGTGGGCCAGAGCGAAGAGTTTATCGGTGACTGCTATGTTCGCTTTGACCTTTTGAGCGAGGACTGTGCCTTTTTCCGTGAGCTGGAGCTTTAGGACCTTCCTATCCGAATTGACTCGCGGCTTATGTATCCATCCATTTTTCTGAATAAGTTGCACGGTCTCGACCGCTGCGAGGTTCGAGATACAGAGCGCCGACGCGATCTCAGGCACCTCGCACTGAGGACGCCGGTCAAGATAGAGCAACGTGCTGGCCTGGAGAGGAGAAAGACCGAGCGGGTGCAAGCGGTGACGGAAGAGACCTTGAAGACGAAGCACGATTTCGAGGGTGGAAAGCTTGCCGTTAGTACTCTTCAGCGATTTCACAGGAGAAGTATAGCTGAGGATCGACGAACCAGAAAGCACGAGCAACAATCCTTCGACGGTCTTTGTCTCTCATCGGTTCATCTGCCTTCGCCGGAATCCAAGATCCCCTCGTGCGTCCTTGCGTTCGCTCGTTTTGTCTCTCTAGCAAGGTCGGATTTAGAAACGCAGCCTCGGGGGGCCTGCAATACGAGGTGTTTTATCGTTAGTACTGTAGGGCTGAGTCAGCCCCTAGAGCAATTCCTAGTAAGGCTACTATCTCAATACCCGATTCTTTCCCCATCTTTTGTGGATAACCTTGTGAACAACTTGCTGGATTCCGCAAAGATCGGGCGAATGGCGTGCATATTCATCAGATCGCCTATTTTTTAGGCATCTGCTCCCTCTCGGAAGAAGCCCCAGTAATAGTGGTTTTCAGATCCGGTCCTTTCTTTTTTGCATATTCCTAGACCTATTCACTTGACATGATTCGAGGATCCCAATTGCTCCCTCACCATTGCCACAAGTCACGTCAGTATCCACAGGTTTAAGACTTTTCTGGGGATAGCGGCCGGCAGCATGAACAGCTGATTTTGTATCTGTCAAGGGCTTTGACGCCTGAAATACGCCTCCCTTACGCCAGAGCCGGATGGCCGTATGAACGTTCCATTGTCCGGCTAGTAGGCAAAGTCTTTTTGGAAGGAGTCCTTGACAAGCCCCGGACTGTTATGCAACCAATGGTTACATGTTAGGGCGTGAGGACATCGTTGAAGGAATCTATTTGAAGCGAGTGGCCGAACGGTCGTTTCCTCACGACGCCCCGCGGGGCCTGATCGCGGTCGTCCAGCAGGTCGGCGCAGACTGGACGGGGGAATGGTCGTTTCAGCTGAGATACCTGGATCAACCTGGACGAACCAGACAAGTATGGAGTCTGAACCTTCGAGAAAAAGACCTCGTTGACTTCGAGTTGATAGGAAATTGGATTACGGCTCAAGCCTTGTTGGAATGCGCCCCCGGTTCCCGCAACGTAAAGAATGCGCTCAATATTCCTGCAAGGCTCCCCTCAAGGCGTCCCGTAAGGCATCGTGCGAGGCGTGCATGGCTGAAATGGCATCCGAACCAACTTCGATTGTTTGATGCCTTCTAAGGGAACCCATCGCATGCTCATGTGCTGAGAGATTGTTCGATCATTCACGAAGTCATTATGGTCATGTAGACGAACTACCGGAACCCCTGGCACGTTGACTTCCCTGGTCTAGGCTATTCTCATGTGCGGACGAATAGGGTCCGGCGTCAGCAATCGATGCGAAGACCAAAACAAGCCGACATGTTCCCATGACTCCAGATGTCAACGCCACCCTGCAAGACTTTCGAAGGTTCGCAGCCTCACTAATAACCACGTCTTCACGTATAGTATTAAAGGGAAACCTTTACACTGTGCCTCAACCAATCTGCTACGGGCAGGAAGATCGTCGGTCACACGTCAACGAAGATGTGGAAACACGACAACTCTCTACAGGAAAGAGACTTGCCAGAGGCCGCCTTGAAGGCGCATAAGTACCTCCAAGAGAACAAGCCGGGAACACTGGCAGATTTGGCACAAGAAAGAGAATCTGCTAAGTAGTTGAAATAGAAGTGTGCGCCCGTAGCTCAGTCGGATAGAGCATCAGCCTTCTAAGCTGAGGGTCGCTGGTTCGATTCCAGCCGGGCGCACCACCCCAAGCTCGCTCGTGCCGACGCCTCTTTATCGCTGTATCGAATAAGGCGTCGGATAAACCCCTCCAGTGGCTATCTCATGCCCCTATTCCTCTCTTGATGCGATTCCCTCAGTGCCGGCCTTTGCTTCCGGCTCGTTCTTTCCCTGAGCGTCTGGTTGGTTGTTGCCGTCAGTGATTCCTTAATAAGTTTCATGGCCAGGCGGGGATCTCCCAGTAGACATTCAACGCTCGTGTCCCCTATAGTTTGACTACGATCTGATCTTCCTATTGTCTTCGAAGGGTCTGATATTCCATGCGCCGGATCCTCCGACCCCGAGTGCTGATAGGGGCGCTGGCTGGGCTGATCGCTCTCTACTCGCTCGTTGGGTTTTTTCTACTTCCCTATCTGATTCAATCGTACGTCATTCCCACCGTCTCGGATCAGATCAAGCATCCCATCGTTCTTCGCGAGGCCGCCTTCAATCCTTTTACCCTCTCGCTTCGTCTCACCGGTCTGGAGGTGCGGGAACAGAACCAGACGCCGATGCTGGGTTTTGAGGAGCTGTTTGTGAATCTGCGCGCGGTAACGCTGTTCCTGCAGAAGGTGGCGTTCGACGAGATCCGCCTCGTCATGCCCTTTGTGGCGGCCAGGGTGAGCTCCGAGGGAAAGATGAATCTGATGTCGTTGGCTCCGCCGCCGGATGAAACGGGGCAACAACCGCTCCCACCATCGGGCGAACCCAAAAAGATGATGCCGGTGGAGATTGATCTGTTGGAGATTGACCAAGGGATCCTGGAATACAGGGATGAATCCAAGCGAAGGCCGGTCTTGATCGATGTCGTGCCGATTCATCTTGTGCTGCGGGACTTCAGCACCATTCCGAGCCAAGAGAGCGAGAATGCTCATGCCTTCAAGGCAGAAATCGGAAAGGGCGAAACGGTGGCTTGGGAGGGGGACATCTCGTTGGAGCCGGTGGAGTCCGACGGCAAGCTGAGTTTATCCGGGATCAAGTTGCACACGTTGTATCAAGTCGTGCGCGACCAGTTTCTGTTCGATATTCCGCAGGGCGTCATCGGCCTATCCGGATCGTATCATTTCGACCTTCGCGGTCAGGCTCCTCAGGCAACGATCAAGAATGGCGAGGTATCGATTCAAGATCTCGCTATTGTGGAACGGGGCGGGATTGATCCGGTCGTGAAGATTCCGAGCCTTGGTGTGGAAGGGATTCAGTTGGATCTGCAGAAACAGACCATTGATGTCACAAAGGTGCATTCAGCCGATGCCCGGTTCGATGCCTGGATGGATCCGGATGGTACACTCAACTATCAACAGCTTTTCAAGCCCGCAGGCGGGAGGGGGGCAGAGGACAAACTTCCAGCCGCGACCGCCAAGCCGGAAAAACCGGCGAAGCCCTGGGCCATCACGGTCGACGACATCGCAATCAAAAACTATGGCGCGTCATTCGAAGACCGGACACTTGAACGTCCCGGCCGTGTGGATGTAGACGCGATGAATGTCACCGTGAAGGATATGCAGATCCCGTTCAAGAAACCGCTTCCGATCGATGTGTCGCTCAAGCTGAATGAGACCGGCTCGGTCGGTGTACAGGGAAAGGTGACGATCGAACCGCTCGGTGCCGATGCAGACCTCAAGCTGGAACATATCGACATCCGTCCCTTTCAGCCCTATCTGGATCGGTTCCTGAATGCCGATGTGATGGATGGGGCGATTGATCTCGTCGGATCAGTGCATTTTTCCAAGGAACATGCGAACGAGCCGTTGATGCGATTTCAAGGAAATCTGGCGGTGAAGCAACTGGAGATCGCGGATCGCAAGGAACTCGACGATGTGCTGACGTGGAAAGCGTTGAACGTGAATCAGATTGCACTGACTATCGAGCCGACCAGCGTGAAGATCGCTGAAATTGTCTGGCAAGAGCCATCGGCCCACATGGTGGTGGACTCTCAAGGGCAACTCAATCTTTCGCGTCTTGCCGCCGCGCCTCCGCCTAGCGAGCAGACGGCGGCTCCAAACCTACCCAAAGACGAGACCGCAGCCGCGAAGGCAGGTGATCCCGTGTCTGTCACCATCGACCAGGTCAAGTTGGTCAAGCTGGCCGCAACATTTCAGGACTTGTCGATCGACCCGAAAGTAAAAACCAGTCTCACCGAGTTCGGAGGGACCATCAAAGGACTGTCGTCGAAGCAGCTGAAGAAAGCCGACGTCAACCTGAAGGGCAAAGTCGGAAGAGCCGCTCCCCTCAAAATAGTCGGAAAGATCAACCCGCTGAGCGAAGATGCCTTTACCGATCTGGTCGTGACCCTTGGCGCGATGGATTTGACACCGACCGGACCCTACAGCGGTAAATATGTGGGTTATGGATTGTCGAAGGGGAAATTGTCGCTCGATTTGAAATACAAGGTCTCGCAGAAAGTGTTGGAAGCGGAAAATCTCGTGCGTGTCGATCAACTGACGTTCGGTGAGAAGACGAATAGTCCGGACGCCACGTCGCTGCCCGTTCCCTTGATCGTGGGGCTGCTACAAGATAGGAAGGGCCTCATCGAAATCGATATGCCGATTCGCGGCAATCTCAATGATCCGGATTTCAAGTATGGGAAGGTGGTCATTTCGACGTTGCTCAATCTGCTCGGAAAGGTGGTCGCTTCGCCGTTTGCGTTAATGGGCAAGCTCGTGCCCGGCGGGGGTAGCGAGGAAGACCTTCAATTTATCGAATTTCAACCAGGCAGCGCCGCGCTGGCCGATAGTGAACTGAAAAAACTCGAGGTGCTGGAGACGGCGTTGGATGAGCGAGCCGGACTCCGGCTCGATATTAAGGGAACGACTGATTCGACGCTTGATACGGCAGTGCTTCAAACGATGAAGCTCCGAGGTCAGCTGTTTGCGATGAGCGGCGGGACAAAACCCGATCAGGAAGAGCTGTCGCCGAAAGAGGAGCAACGGCTGGTGGAAAAACTCTATGCGAAACTCCCTCCGCCTGATCCTTCCGCTACACCGGCCGAACCCGCGCAGCCGACCGTGGCGGAAATGAAGCGCAAACTCGCCTCGGCCATCCAAATTTCCGATAAAGAATTAGAGGCGCTGGCTCACCAGCGCGCTGAGGCGATCCGCCGCCATCTTCTGGAAGGTGGAAAGCTCGCGGAGGAACGAGTCGCTCTTCTCGATACGGGCGTTGCTGAGTCCGGCCATGAAAAGGTGCGGACTCAATTGTCCCTATCTGCCGGGTTGCCGGATCATCCCGTGGCAAGTTCTGAGATGCCTTGAAGTCTTATCGCTTTTTGGAAGAGGGCTGGAAAGCGGCGACGTGTCGTTCTAAGCGAGAAGGGGAGAAACCTCGTTACTTCGTGCTGTACCGCATGCGCGTCCCGTGGAGAAGAGACAGCTCAATCTCGGAGGCGCTGAGCTCCACAGGAAAGAGAACGCCGGAAATCTTACACGCATTGATACTGGCTCCGTTCATTCTAGTCTTGCTCAAGTCGACGCCACGGAGGTCGGATTGCCGGAAATAGCAGTCACTGAAATCTAGTCCATCCGCATCGAGACCCCGCAGATCGAGACCACGCAGATCACATCCCCGAAGATCGCATGTGTCCCCGGCGGCTTTCTTGACGTTGAACTCCTTGATACAGCCCTCACGCAGCATGAGGTACATCGGGTCCTTAGAGATATGGAGTTTTGTATGCGATGTATCTGTGCCGGTCATGTTCGGCTCCTCATAAGAGGTGTCGTGAGCCGTATCGGCGAGGCCATTGAGAAACTTGAGACGGGCCTTACATGTCTCTGGCCTATGGGTAGGAGGGGGTGGAAATCCTAATCTCAGTTGTCACACGGGAAAGGCGAGGAATTTCAAATACGGATCTCTTACGGATGCTTAAAAAGACCGCTGGTATTCCTCTGTCGCTTACTTCGGTGTCTGCTGCGGAAACGGAGCGGTGCTCGCTTCCGCTTCGATGTCGCGCAGGAGGCGCTGAAATTCCTTATCATCTCTGAGGAGCTTGGATGCTGCCGACAAGAGATGCTCTAGTTGCTCATTAGTCAATGAAAGATTGGTAGGAATGTTCATGAGTCGGGCATGTTCTTCGACATCCTCTAACTCCATCAGGCTGACATTGATGAAATAAATGTCGGCATCTTGCGCGAATACGCTCGAACCGGTGGGTGGTCGATGGCGCAATTGCGCCCGCCATCCCGTCACGGCCTGGCTCATAAGCTCGAACGTATCGGTGGAATAGCGGTTAATCGGAATATCAACCAACGCCTGGCTCGCCCGCTAAAGCCCCGGGATTTCGCTCAACACATACTGGCTCACATCCGGGGCGGTCTCAGCACTGACCATCAGATAGACCAGCTTTTTGATGTTCTTTACGCCGAGCAGTTGGAAGTAAGACTCAAGATCTCCGACAAATGCCGTCGTTTCCAGCACGCTCCGCATACCGACATTATCGGACAGTCCGCCATCCAACAGATGGATGAAGGGGCGTTTGTCGGCATCGAGGTACGACCTGAGTTCGTTTGCCCGACGTCGTCCCCACGTGGTCTTCCTCACCTCTGTAAATCGGGCCGCCGGCTCAAATCCGCATTGCCCGGCATAGTTCTTCATGGAGATCGGGCTGAGGATCATGGGCAGGGCGCTCGAGGACGCGGTCGCCACGGAAAGCGGCAGTCGGCTGAGGTCGGAGCAGATCAGATCGAACTGTCTCTGATTGAACTCGAACCGTGACAGAGTGGCCATGTCGGACGCATGGAGAAAGATGATTGGTCTCTGGTGGCGGGAAACAAGGTCCCCGAATGTGTGACCATCGAATAGCGCTTCGTCTAACAATTCAGAAAAGATGTGCGCACGGCCGAAGTAGGGTGACCACAAGCGGAGCCAGTTGTGGGGCGTGCGGAAAATCCTCGAACGCAGTTCGCTTTCCCAGTTCTTTCGAAGAAAGCGGGATTCAAAGTCATGGAAAATTCGATCACCATAGAGAGCATAATAGGCCGCCGTGAAACTGCCGCCCGAGAGAGCCGTAATAATGTTCAGCTCATCGACCAGTCGCTTGTCTGTGCCTTCCCAACGGATCGGCGTCCACGCCAGTTCTCGAAGCACACCATAGGAGAGTGCAGACGCCCTTGTGCCGCCGCCGGAAAACGAAGCGACGATAAACAGACTGTCCGAGCTGCTGGTCTTGGACGGAGGCAGGTTGGTGGAACGATAGCCATAGCCCGCATCCCACCGCGTGAGCGGCGCATTCATCGTTGGGCGCACATACTCGCACCCAAGCGTCATGCTCAACAGGCTGCACAGGAGCCACAGTCCGGCACGGAAACTGGGGTGAGCCGCCATAGGAAGGTACCTGTCTTGAGAGGTTGGAATGGTATAGAAGGCCCCTTATTGTGTCATCTGAATGTGGCGGAAAGATCTCTGTCGACGTGATCTGTATCTTACTTACGAGTCGAGAGACTTTGTCAATAGTGTTTCTGCGGCGATTGCGGATGCTCTGTGACGGTCTCCCGATTGCGGCGCAGTTGGCGCAGGACCTGGCCGAGGCCGAGGCTGCCAGCCAGGTCCATCCGGGCAAGTCGATGCACCGTGCTGTCGATCCGATTCACCTGTCTGCGCAGGAAGCCACGATTGTGAAGCCGTGGAGGAATGCGCAGCGGGTGTCTTCCGAAGCCTTGGTGTAAGAGGACACCCTTCGGCGAGGTGTTGCCGAAGGACCATCAGGGACCACAGCTGTAAAACCGTAGGCTCCACATGCGACCTCTTGAACTCCCCTGTTGAGGCACAGTATTGTACGAAGATAGTAGAAATCTTGTCGTTGGTGATTGCGATACAAGGAGGTATGCCATGGCCGTACGATTGGGAGACGAAGCGCCGAACTTTACGGCGGAGACGACGGAAGGAACCATCAATTTTCATGAGTGGCTTGGGAGCGGTTGGGGGATCCTTTTTTCACACCCCAAAGACTATACCCCGGTTTGCACGACGGAGTTGGGAACGATGGCTAAAATCACGCCGGAGTTCAAAAAGCGAGGCGTAAAAGTGATTGCCGTCAGCGTCGATCCGATGGATTCCCATAAGGGCTGGATCAACGACATCAACGAAACCCAAAAAACGACGGTGAATTATCCCATCATCGCCGATCCGGATAAGAAGGTGGCGACGTTGTACGATATGATCCATCCCAACGCCATCGACAATATGACGGTGCGATCGGTCTTCATGATCGGTCCCGACAAGAAAGTGAAACTGACTTTGACCTATCCGGCGTCTTGCGGCCGGAACTTCGATGAGCTATTGAGGGTCATGGACTCGCTCCAACTGACGTCGAAGTTCAAAGTCGCGACCCCGGCGAACTGGAAAGACGGCGAGGATTGCATCATTACTCCCGCGGTCGGCGACGCCGAAGCGAAAGATCTCTTTCCCAAGGGGTTCAAGACCGTCAAGCCCTATTTGCGCTATACGCCGCAGCCAAACAAGTAAGGTCTGCCGATCTATGTGAAAGACAGACGAGCAGGAGGCCCAGCGCTTCCTGCTCGTTTCTTTTCTCAGTATTCTGCTCATCAGAAATGACCGATAGTCCGGTCGATACCACCTCGCCATACCCGATTGTCCCCATGGCCTAGCAGGGGATGTGTTCGATAAACACCGCCGACCGCCTTCTTCGTTATCTGGATTAGGGGAAAGCCTGATCAGGGGTAGGGGGAAAAATTGTCTGGACTAGGGGAAAGCCTGGTTGCAAGAGAAACGAAAAATATTGCTATGTTTCGACGGCTTAGGCATACTCGCCTCGATTTCCTAAGTATGAACGGTTTTGAACATGGAGGTAGGGGACAGTGGTTTCTTATTACTCACAAGGGAGGGCATGAGTATGAAGGAACATGTTGCGAGGCGGTGGAAACAATTTGTAGTTGCTGGGGCCATGACGGCACTGGTGGCTGGAATGGGATCCACGCTGCCGAGTGCCTTAGCCGGCGGGACGATCAAAGCCGATGAGGATAAATGGATCTCGATCGGCATGGGTATCCGCACCAGTTTCAATTCAATCGAGGGCGCTGCAGGGGGCCATTACAGCAATGATTTCAAAGTCGACAATGCTCGTATCTACATTAACGGGCAGATCCACAAGTATGTGAAATTTACATTCAACACGGATTGTTTTAACTGCAACGTCGGTGGTGGCGCCAGTCATTTCGGCGGTAACTCCAACATGGGCCTACTCGACGCGATCGGGAAATTCGAGATCAACGAGATGGTCAACCTCTGGGTCGGACGCACCCTGGTGCCGAGCGAACGCGGTGAGTTGAACGGTCCGTTCTACCATGCGACTTTCGATGGATTCCGGACTCCCTTCAACCCGGCTGACTTCAGCGGAAACTTTCCAAGCGGTCCCAATGGAAGCCCCAATGGATTAACCGGAGTTAATAGCGGCCAGGCCGGTCTCTATGGTCGTGACAACGGCGCGGTCTTCTTCGGCAAGATCCATCCCTTCGGGACCCATCTCTTGTACGTCGCCTCGGTGTTCACCGGCGCGCGCGGTGGACCGAATCCCACCGGCAGCCTGTTGTACGCCGGTCGTCTACAATGGAACCTGTTGAACGATGAAGACAACCCCGGGTATTACACGAGCGGCACCTATTATGGAACGGCCGGAGATATCTTTGCGATCTCGGGAAATGTGATCCATCAAAAGGATGGCGCAGGGAATATCGTCACCGGGAACGTGTCTGATTATACCGGGGCGATCGTCGATCTGTTGGTTGAAAAGGTTCTCCCCAATAATATGGGCGTCTTCACGTTCAACGGCGAATTTAAGCGGTACTGGGCCAACTATGGGACAGGAGCGTTTGCGTCAGGCGATTGTTTTTGCATATTCAATGGTCACTCCTGGACGGTGTACGCATTGTACCTGCTTCCCCATGAGGTCGGGATCGGACGGTTCCAACCCTATGTCCGGTTCGTCAGTATCGATCCACGGTACAGCGCCATGCGGCAGGAGTTTGAGTATGGCCTGAACTACATCATCTCCGGCCACAATGCTCGCATCTCTGCGTACGGCCGGTACGGCGATATCGACACCAAAGGCTTCGCCGGCAATTATGGTCCTAATGCGACTGGAAACAAAGCTGACTCGTTCCACGTTGCGTTGCAGCTGCAGTACTAAGCAGCTCACGTAAACGAGAACGTCTCTTCTTCAGCAAGAGCCGGAACCCAGCAATGGGTTCCGGCTCTTGCTTTTTGTTCTACGAGTCGCGCGGTCGCATACGGATACAGTAGTGGTTGGCTGTGAGCGTGCGAGTAGAAGGTCTGGAGAGTTTACACGAGCACGAGACCTGCGTCGCGGGTCTTTTTCCACGAAGAGGTAGCCAGGAACGCGTTGAACGCCGACTCCCTGCCTGGAAACCTTTGGCAGGCCTCCCGCATATGCGGATAGGTCTGAGATGCTTTCCGTGGGGTAGCGTCTCCAATCAATTGCTCCAACCATCGGGCCTCTGATTCAGGAAGCGAGATGACGTGATCCTGCCCGGAGCCGGTAACCGTGAGGGTTGCTCTCTTTCCAATAGGCTCGCAGGTCACTGCTCCACCCAACCAGACTACACGCCGTTCTAGATCGGAATGGTCGTCGATCGTCCGCTTCTTGAGCAAGCGTCTGAGCCATGTGAGAGGTACCTGAGGGAGCGGGACTTCATCATCGAACCACTGGCGGACATCGAGATCGAGTCCCCGCCGTTCAAGATAGTTCAGGAGCGACCGTCGCAGCCCTTCGCCGAGCCAGGTCGGCGTTTCACCTCGATCATCGCGATGCAGAAGATCATTCTCCGCGAAGCCTCGAAATTCCGGCCCAAGAATGCGCAAGCCATGGGCGGTGGGATCCAACCCCACCGGGCTATGAGCGGTGACGGTAAAACGATGCCAAAAGGCTGATTGAAGGAGATCGGCCGCGACAAGCTGGCGGACTCGCTCAAGTGAATCGATCGTTTCCTGAATCGTCTCCGATGGACAACCGTACATGAGATAGGCATGAATCAGAATGCCGGCATCTTTGAACCCGGCGGCGACCAGCGCGGTCTGATCGACGGTAATGCCTTTCTTCATCTTGTCCAGTAACCGATCTGAAGCGGCCTCGAGCCCCGCCGTCACCGCGATACAACCGGAGACGGAAAGAAGACGGCAAAGGTCCGGTGAAAAAGCCGTCTCAAAGCGGATATTCCCCCACCAGGTGATATCGATTCGCCGCTCTAAGAGCGCAAGGGCCAGCGACTTCAATGCGGATGGTGGGGCGGCCTCGTCAACGAAGTGAAATCCTCTCCGGCCCGTCTCGGCTACGAGTTGTTCGATTTGCCGGATGAGCCGTTCGGTCGGTGTCATCTCGTACCGACTGATGTAGGTGAGCCCTACATCGCAGAACGTGCATTGTTTCCAATAGCAGCCATGTGCCACGGTGAGTTTATTCCAATGGCCTTCCGACCAGAGGCGATGCATCGGATTGGTACTGTCGAGAATGGTCAGGTAGTGATCCAGTGCCAGGCCTCGGTAGGTTGGACAACCGATGTCGTTCATCGTGAAGTCGCGTGACGAGGGATCATCGGCATAGACCACGCGATCGTGTCGGCGATACATGGTGCGGCACAGCGATCGACGGGGACGCAAGCCGGAAAGATGTTCAATTAAGGAAAGGAGCGGCCGTTCACCGTTGTCGAACGTAATAAAGTCGACATAATCGAACACGCGAGGATCGGCAACCCGACGCAATTCCGTGTTCACATAGCCGCCGCCGATGGCCACAGGCAGATC
Source organism: Nitrospira sp. (assembly GCA_019636835.1). Lineage (GTDB taxonomy): Bacteria > Nitrospirota > Nitrospiria > Nitrospirales > Nitrospiraceae > Nitrospira_D. The sequence goes on from JAHBWU010000031.1 coordinate 28,508, forward strand.
AGGACGATGCTGCTTGAGTGTCTTTGCGATGAGGAATGCCCCATAGAGATTACCCGGAAACGGTATGGAGAGACCGACCAGCGATGGATTGACACGGTTAACGTGTTTCCAGAATGAATCCAGGAGCCATTCATCAGTCAGACTCGCCGGCTCCGCCAAGGCGCCGGCAATTTGATCAAACGATGAGGCACTGCACCCGATATGCTCGGCATATCGGCTCAAGGCGAAGTGCGGTGTAATAGTGGCTTGCACCAAATCAGCGAGGTCTTCGAGGAAGAACGTCGCCCATTGTTTAGCCCTATCAATCACTGATACCGAGCGCGCGAATTTCTTACGACCTCGGAATCGCGGGCCTTGAGGCAACACTCCGGGTTGAATCAAGCGAGCGGCCATCTTGGGGGTTTTGCCCTGCAAGAAGGCGACGACCGGTCCGATCATTTCCACGTAGGTCTGTTCAGCCCTCATCATGCCGAGGGCTTCCATGGGAAGTGAGCCCTCTTGGTCGTGAAGTTGTCGGAAGACATTTCGTAACCCCTCGGGACTGAATAAGCGCAACACCATTTCGATGCCCAAGTCGGCTTGCTCTGCCTCGATTCCACGGGACTGAAGAAACCCAGTTAAATAGGCGGTGGATGGGTAGGGAGTGTTCAGCTGAGTCAAGGGAGGAATCAACAACAGGACACGAGGGCAAGCCATGGCCTCGACATAGCATACGGATCGGCGGGAAAGCTACGTCTCAGAAAGATGAAGAATCGGTTGGTCTGCAGGAAATAAAAGTATAACCGGCGCTTCTGAGGGTGCTGCTGAGTGGCGTGTGAATAATGACGGTGGTCGGCTATTTCTTTATGTCCAAGATACTGCCGAGTAAGGCATCTCCTGTTCGTAAGGTCTGGAGATTCGCTTCAAAGCTACGTTGTGCCACGATCTGCTGCACCACTTCCTCACCCAGATCGACATTCGAGAGCTCACTCATGGTCTGATTGCCGCCTCTGTCGCGAAGAACGGTAGGGCCGGATGAGTCGTCTTTTTCAACAACAGGAAGGACCCCACCGCTTGGGATTTCGACGAACTCTGTCCTGGATTTCTTGAATCCGTCAGTATTGACGTTGGCGACATTGTGTGCAACGACTTCGATCTGTTTACTAAAGGCAGTCAGGCCCGAAAGGGCTGTATGGATCGCGGAAATCATGCGGCACCTCCATTCAGTTGAGGCTCGAATTCAGAGGAAGGCACCGGGGGAATGGGAGGGAGAGCCTGACTGGTCGAAGCATCGATTGTGTGGCAGCTAGGCTGACCCTGGAACATATTCCGTCCCTGTTGAGGTCCCTCGGCTTTGCGTCCCACCCTCTCAGGTGGTTTGCCTTTTTCACCCTGTCGAAAACCGTATCGGTCGTTCGACCTAAGACTTGAGCACACGATTGGTTGAAGTGTAGCAGAGACCGGTTTGTGGCAACTGCAAACGATCGACACGAACCGGCAGAATCGAGCACATGCGGTCATGTCGGGTTGCTCCCGCGGGACCGTGATGGTGTATGCTGGATCGCTTGCCGCATGATTCCTCCAGAGGTCTCAATTAAAAAAATACCCGTAGGTACCGATAAGGTATCACTGACAGCCCCAGATCTTTGTGCCCGGGAGACAATAGTGATGCAGGGAAGCGCATGACGGTTCCTGCCACGCCCATCCCCGACCATCCTTCCAATGGTTCACTGGCTTGGTTGCCGGCCAGAGAGGATATTGCTCTCGTTCTCGAAGCTGCAACAGATATCATCGTTGTTACGGATCAAGTAGGCCGTATAGTATTTCTGAATCCTATGGCACAACAACTCCTCCGAAGGACGCGTGATGCCATCGGAATGACATTTCACGACATTATGGGATGTCTGACATCGAAGGATGGTGGGACGACCTGGTGCCCATTTAGCCAGATGATGAGCACCGGCGAAGTTGCTTGGATACCCTCGCATTCTTGGAAACGGGGAGACGGCACTCAGTTTGATCTCTCGATTTCGTTCTGGCCACGAACTCAACGGGGAGTACGAGTCGGCGGCGTGATCGTGGTGCGCGACATGACCGATGCCATGGAGTTCCAGAGAGATGTGCAGCGCGCGGCACGGCTGGCGGAGGATGCGCCCAATCCAATTGTGGAGTTTGACGCGACGGGAGCCATGCTTTTTGCCAACACCGGCATGCTCAATTTGATGACTCAATGCGGATTACTCGAAGCCGGGGTCGAAGTGATGTTTCCGGCAAATCTGTCGGCGATGCTGCACGAATGTCTTACGACCGATTCTCCGTTGTCCCGGGTGGAACATGTCGTGGCGGATCGGATTATCGCCTGGTCGTTTTTCCCTCTGAAAGAATTGAAATTAGTCCGTGCCTATGGACTGGATATCACCTCAGATGTGGCCTTACGCCGGGCGAAAGAAGCAGCCGAGGAGTCGGCGCGGGCGAAGGGAATCTTTCTCGCCACGATGAGCCATGAGCTTCGTACTCCGATGAACGGTGTACTGGGATGCACGCAACTCCTTAAGGACACATCGCTGACCGACCAACAGCGACAGCTGATCGAAACCATGCATCGCTCGGCAGAGGCGTTGTTGACGCTGGTGAACGACATTCTCGATTTCTCCAAAATTGAGGCCGGCAAGATGACTCTCGAAGTGGCCGATGTCAATCTGCGGGCATTGATCTGCGACATAACGACGTTGGCGGAGGGGTTAGCTTCCTCAAAAGGGCTCACTGTTTCTGTGAACATTGATGCCGATGTCCCGGAGGAGTTCAGAGGTGATCCGATCAGGTTGCGACAAATCCTATTCAACCTCGTCGGGAATGCGATCAAGTTCACTAAACATGGAGGGGTTACGATTGCCGTGTCTGTGAAACCAGAACCGTCGGGTAGTTCGGGGACAATGGTATTGCAGTGGAGCGTACAAGATACGGGCATCGGGTTAACTTCTGAGCAACAAGCTCATCTGTTTAAGGCATATGCACAAGCTGAGGCATCGACTGCGAGGCGATTCGGGGGAACAGGCCTCGGTCTCATGATCTGCCGTCAGCTCATCGAGTTGATGGGAGGGACCATCACAGTCAGCAGCGAGTTCGGTCACGGCAGTACATTCGTCTATACCACCAATCACCTTCCTGCTGTTCATCGAGATCCCACAGCATCTTCGCTAGGCACGGATCAACGTGGTGCAGGAGAACCGCTGGGGCCGCTGCGTGTCCTGGTTGCGGATGACAATGAAATCAATCAAGTTGTCGCCTGTAAGTTTTTGCAGAAGCTAGGTTGCCAGGTCGAAGTTGCACGCACGGGGTGTGAAGCGGTGGAGGCCATCACGCGAACAGCGTATGACATCGTGTTGATGGATTGCGAAATGCCGGAAATGGATGGCTATGAAGCCACCCGTGCAGTTCGTCGCCGCGAAGAAGGGACGCTGAATCATCTGCCGATCATGGCTCTCACCGGCCATGCTTCCGACGAGGAAGTTCAGAAGTGTCGCCAAGCCGGTATGGATAGGGTCGTGACTAAGCCGGTCACGTTGACCGTCCTCCGTACGAATCTTCAAGAACTGTTACGCAACACCGACTCCTGACATAGTTCGGTGCTCCCGTCGTTCCCCCTTTGCCGATGGGGTAGACTCCGTCGAGCCACTTCGGTAAAGTGGCTCCATGACGATTACTCCTCCCAGTGATAAGTTTGTACTCTACAGCGATTTCAACTGCCCCTTCTGTTATGCGCTGCACGAACGGTTGCACGACTTGGGGCTGATCGACCGGTGCCAGTGGCGTGGAGTACAGCATGCGCCGCAGTTGCCCCGCCCTATGAAGCCGTGGAGCGGTTCGTTGGGAGCAGAATTGCGGCACGAAGTCGCGATGGTGCAGCGATTGGCACCGGGCTTGCCGATCGCGTTGCCGCCTGGGAAGCCGAATACTCTGCCGGCGATTGAGCAAGCGGTTGCCCTCTTACAAAATGGTCTTCTGGACGGGATGGATTTTGTTCAGCGAACGTACCGTGCTTTCTGGTGCGACGGTCGAGACATTTCTGATCCATCGATTTTGAAGGAGTTGGCGGGGGATCATTTTGCTGAAGACATTGATGGGCAGAACCAGGTCATCGCACAAAAATGGGAAACTGCTTGGCATGCGACAGGTCAAAATGGAGTTCCTCTACTTGTGTCTCCAGAGGGCGATCTGCTCGTCGGTTGTGTGCCTGAAGAACAGGTTCGCCTGTTTTTCACACAATAGATTTACGATGCATTAAGACGGAGAGTAGTTCTGTAGAGATTAGGGGTTTGAGAACAGCGGCTCTCGTTCGGTGTACACACAAGCTTGCCCGAAGTAAGTTTCTCACCAGGAACAATCAAAGGCGATCGAGGAAGGTCAATTCGGCAACCGCAGATTTATCCAGATCACCTTTCCCCAATTCCATCAAGCGCCGGTATTGGCCCAAAGTGGCGAGCGCGACGGGAAGCGAGAGGCCGACATTCTGCGCCAAGTCGAGCGCGATGGCCGAGTCTTTCGTAGCGTGGGCTGTCGAAAAGAAACAGTCGTGTACACGTAACTGCATATCTTCTCCGTCCGTTTCCAATACTCGTGAAGCAGCTCCGGTCTGACTGAATACCTCACGCAAAAGAGTCAGATCGATTCCCAACGCCTTCCCCAGCCCTAACCCTTCGGCCAACGCGGCGGTATTGCTGTTCATCACCATGTTGACGAGCGCTTTGACTTTTGCCGCCTGTCCAGCTGGGCCGATATATCGTACCGTCGTGCCGAGGGCGTCCAGCACCGGGTGAGCCCGGTTGAACACTTCCCGCTTGCCCCCGCACATCAGATACAGAGTACCCTGGCGCGCTTGGGTTATGCTGCTCGCCATACAGGCTTCAAGGGCCGCACCACCCTGCCGTTCAACCGCTTGTTCGATGTCGATATGCAGCGTCGGCGTGAGGGTGGCACAGTTGATGAATAGTCGATCTTTCGCGTGAGCCATCAGGCTGGTCTGGTCCTGTTCCGCATAAATGTCTCGCATTGCCTCGTCGTCCGACACGACGGTAATGACGATTTCAGACACTTCAGCAACGCGCGCCGGCGATACGGCTGCTTCCGATGCCAATTCCTGCGCCAAGGATTCCGACGTTTCGGCATGACGGTCCTGAACCGCCGCGATACAGTATCCCCGTTCTTTCAATCGCCTGGCCATGTTGGCGCCCATCCGACCTACCCCGACGAACCCGATGCGAGCTTGTGTGTCTGCCATGAGAGAACACCTTTCCGAAGCCATACGAACAATGATGGGGCTAGAGCTGACGGTCCTCTGTCGGTTCAGAACGAAATTGTGTCCATCGAAGCTTGGTTTTCCCATCGGTCGTGGTAAATCCACCGTCATGAAACGCGATGACGCTGACGCGTTGTTTTTTTTGAATAGCTTGGAGCTGGGGAATGCCGTCTCTGGTGTGCACGGTTCCGCGAATCGTATCGACAATCAGCAAGTCGGTCGCAGCGGTTGGCTTGATCGCCCACACGAAGGCGGCGGAACCTCCGGCATAGGTGCCGGACCCCTCCCATTGGCCGACCAACTCAGGATCGACCGTCTTCAATTGGAAAACCGGTACGCTGGTTGCTTCGCGTCGGAGTTTCCACAATTCGGCTGGAATGCGCGTTGGGTCCTGGTCGATCGAAAGTCTCTTCCAAGTCGCCTGAACACTGCCGGTGCTGGCGAACGAAGTCGGTGTCGTCTTGCGGTAAGTCCCTTTCCACCCAAGGCCCTTGAAAGTATTCGCTCGCTCGAGTGACCACAAACCTGCTTCAGCGTTCAAGATGCCGTCGAACTGCATCATCGATGAGAGCGACCACTTCAGATTAGGCTGAATGATGAGGAGCATGTCATGCTGGGTCGTACCCTGTGTGACATGCGTGTGCCAGGTTCCAACCAGGTTTGTCGGATCGAACGACGTCGCTTTCCTTGGTCCGGCCTGGATATCAGAAGCGGTGGGGAGCGTATGCGTGAGCGTCACCGGTGCCGGCGAAGCGACGATCTCAGTGTGGGCTCCGCGGTTGGGTAGGCGGGTTGAAGTGGAGGCTGAGTCTGTGCTTGTGGCTGATGGAGGGAGAGTCGCTGCTAAGGACGCTCCGTAACGGGCTGCAGCGACCCTTCCCAATCGGGTGACAGACTCACTGAGCTGTTTCTGTCGGGTCGAAGCAACGATCACGGTCAGAAACGTGTCTTTGTGCATGAAGGTCAGCCTGGACAAAGTCGGAGAGGAGTCAATTCTCACCGCTCCGTCGCCCAGGCCGGGAATGAGATGGCTGTCACGACGCATGCGCTCCTTATTGAACCATGTCCGCCGTTCTTTCCCGGGGGATTCATCAAGCTGAACCGTGACGGTGTGTCCCTCATTACGGTGCGCTTTGAAGACACAGGTTGTCGGATCGGCCAGATTCCCTTCTTGAACCGGTTCTCCGAGCGCCTGTTCTACGTCTGCAACGGTCATCAAGGAACAAGGGGATGTCTTCGAACCGAACAGGTTGGATGACTCACCGCAAGAAAGAAGCAAGGGAGCCAATCCGAGAAATGTGTACGGTAATACGCGGGAGAGCATCTCAACGTCGCCTCGATGATCCGTGTTCCGGATTGTACCGTGAATAAGATGGGTAGCGCCAGCCGTGCTCGAGCCGCAGTGCTAGGTGGCTGGTACGCGGGGAGTCCTTGCTCAAGAGGAGATAGTGACGACCGGCAATCAGCCGGCCACGAATTTCAAGGCCACGCCGTTGATGCAGTAACGAAGACCGGTGGGCTTCGGCCCATCTTTGAACACGTGGCCTTGGTGGCCCTCACATCGCGCACAATGGACTTCCGTTCTGGGCATGAAGAGTTTGAAATCGGTTCGAGTCTCGACCACGCGTGGATCGATCGGCTGCCAGAAGCTGGGCCAGCCGGTACGACTGTCGAATTTGTGGTCGGACGAGAAGAGCGGCAGGTCGCAACCGGCGCAATAATAGGTCCCCGATTGGTGGTTCTCATGCAGTGGGTTGACGAACGGTCTCTCTGTATCTTCCTGCCGCAAGACGCGATAGGCGGCAGCCGGCAGCTGTTTTTTCCATTCTTCATCGGTCTTCGTGACCTTGACGATGGAAGCGATCTGAATATTAGGCGGCATCGGATTTCTCCTTCATCGGTGATGTGATGCTTCTCAGTCGGACGGCGCTCCAAAGTCTTACAGGCATGGCCACCCTCTGTGAGGGCAGAATAAAATGGTACGGTTCAGGAGCCCAGAATGCAAGGGCTCAAGATGAGGCTTCTGGACAAGACGTCGCGGGAGAAATATACTGTCGAAACTAGCCGTCAGCTCTGGTCAGTCATTCGCGGGTGTTCTGCGAAGCAGCTTCCACATTTCTCTGATTGACGGATGAGGTTCTGTCAACTCCGGGTCAGAGAGCTGTATCTGAATGTCATAGAGAGAAGTGTTCACGTTCTTGATTTGGGTAACCGGATACCAACACTCATACCGTTGTTCCCAGCGGTCCCGATATGCTAATCGCAGATAGCATCTGCTCAATACTTTCATGCGGATCGGTGCATCGTGGCCCAGGACGATGGGAACTGAGTGGCGTCGATATCGAGGCCCTTTGGGGTACATGCTCTTGACCGCAAAATTACCCTCCCATCCTGCCAATTGGACTACGCAATCATGAGCCACTCCACGGCCCACGTTTTCCACCTCGGGTGTCAACGTGACCACATCTCCCGCGTTCATCGCGGACATGTTGGTAATGCGAAGCGCGGGTAGATGTCCTTGAAACTCCTGCTTGATCTTGCCGACGAATCTATACAGTGCGAAAGCCCCTGCGCCACAGATGACGAGTACAACAAGCAAGGCGATCAACAAGAGCCAGTCCATGATGACGTTGTCCCTGGGAAGTACGTGGTTCTCGATCAGAAACGGAGAAACCCTACGTGGAGGAGAGGAGAGTGTCAACTCACGGTCTTTATAGATGAGGATGAGCTGCGATTTGCTTGGACGGAGGGCTAAGACAGGAAACCGAGCTGCCAAACGACAGCAGATAGGTCTTCGAGTGGGGACTGTGGGATAGAATCCTCAGCAATTTCCCTCCAAGGGGACAGTTGAGTAATCATTCCGTCGCGATGAGGCCGCCATGCCGGTCTATTTAAGAGGGTCTTGCCCACGGCAAAGGGTTGGTTGCGACAGAACCTAACCGGTAAATCCTCAGGCTTTACCTTCTACGCTATATTCTCTTAGGTGAGCGCCGCATTCACGCACAGACGCACGAGCGAGTATCCGTGTTGTATCGAACACCGGTACGGAGATGTGTTCCCCTTCGAGCGCAAGAGGAATATCTGTGCACCCAAATACGACACCGTCCGCGCCCTTGGCGACGAGTGAGATCACCACCTCTGTGAGTATAGAACGAGCTTCCTCAATCCGAGCACCCTTGATGTATTCGATCGCCGTATGAACTTCGCACGTCTCCTCCTCAGACGGCAAGAGCACGTTCATGTCGGATAAGGCTTCTTGATACAGTCCAGACCGTAGCGTCCCCCTAGTCGCTAGAAGACATGGGCGGGTACATCCCGAGAGGGCGAGCTCCTTTCGTGTTTCGGTCACGATGTTCAAGAACGGGACGGGAAGGTTCTCAACCACTTCATTGTATACGACATGTGCAGTGTTGCATGGCATAACCAGCAGTTCAGCTCCCGCACGAATCAGCCGATGAGCAGACTTCTTCAATGAGCCGCAGAGAACTTCCGTGTGCTGTGACTCAATGGCCCAGGTTCTATCGGGTATAGTGGAGTCTCCGTCAATGATGACATGCAGATGTTCCTGATCGCACACGGCTTTTGTTTCAGACACCAACATCCGGTAAAAGAGGGCAGTTGCCATCGGTCCCATTCCGCCAATGACACCGAGAATTTTTCGTCCCTGGCAAGTATTACCTACATCGTTCGACTTGTTCATATGGCTACCAGATGAGCCTTCACTATTCCAAGGTTATGGTAGTGTATAGCGCACATTTTAACGATTGGCAATTTTCACGTACAATCGTCGTGACGCTAAGTACGCTTATGCGAAAGGCTTTTGGAAGGCCAGAAAGAGGAGCAACGGCCCACGATTTGGCATGCCACGCATGCTCGGATCTAATCCAGGTTAAATAGCGAAGCGGGATGTTTCTGTGAACTGCCGAAGCTGGAAATAATCGAGGCCGAAGACCGGGACTGCACGAGGTTCGTACCAGTGGTGTGAGGAGAATAGATCATAACAGCGGAGGCATATGACGGAGGGGGCGAGATTTGAACTCGCGGATGGGTTACCCCATTTCCGGTTGTCAAGACCAACCGAAACTCTGTTCGCCAGATCTCTCAATGCACAGAAAGAGGCGGAAGCCCCCAACAGGAGCGAGCCATAGGCTATTGGCAGGTTTGCATCCCATTGCGTGGAACGTGAGGGGAGCGAGGGGTGATGGTTACACCGCCACCAGGCAGAAGACCTCCCGGCATGTTCGGCAGCTGGGGATGTGATCATGAGGACTCCGACGCCATAGCCATTCATCTCCAGCGCTATCATTCCAGATCGACCCCCGGGGCTTTCTCAAAACGCAATTGTGCCAAAAGGTTGCTCGCCGAAAAAGGCCCCCCGTCGCCCAACCATTGTCCGGCCATATGACGCTCAGGAAGGCCACATGCCGACGTGATCCCTTCTACACTCGGTGGTTCGAATTAGGGCAGGGACACACATTTATGAAGAACTCTTCACGATTTCATCATAGAGGGTTCATCTTGGAGGTGTAGAAGAGCGCAGGTCAACGAGAGAAGGGGGTGAACCCATCATGATGTCCTTCATCGAAGTGTACGTGTTAGTCGCTATATTCGGAATGCTCTACGGAATGTTGCAACTCGCCAGTCGGTGAGGAGCTCGACCTTGAGGACGAGAGCGTCCAAAGGTTCACTATAAAGTCTGGTGACCTCCGTCCTTCCTAGGGTACGGTTTTGCCCCCTGCCGCCACTCCCACGGAGGCACAGGAGAGGGATCAACCCACAAGCCTTTCTTGGCATCTCTGAGCCACTGCCTCCAATACTGCGAGGAAGATATCCGCCGGTGCATACTTCCGATAGCACCAACAACCTTGCCGGACAAGTTCATAGTTCAGGCTCGTACCATCGATGAGTTCCACCGTCCCCGCGGATACGTTCAGCTTTTCCGGTGTGCAGGACCTCGATCGTGTCCCCATCGAGTATGGCGACCACTCGGCCAGTAAATGAAAAGGCGTCCACGGCAATCTGGGGTAAACCACAGAGTAGAATGGCCAGAAGGAAGTTCGCTCAGATGGATCGCATCAACTACACTTCTCGGGTACATCGGTCGCTAATAGCAATTCGCAAAGGCAGAATTTCTCCATGGGGAAGACATGCAATCCATTTGGGGTTGTCTGATTGGCCCATCCGGTCGGCGTCCAGTCTCTGGTCGCAAGCCTTTCTCTAACGCATCATTGACCAGGACCTCGATGTCCGCTTCCGTCATCGTGGGGTATTCCTGTCGAAACTTGAGCTGAAGGGCAGGACGGGTCGTCGCGATGTACCGTTCACGAGACAGTCGTGCTCCCTCAAGGGCCTGGTCATACAGTGACTGGCGTTCATCGGTCGAAAAACTGCCGGTTTGATAGGAAGCTTTATGGGGATTTAGGTCGGCACAGGCACTGAGAAGGGTGAAGAACAGAGCCAGAGTGAGTCGCATGACGAGTCTCCGTGAGCATGCTGACTGTCCAGACGGTTAGTAGTCACTTGCCTTTCGGCAGCGCCATGCCGGTTCACCCATTTGCTTTATCCGACCGAGGAGCCAGGAATCTTGCCATCAATGATTAGTTGGCCATAGACAAGGCATTGGGCTGTGGCTTCGTCCTCGGTCGCATACCGACCAGTCTTCACGAAATGACGACTGTCCTCGTCGTCCTCAGTGGTCCATGAAATGAAGACATTCAACTCCCACTGACCGGTATCCACGAGTTGCCGAGGGGCAGGTTGAATGGTGAACCCCTTATAAGTCACGGCCTGGGGCATTTGCTGTTAACAGGATGCTGAAAAAGTCCGCCAGCGGCGTTCTCGCATCGCTCAGAGGCTCAACGTACCGAAGCGTACGCCTCGGCTCTTCGCTCGCTGCGGCCTTGCTGGACAGCCTTTTTGAGCATCCTGATGATATTGTGGCATTCGCACGTAGGGAACGTTTCAGCCATATGGTTAGCATCAACCGAGTTTTTCCGCAACCTGTTAAATGAGGTTGCAAACGCCTTTAAACATTTGTTTGTACAGTCGGACATCACCCTCATAAGCCGTGATGAGCCCTGCGCCTATGCACTCAGTCTGGACCGCAATAAACTGGAGCTGGGGACCAAGTTCCATTTCGCGGCACCCTGCCCCCACCCCCATTCTCCCAGATGGGGAACTCCGGCTGGAATAGAAGATGGTACAAAAACTCCTGGCTGGTCAAGCTGACGGGGTACAGAGGAGATTTTTCATTTTGCACTTCTGAGAGGTTAAAGGAGTTGATCAATAATCTGCTTGCGCACAGGCATGTCTGTCGTCTCGCAAGTTCTTTACAGGCGTATGTCCATTGGCAGGGGAGCGGCATCCTTCTTTTGTCTAATTTCTGCTACCTCTACGGTATTCTCAGAGCCGGCTCCTCAGGCTATTCTGCCTCCGTGCAATTCGCCAAACGACATGCCATGCGAAATACAAGGATGCACGTCAGCAGCTTGTAACTAGTTGGAGGTCCACCCATGCAGAAGCAACTCGGCAGAATCGGAAGAGCCAGTGGTCGATCCACGAAAAAGGGTGTTCAGAAAAAGAGTGCTGAGAAAAAGCAGGTCCCGAATAAGCGTGCAGCGAGAAAGCGTGCCCATGATTCGGCGAGAATAAGAGCCAGCCGACCCTTCAGCCCTCTTTTGCCACGAGAGAATCAGGCTTGCATGCTCAGTGCACTCGGTAGCACCATCCCCATAGCATCACAGACAACTGCGGAAGGAACAAAGAGTATCGTAGCCTTCAGCCCTCTTTTGCCGCTGGAGAATCAGGCATGTGTGCTCAGTGCAGTCGGTACTTCCCTCCCTCAAGCATCGACGGCAACGATGGAAGAGTGGTGGGAATCTGCAATGAGGGAAACAACAAACATTTCTCCCACTATTCTATCGTTGTTTGGCTGGCGTACTTATCGATTGCGCATGCAGCAGAAGCGGCTGGCCCTACAGTTGCTTGTCGTCAACGGTTCCGTGCGTCCAGGCAATGTCGATATTCGCTACTCGGCTGACCCCAATGAAGCAGGTACTGTATGCAGATCTTTCGCCGGCCCACCTCGCTCCGAAACCCACGCCCTTACCTCTCTTCAAGTATTTTACGCGCGGTTGCGAGCGCGCGGGGTTCAACTGGTTCGGTGGTTGCGCCTTCAAGAAGCTTGCACCCGACTGCAATCGTGCAGAATGCAACTGCTCGAATGGGTCCGGAGGTCGTTTAGGTTTGCCGATCCCTTTAGACTTGAGTGCAATGCACACAATGATATATCCCACGCATTCCCACATGCTCAATGGGTTACATGGTGCTCTGACATTCAACTAGCCTTCCGCCAATACTCAGCGGATAGTTCGTCAGTTATTCGTGGAGACGCGATACGGAAGTAATATGGCGAAGACACCACACTGGCTTTCTACAGCCCTCACAAGGTAAGAAAAAAT